>JAEWRJ010000082.1 GCA_023460055.1 Bacillota bacterium | reverse complement strand
TGGTAAAGGGTGCAGCATCTCTGTAAGCCTCTAAAATTTCTTGCCACATTTTCTGGATGTGTTCAGGAACTGTGTTTTCATCACCGGCCTGTTGAGCGATGGAGTCAACAGACTCCACTTCCCCGGTCTGGGAGTTGATCCACACGCTGTACTTACCCGGGGCGTCATAGACGCTCACCCCCGGCTTCATATAGTATACAAGCCATGTACGGTTCTCCTTTTCGTCGGCGCGGCTGCGCAGCTCGGTGTACAAGATCAGTGCTTTCAGATTCTCCTGTGATTCATCATATTTCTTGATGCTGGCCTCATTTGCAATGTCTACAGCCTTATCCTGGGAGATGTCCATATCCCCGGGCAGCCAGTACATTTCCTCGTCATAACCCAGGGTCTTCGTCTTTAGCAGCATCTGGGTGTAGGCGGCCTTGTCTTCCATGCTCCAAGTAGGCAGGATACCCTTTTCCGCCTCCATGATGCTGATGGCGGTGATGGTGTCTTCCCGCATGCCTGGGTATTTGCCCAGAATCAGGTCGGTGGCGATCTTGGCTTTGTCAGCGTCAGACGTTCCCTTGTTTGCCAGGATATTCATCCGTTCCTGGTCAAACACCACGCCTTCCGCCTGCATTGCCAACACGAACTCTGCCCGCTTCTCGCCGCTCCAGGTATCATAGGAGCCGATTTCACCCTCATTTTGCGCGATTTTGTCATAGTAGTTTTTCCACAGCGTTACAGCCAGCGCACTAACTGCGGCCAGCATGAGGCACAGGGCAAAGACCAATCCGACTGTCAGTTTCCTTTTCACTTTTATACCTCCGGTAATATTCTCCATCAGTTCAGCCTGCATGAGGCGCGTTGCTTCCAAACCGGAGAGGTTTTCTTGCAGGCTGAGATTGATCTCATCATGACGATTCATGGTGTCCCCTCCTTCTTAGGTTCAAACTGAAGCATTCCATAGGCTTTCTTCAAACGCTTCGATACGGATGTGCGGCTGATTCCAAGCGCTTGCGCGGTCTCAGACTGGTTCAAGTTCTGGAAATGATGCAGCAGAATCACCTGCTTGTACTTCACAGGCAAATTCATGACGTCCATGAACAACTCACGGGATATGTCAGTCGTAGGGGCCATAGGCTCCGGCAGTTCTTCGATTGATGTTCGCATGTCGATATGCCGGAACCAGGCCGTCCGTTTGTAATCCCTGCATGTATTCAAGGCAATCTTCATAATCCAGGCCTTTTCGGACAGCTCATGCCGGTTTTGAAATTGCTCCATTCTTCTCCATACCTTCACAAAGGTATCCTGCATGGCATCCTTCGCCATTTCGGCGTCAGCGAGGTATACGAAGCAAAGCTTCAGCACAGCGCTGCTGTACTCCGCAATCCATTCTTCCAGCTTCTTTTCATTTGCTTCGCTTGGAACCGCAGTGTTGGGCATGTCGCACCTCCTTTCACCTATAAGACGGAATAAAGCGGGCTTGATGCAACCCGGATGAAAGAAATAGTTTTTGCCGGGCTAATAATCGCATATTTCATTATATAACAAAAGACCAAAGGGCTGCCTTTTCCTGTGGCAGCCCTTTGGTCATGGTGCAGTGTCAAACCAAACGTCTGACTGATTCAGCCGCAGCAGCTTCTGTGATCTATTTCGCCGCCTCCTGAAGCGCGTCGATGAATGCGTCCGCGTCCAGCTTGCCGTCCAGGTAATCCTGCTGGATGTCATAGGTCACGGGGTAGGGGCTTGTCATGATGGTCATATAGGGGGCGACTTCCTGGCGGAAGCGGGCCAGTCCGGCTTCCTCCGGGCCGTATTTGCTGACATCGCCGCTTGCCAGCATGCCCTTGAGCTTCTCAACCTGGGCCAGGTCTTCCTGGCTGATACCGGCCTGGATAAGGCTGCTCATACTGTAATCCAGAATGTTCTGTTCAACGCTCATTTTGGCGATTTCCGGCGCTGTCATGACGGCGCTTAGCATGGGCAGGAACTGGGCGTTGGTGTTGCCCACAAGCCACTCAACGTACTGGATGGCAGCCTGTTTGTTGGGGGCGTCGGCGTTGATGACGCATACGCCCAGGCGCTGAGTGAAGGCAGGCGCGTCTCCCAGGCGAAGGCTCAGCTGCCTGCGGCCATGGGCATCCACGTAGGGCCAGCCTTCAAAGATGAGGGCGCGCATTTTCCCCTTGGCGTCCCTGGACGCCTGTTTTTCACCCAGAACCCTGCTGGCCGCTTCGATCTGCGCAAGGCCTTCCCGCAATGCCGTGGCGTCAATGGCCCCGGGGTCTCCCATTGCCATGGCTTCCGCATAGGCTGTATTAACCAGTTCGCGGAGCAGCGTGCGGCGGGTCTCCGCAGCAGTTTCCCCTTCCCCCAGGAAGCGGGTGCCGCGGCGGGTCTCCAGGGGCAGGGCCATGTATTCCTCAGCCAGAGCGGCCAGTTCTTCAAAGGTCCTGGGCGCTTTGCTGAAATCCCAGCCAAGCTCTTTCCAGGTGTCCTCATCGATGGCTGCCAGACCGTTGTGCCCCCCAAAGACTGCGTGGGGCACGGCATAGGTCTTGCCATCGCGGGCTAGGGCTTCCTGCACCCTGGGATAGAGGTCGTTTACCTTGGCCATGATGCTTTCGTTGTCCGAAAGGTCCAGGATGCGCCCGTCCTTGATCAGGGCGTCCAGGCTGCCATCCTCCAGGAAGAAGAAGCCCACGTCCCATACGTTTTCGGGGTTCGCGATGAAGTCGTACCACTCGCCGTATTCCAGAGCGATGTTCTGGGCGCTGCGCTCGGGATGCGCGGCTGTGTATTTCTCATGCTCCGACCAGTGCTGGCCAACCATCAGGATAGCGCCGGGGACTGCAGCAGGGGCCGCCGTGGGCTCAGGCACCGGGGTCTGGGCTGCGATGGCGGCCTTGGCTGTTTCTGATAGCTGCGGCATGACAAGGACGTCCCAGCTGTCTATCTTCACATCGCCCACCGGCTCTCCCTGCTCGTCCAGATCAAACCAGACCAGGTCCATCCTCAGGAGGTAGTCGCTTGCGCGCAGTACACCGGGCCCTGCCAATTCGAATGCGAAGCGGACGCGGCCGTCGGACAAGGGCAGCAGGCTGTATCCGACGTCAACATCCACCCGCTTGTCCGCGATCGTTAGGCTATCCGGTCGAACCGAAACCTGCAGCAGTTTCGAGTCGGTCTTTTCCGCTTGCTCCAGGTAGGTGGGCGCGTCCTCGGGTACCTCCTCATCCTTGCCATAGTGCAGTGTGTAGCCCGCAGGCGATGCGGGGCTGTAATCCTCAGGGATCAGCACCACCTTGCTGCCTACCTTCGGGGCAATGATACCTGTGCCGTACAGCCCGGTCATATCGCCTTCCGCCTGGTAAACGACATCCTCCAGGGTCACTTCCAGGTCGCCAACCGCACGCACCTGGCCAATGGCCGCGATGTCGCCCTTGAGCAGCACCTCCTGCTTCTCCTTGCCATAAAGGAAGCCAAAGAATTCAGCCGTCGGGGAGATGATGGCCGCTACGGCGGCAGCAGTCACCAACAGGACCAATGCTAGGGCCAGTATGAGGCCCATACTCAGTTTCTTTTTCACGACAGGGGTCTCCTTTCCTGCTTTCAGGTCGTTGAGCCTGTGCTCAACAAAGTCGCTGAAAGCTTGGGGCGTTTGGGGGAATAGCGCTTGCAGGCGCTCGTTGTTCAGCGCGTTCTTTTTCATTGCGGTGCAACCTCCCAATCCTTCAGCTGTTGTTTCAGTATCTTTCGCGCGCGGAACAGCCTGTTTTTGACTGCGACGACGGTGATGCCAAGCGCGGCGGCGGTTTCCTTTTCATTGAAGCATTCCATGTAGTGCAGCAAGAGCGGCATGCGAAGGGATTCCGGCAAGAGGTCAATGGCCTCCCGCAGTTCTGATTGCTCCGGCTGCATCACGTATTCTATGTCCGGCATTTCATCAATCGGGGTCTCGCGCATGCGCTTGCGTTGGATGTTCCGGCATTCGTTGATGACGGCACGCGTCAGGTACGCGCGGAATCGTGTCTCCTCCAGCCGTCCGCGGGCTGCCCACACATTCAGCAGGGCTTGCTGCACGGCGTCCCGGCAGTCGGCCTCATGCCGCAGGATACTCATGGATATCCGGTAAAGCGACGGGGTCAACGCAATCGTCTCCTGAGTGAAGTGATCGTCGGAAATCATGATTTCTCCTCTGGGTTTTCGATAAGCATGGATGCATCACTTGCTTTCATATATTATACGGGCAAAAAGCCGGGAAAGTTAGATGCGGTTGAATTTTGACAGCTTTCATTGCTTGCATCGAACTTCTTCCTTGCAGGGAAGAATTTCAAGCCCATTCCGACCTATCATGGTTGGAAAGGGCTCTCTTACTGCGTATGATGAAAATGAAAGACGGCGGCAATGATAACCCGAACATTCTTCTTCGGTACTTGCCTCAGATTAGAAAGGGTTGTTATAGAGCCCGGAATACATATTAATTGCGCCATCGATGCCGTGTTCCGCAAGCGCCGACGACCCAATGACCATAAAGCAACCGCCCTCGTCAATCGAAAGGGCGGCTTAAGCATACCGGCAATTGAAGTCGATTGCCTTACAAGAGGCCCTCAACCAGCACTGCCCTGACCGGCGCGCCTTCAGCGCCTACCAATTTCAGCGGCAGAGCGATCAGGGTATAGCTGCCGGCGGGGGCGTCTTTGAGGATCAGGCCCTCCAGGATGATGATGCCCTTGTCCATCAGCGGGTGGTGGCTCAGGTGGCCGGGCTGGTCCCGCTCGATGCCCAGGGCATCAATGCCCACGCCGCTGATCATCTTCTCGGCCAGATATCTGGCGCCGCTTTCCCTGAGGTAGACAAACGAAGTGCCTCCGCTTCGGGGGTCGTAGGAATTGGCGGTTTTCAGCAGCACGAACTCGCCCGCCTCAATGCCCAGGTCCCGGAGGTCCTTGTCTTCAATGGATTCTTCAATATGGGTGAGATCGAACACCCTCGCTTTGGTGATCAGGCGCTCCAGCGGCAGAGCCGTATCGACAGAGGCGTCACCATCCGTCATGTGCAAGGGAGCATCCAGATGGGTGCCGGTATGCACATTGATGGTGTAGACGGATTCGTTGACGCTGTCGTGGGGCAGCCTGGCCGCCCATGTATGCAGGGGAGCCTTCTCGGGCCTTTCCTTGTAGGTGGGCATATCCCCCCTGATGGGCATGGAAATATCGATGATGCGCATATGCTGTTCTCCTTCTTATTCCGCGTTGTCCTGATCAAGGTCGATTTCCCACCACCTGCGGCCATCCAGCTCGATCATGCGGTCTGCCGCCTCGGGGCCCCGCGATCCCGCGGGATAGTTGGGGAAGGCCGCCCGGTTGGCCGGGCAGTGGGTCTCGATGCCCTCGATGAAGCGCCAGGAATACTCCAGCTCATCCCACCTGGTAAACAGGGAGGAATTGGCGCGGTAGGCCTCCAGCAGCAGCTGTTCATAGGCCTCCGGCACGTTGCCCTGGAAGCGCCTGTGCTGGGCATAGTTGAGCGCCACGCGCTCCATGTTAAAATCCGTCCCCGGGCGTTTCAAGTTGATGCGGAAATACATGCCCTCCGCCGGCTGTACTTCGATCACCAGCAGGTTGGGCGGCTGGCCCTCGAACTCTTTGTAGAAGTTGACGCCAGGCAGGCGTTTGAACTCGATGACGATCTGCGTGCGCGCCCGGTCCAGGCGCTTGCCGGCGCGGATGTAGATGGGCACGCCGCCCCAGCGGAAGTTATCCAGCTGCGCGCGCAGGGCTACATAGGTGGGCGTTCTGGAGTCATCATCCACGCCCTCCTCCTGCCGGTAGCCGGGCACGCGCTTCCCATCCTGTTCGTTTTCGCCGTACTGGCCCATGACAATGCCGCCGCAGGAATTCTCATCCTCAAAGCGGCGCAGCGATTTTAAGGCCTTCACCTTCTCATCCCTTACGGATTCGGGCATCAGATCGATGGGAGGCTCCATCGTGATCAGGGCCAGCATCTGCAGCAGGTGGTTTTGAAGCATGTCCTTAAGAATACCCGCTTGCTCATAATAGCCGCCACGCCCTTCGACGCCCAGGGTCTCAAACGAGGTGATCTGAATGTTGTCGATGTAGTGATGGTTCCACAGCGGCTCAAACAGCGAGTTGGCAAAGCGGATGGCCAGGATGTTGCGGATCATCTCCTTGCCCAGATAGTGGTCGATGCGGTAGACCTGCTTTTCGTCCAGGGCTTTTGAGATGGTGCGGTTAAGCGCGCGCGCTGTTTCCAGGTCCGAGCCGAAGGGCTTTTCAATCATCACCCGGTGGTCGGCGTTGCCCTTTTCGGCCAAGCCTTTATCGCGCAGGCGCTCCACAATCGGGGCAAAGTGCTCTGGCGCCACGGCCAGGAAGAACAGCCGGACAGCGGGGACGGACATGGCCGCCTCTTCTTCCTTCAGCCGCCGGCTGAGGCCCGCGTAGCTTTCCGGGTCACTGATAAACTCCATCCTGTAGTAGGAGATGATGTCAAGGAATCCGCTCAGCTTTTGTTCATCCGGCGAGGTGCGCGAATAGCGGCGGATCGCGGCTTCCGCGTCCCCCCTGTAGGCGCTGCCGCTCAGATCGCGGCGGCCGATCAACAATATCCTGATCTGCTCGGGCAGCCTGTTTTCCGCGCGCAGGTGGTAGAGCGCTGGCAGCAGCTTTCTGTGCGTCAGATCACCTGTAGCGCCGAAGATAGTGAGTATCAGCGGCTCCTTTGGCAGCTCATCCCTTTGGTCAAACAAAGCGGTATCCTTTCCGGCGCGCGGGCCCTGCGCCGAGGAAATTTTCAAAACCCGAATGTATTATACCCCAAGGGAGCGCATATGCCGAATATTGAATGAGGAGTCGGTAAGGTCATATTATTTTTTATGGGAAAACGCGCGTTTTTACTCCTGATGTCTGTCAACTTTTCATTGTTTGGGCTATAATATGCCAACCCCCGCGGCGGGCCATCCGGCACAGGCTGTGAATTGAAAGGATTGGTTGTATGAAAAGAAGAGGAAACAGCATGTTCAAGGCGCTGATGCTGGCAGGTATCCTTCTGTTGAATCTTCTTTTTCAACATGCCGCCATGGCCTTCGATGAAATCCTGACGCTGACTTTTGCAGGAGATATCAGTATTGGTGACGCGATTCAATACCGGGAAGCCAAAAGCGGCTATCACGAGGTCGTTCGGGAAAAGGGCGGCGAGTGGCCCTTTTCCCTCGTAGCGGATGTATTGAACGCGGATGACCTGACCATCGCCAACCTTGAAGGCACGATGACCCGATCAAGAAGGCATAAGGATATACGCTACCCCCTGGTGATCGATCCGGCCCATGCGCAGATCCTCTTATCGGGCGGCATTGACGCGGTCAATACCGCCAACAACCACGCGATGGATTTTTTTGCCCAAGGGTACCGCGACACATTGGCCGCGCTGGATGATGCCGGCATCGGACACTTCGGCACATTAAGCCCCGGCGCTTCCTCCGGCTTTGACCGGCAGCTGATAGCGGAGGTCAAGGGGGTCAGGATCGGTTTGATCGGTTTTACCTATCCGCAGGAATCTGATGTGAAACACATCAAAGCGTCTGCCGCTGCCCTGCGCGAAAAAGGATGCTCGCTGATCATCCTGAGCCTGCATTGGGGCAGGGAAACACATATGAAACCCAGCCCTGCGCAGTACGCTTTCGCGCGCAAAGCGCGGACTTTGGATATAGACCTGATCTATGGCCATCATCCGCACGTCATTCAACCCATCGCGCTGTATCAAGGCAAGCCTGTTTTCTTCAGTACGGGAAATTTTACCTTCGGCACCATGAGCAATGTGGATCCCTCGACCGGCATGTTTCAGGCTGTTTATGACCTGAGCGGTGAAACACCGAGACTCTCCGCCCTGCGTGTTCTTCCCTGTGTCACCGGGGAGAAAGGGGATTATCGCCCGATCCCTGTCACCGATGAGGCCGGGCGCAGGAGCATTTTTTCAAAGCTGTACCTTCACAAGCCTTCTCATGGATTTGAGGCGCTGCCGGAGAGCTTTTTGCTTTCTGGGGAAGCGGTATTCGATGAATGAAGGCTTGCCGCCAGAAGGTGAATGTCCTTCACCCAAACCCTGTTAACTATTGATCGTTTGGACTATAATACCCCTATCCCTGTACAGAACGGGGCAGGAGGAACGATGGCTGAGAAACCGCGCGGCTTGATGAGAAACCCGATCTTGCATACGTTTGTCAATCTGAAGGGCAACCAGCGCGTCTGCCTGTGGACGGAGCCCTTGTTTGGCATACCCCATAACCTGTTCATTCCCCTGGCCGCGGTGTACATGGCGGCGCTGGGCATGAGCCCGTTCATGATCGGCCTGGTCACCACGGTATCCCTGGTCGGGCAGACCCTGGCATCGGCCATCGCGGGCATTATGACGGATAAGCTGGGGCGCAGGGGAGCGACGGCGGTGTTTGACCTCTTCGCCTGGATCATCCCCAGCATCATCTGGGCAACAGCGTCCGGGCCGTGGAGCTTTCTGATCGCTGCCTTTTCAAACGGCTGCTGGCGGGTCACGGAGACCTCCTGGGGCCTGTTGATGACGGAGGATTACCCGCCGGAGGGCATCATCCACCTCTATGCCATCACCAACATCGCGGGGCTGGTGGCCGGCTTTGTATCCCCCCTGGCCTACTTGCTGGTGCGGGAGGTGACGCTGGTCACGGCCGTTCGCTGGCTGTACGCGGTGATGGCGGTGACGATGAGCGTCAAGACCCTCCTGATCTTCCTGTATGCCAGGGAAACCAGTGTCGGTCTGCGGCAGATGAAGGAGAACAAGGGAGTCTCCGTGTTTTCCCGCATACTTGAAAGCCGCGTTGTGCTCCGCCGGATGTTCCGCTCCCGCCACATCATGCTGACGGTGACGCTGGTGGCCTGCTTTATGCTGATCAGATCCATCAATGATAACTTCCTGCCTCTTTTGCTGACTGAAAAGCTGGGCATTGCCGGAGAGAACCTGTCGCTGTTCAGCACCGTGCGCACGCTGGTGATGCTGCTGTTTTATTTTGTCCTGGTGCCGCGCTTGGATGTGAGGCGCTTCCTGCGGCCGATGACCCTGTCGATGATTCTTCTGATCATCGCTGATATCATCTTTTTCGCCCTCAGCCGGGCGATGATGGGGATGATCATCTTCAATGTGCTGATGGAAGCGGCCGCGCTGTCGATGATGACGCCGATGCTGTCCAGCCTGCGGATGCAGGTGCTGGAACGCGAGGAGCGGGCGCGCATGTTTTCCTTTACTACCATGCTGGCCCTTTTGGTCACGGCCCCCTTCGGCGCGGTGACGGGCTGGCTGTCGCAGGTCAACCGCTCGCTGCCCATGCTGCTCAATGTAGGGCTGGCCTTTCTTTCTGTGATGGTGTGCCTGAGGCTCGACCGGGAACTGCGGGATAAGGATATATTGTAATGAGCGAATGGCTGATCAGGCGCTTTGCCGCCGGGGATAAAAATGGAGAGGGACGCGGGCGTGTCGGCGCGCTGGCAGGCGCGGTGGCCATAGCGTGCAACCTGCTGCTGGTGGCGGTCAAAGTGCTGACGGCCATTATTTCGGGTTCTGTCGCTGTCATGGCTGACGCGGTCAACAACCTCAGCGACGCGGCCTCGGGCATCATCAGCCTGATGGGCTTCCGTCTGGCGGGCAAGCCTGCCGACCGTGAACACCCCTTCGGCCACGCCCGCTATGAGTACCTGGCGGGGCTGACGGTGGCAGTGATCGTGATGGTCATCGGGGTCGAGCTGATGAAGACCAGCGCGAATAAAATTATGTCGCCCGAACCCACCGTGTTCAGCTGGCTTGCTGCCGGGATCCTGGCAGCCTCCATCCTGACCAAGGTGTGGCTCTCGGGCTTTTACAGGAAGGCTGCCGGCCTGATCAGCTCGGGCACGCTGCTGGCCGCCGCCGCCGACAGCCGCAACGACGTGATCTCAACCTCCGCCGTGCTGCTCTCCCTAGTCATCGAGTATTTCTTTAAGGTGCGCATCGACGGGTGGATGGGCCTTGCCGTGGCCATCTTTATCCTCTGGTCGGGCTGGGGGCTGATCCGCGACACCATCAACCCCCTGCTGGGCGCAGCACCCGATGCCGGGACGGTGGAAGAAATCCGCAAGAGCATCATGGCCTATCCCGGCGTGCTGGGTACGCATGACCTGATGCTGCATGATTACGGCCCCGGCCGCCGCTTTGCCAGCGTCCATGTGGAGGTGGCGGCGGAGGATGATGTGCTCAAAAGCCACGAATTGGTTGATGAGATCGAGCGCGATTTTCATACGAAGCGCGGTATTTCCCTGGTGATCCACATGGACCCGATCATTACCCGGGACCCGCAGGTGAAGGACATGCGCCTGTGGCTTTCTCAGGCGGCAAGGCAGATCCATCCGGACCTGACCATCCACGACCTTCGGCTGGTGAAGGGCGCCCACCACAACAAGGTGATATTCGATTGCGTCAAGCCCTCCGGCCTTGAATTGAGCGACGGAGCGCTGAAAAACGCGCTGGCCCAGCTGGTGTGGGACAAGTATCAGGACCATTACTGCGTGATCACGGTGGATGACAGCTTCGCGCCTGTGACGAAGTAATGGGGAAGCAATAGGGGAGAAACGGATTGGGAAGCGATAGGGGAAACGGGTAGGGAAGCGCGGCCTTCGGCCGCGGGAAGCGGTTGGAGAGCGGGGCTTGAGCCTGCCGCTTTTTATTGCGATTTTCCGGCCCCCATTGCTTCCCAAACGTCACCCCCATTGCTTCCCTATGCTGCAAAGAGGGTATATATAAATAATGATTAATGACAAGGGGGATCGCATGAAATTTATTTCATGGAACGTGAACGGTTTCCGCGCGGTGCTGCAAAAGGGGTTTGAGGAATATTTCAGGCAGGCGGATGCCGATTTTTTCTGCCTGCAGGAGACCAAGATGCAGGAGGGGCAGGCGGATTTTAAGCCGGAGGGTTATTTCAGCTACTATCATAGCGCCCAGAAGAAGGGTTACTCGGGCACGGCCATCTTCACCAGGCACCAGCCGCTGGCGGTGTTTACGGGCATGAACGGCACGCATACTGACGAAGGGCGGGTGCTCACGCTTGAGTACCCTGAATTCTATCTGGTCAACTGCTATGTGCCAAACGCCCAGCCTGAGCTGAAACGGCTGGATTACCGCATGGCTTTTGAAGATGAGATGCGCGCCTACCTCTCGGAGCTGGATCAGAAAAAGCCGGTCATCTACTGCGGCGACCTGAACGTGGCCCACAATGAGATCGACCTGCGCCATCCCAAGCCCAACATCGGCCAGCCCGGCTTCAGCTATGAGGAGCGCGGAAAAATGACCGAGCTGCTGGAAAGCGGCTTTGCCGACAGCTTCCGCGCCCTTTACCCCGATCTGACCGGCGCTTACAGCTGGTGGAGCTACCGCAGCAATGCCCGCGCCAACAACACGGGGTGGCGCATTGATTACTTTGTGGTATCCCGGCGGCTGATGGAAAAGGTGCAGGCTGCCTTCATTGAAGATACGGTGATGGGCAGCGATCACTGCCCGGTGGGACTTGAACTTGATATCACGGCATAAGGAGAAATGGACATGACTCAGAACATGCAGTACAAGCGCGTGGGCAGCAGCGGATTGAAGCTGCCGACGGTATCCCTGGGCTTCTGGCACAACTTTGGTGACAGCGCTCGCTTTGACGACATCCGGCAGATGGTGCTGGGCGCGTTTGACCTGGGCATCACGCACTTTGACCTGGCCAATGTCTATGGGCCGCCCGCCGGCAGCGCGGAGATCAACTTCGGCCGCGTGTTGAAGGAAGATCTGCACGCCTGGCGCGATCACATGGTCATCGCCACCAAGGCCGGGCACAACATGTGGCCGGGACCCTACGGCGAGTGGGGCAGCCGCAAGCACCTGCTTTCGGGGCTGGATCAAAGCCTCAAGCGCCTGGGGCTCGACTATGTGGACATCTTCTACCACCACCGGCCCGATCCGGATACGCCTCTGGAGGAAACCATGGGGGCGCTGGCTTCGGCAGTCAAAAGCGGCAAGGCCTTGTATGTGGGAATATCCAAGTACAGCCCCGAGATGACGGAGGGGGCAATCAGGCTGCTGCGCGAGATGGGCGTGCCGCTGCTGATTCATCAGACCCGCTATAACATGTTTGACCGCGGGCCGGAAGGCGGCCTCTATGATCTGCTGGAGCGCGAGGGCGTGGGGGCCATCCCCTTCTCCCCGCTGGAGCAGGGCTTGCTGACAGACCGCTACCTCAACGGCATCCCTGAGGATTCCCGCGCGGCGGGCAGCAGCGTGTTCCTCACGCCCCAGAACATCACGGAGGATCTGCTCAAGCGCGTGCGCGGCCTGAATGACATCGCCGCCGCCCGCGGACAGACTCTGGCGCAGATGGCGCTTGCCTGGCTGCATCGCAGCCCCGTCACCGCTTCCGTCATCATCGGGGCCAGCCGCCTCAGTCAGATTGAGGACGCGGCCAAAGCGCATGATAACCTGAGCTTCAGCGAAGAAGAGCTGCGGCAGATCGATGAGCTGACGAAGGAATAATCATCGGATAAAAAAAGATGCCTTTCCGTTTTCCACGGAAAGGCCCTTTTATCTTTGAGAGGGATTCACCCCGCGGTCTTGTCGCGATACATGTTGATATCCGCCTCTTTAAGCAGCCGCTCCATCCTGCCGGGAGAATAGCTGTCTGATATGGCCCAGCCGATGCTGGCGGAGAGCTTGAAGGGCAGCTGTTCTGTTTTGTTGAAAATATCAAAGGCGTCTTTGATCTTCTGCTCGGCTTCCCTGGCAGCGCTTTCTTTCCCCTGGGGCAGGATGATCATAAATTCGTCCCCGCCCAGGCGCGCGAGAAACGCGTTTGTGCCGAGGAAGACTGACCGCAATATATCCGCCGCCAGCTGCAGCGCTTTGTCCCCGACGCTGTGGCCATATTGATCATTGATATGCTTGAAGTTATCCAGGTCGAGCATGATGACCGTCACCATGCGGTTTTGCCCCTGCTCGTATACGGTAAAATTCTTCTCCATATTCCTGCGGTTGTTCAGGCCTGTCAGGGGATCCTGCAGGATAGCCTGGCTTTCCTTATTGAGCAGGATGAGAAGGCTGGAGATTGCCGTGGCGGGCCATAAAAGGCTGATGCCGTATAGCGCAATCTGCGCCGAAGCGCCCAGAAACGGGGGCAGGATGAACAGCGCGATGGTCAGCAGTTCGGTTTTGCGGTCGTGGCTTTGCTCGCCTTTGCGCTTATACAAGGCGAGGACGGATATAATCACCGGATACATCAGAAGCACCACAGCCAGCGGCTCCGACAGGATGCCCCGGTGGTACATGTTGTTTTGGTCGATATAAAAAACCCATTCCGTCAGAAAGTTGGTCGCCGTGAACAGCGCAAGGATGGTGAAGGGGATGATGATCAGCAGGATTTCCTTGCCGGCAGCCATTTTCTTTCCGAAAATGCGGTACCACGCGTACCTGACCCATTCAAATACTATATAAATCTGGACGAAGAAATACGAGGTGATGACGGTGTGGCTGAGCGCGGCGGCAAGACGGCCGCTCTTCCCGTTGAGCAGCCACATCATGATGTCCAGCAGGAGGACGATGGCAATGCCGAATGTTGTCTTGATCAGCAGCCGGATGTCGTGCGTGGAGGCGAAATTCTTTTTATAGCTGAATAGTATGATAGTCACGATGATACAGGAAAAAATATTGATCCCGATATTGAACAACGCTGTCGATGCCGAATAAATACTGACCATCAATTCCTCCGGAGTTCAGCTTTGCGGATTAAGTGAATGTATTCATTATACATCAGTTGCATACGATAGTAAAAGGGCTGCCGAAAAGGTTTACGGCAGCCCTGATATGGATGATGAAGGGACGCGCGGCGGAGGATGATCAGTTATACCTGGGCACCAGGCCTTGCGCGTCCCAGGGCAGCCAGGATACAGCGCCGTGAAGCATATTGAACACCACATAGTAGCGCTCATGCGTGCGCCAGCCGCCCAGGGTGGAATAGCTGGTGGAATTGATCAGCGCGCCGGGCAGGGCAGCCTGCAGGCCGGCTACCAGCTCCGGATCGACCGGATCATCGCAGTTTCTGTTATTGGCGTTGTATACCCATAGCCTTTCAAGCCCTTTCAGGCCGTACAAAGGCGTAAAATCCTGCGACTGATTGAAGGCAATATTGAGATCGATCAATTGATCAAGCTCTGCCAGGGGCGAGTAATCGGTGATGTAGTTGTTAAACAGCTCCGCGTACTCCAGATCCTTGAGGGAAGAAAGCGGGGTGATATCGGTGATCAGGTTGCTGGCCAGGATGATGACGCGCAGCTTGGGCAGGTCATATAAAAAGCTGATGTCATCGATCGCGTTGTGGCCCAGATCCAGCGCCATGAGGTTTTTGCAGTACTTGAGCTGGCGGAAATCCACGCTTTTATGGACCGGGGATTTATTGCTGTGGTTGATGGCGAAGGCGGTAGCATCTGTGCGGATGTAGTGATCCTCCACAAGCCTGATGGTCCAACCGAAGCTGATATGAGGGAAACGCCCGGCCAGCAAGTCGATCTGGTCTGCCTTCAGGCGGCTTTCATACATATCCACCTGCTCAAGCCCGGGATGCCGCGCCAGCCAATCGGCAAAGGCATCGACGTCCTTTACCTTGATATCGCCCAGGTCAACGCGGGTCTGCGAAGGCTGAACGCTCGGCAGTTCTTGCGATTCGCTTGGAGCGGCCATGGCCGCGGAAGCGGTGAGTATCAGGCAGGCAAGCAACAGAAACAGGACGGTCTTCTTCATTGGATACTTGATATCTCCTATCATTGAGCGGACTTGGTTTTTGCAAGCGCAAAAACCTTGCATACTATAGCAGGAATAACCGGATTTCGCAACAAATATGAAATAAAATTTAATAATTAAGAAACCATTAATAGCTAATAAATAATATTATTTAACAAACTCATCACTATGCATACCTTGGAGAAATGCGTAATTATCTGCGGTAATGGGGTTTGATATGACAAAGTTTTCTTTTGAGAATTCATCGGTTTCGCGCGTGATAGGAGCGTAAATTACTCATGATTCTCCAAGGCCCGAGGAAATGGGGTGAGAAGCCGTGGAGGAGGACTTGATGTGCTACCGTGCTAAGTGAAATTACTAATTATTCACTTAGCAAATGAAGTGCCCTGCAGGAATATGCCATGCCGCGGAGAAATAATACGGACAATCATTCAAGAAAAGAGGAAATGCGATGGACCTGCCGATATGGATCGCTTGCCTGTGCGGTCTGGGGATGATCACCTTCGGGCGACTTTATCTGAAAAAACGCAGGGCGGCGGGTCGCGCTCTGGCGCTCAAGGGCGGCACTACGCTGATCGCGGCCATCCCGGCGCTGTACGCAGCCCTTGGCGGCGGCGGGCCCGCTGCCTGGTGGATACTGGCGGGCATCCTCGCCTGCGCGGCGGCGGACGTGATATTGGAGATCAATTTCCAAGGCGGCATGCTGGCCTTCGCGCTGGGGCATGTCTGCCTGATCGCGGCTTTCGCGTCCGGCGGCGGCATCGGCGCGGTCCATCTGCTTGCCTGGGCCGGCCTGGCGCTGTGGGCTGGTTTTTATGTGAACAGCGTGGCCAAACAGAGCAGCGAACCCAGGCTGCCCTTCCTGCTCTACGGGGTGATCATTTCGGCAATGATGGCTGCCGCCCTGACGCGCGGTCCTCTTGTTCTGCTGGGAGCTCTATTGTTCGCGGTGTCCGACAGCATCCTGCTGTGGGGACTGCTGAAGCGCAAATGGAAGGGACTGGATACCGCCGTGATGGTCACCTACTGGGGCGCGCAGTTTCTGTTGGGTGTATCCGGGCTGTTTTAATATTTCAATCCTCGCAAGGCCTTGAGCCTCACGGGATCTGTCTTGCTATTGAAAACAGGGGTATACTTTGCTATAATCAGTCGAAACAAGTATGTTTCGCGAGGAACAACAAATAGGAGGAATATCCATGAAGAAACTTCTGGCCCTGGTCATGATGCTGGCGCTTGCGCTGCCCTTCGGCGCTCTGGCCGCCGAGACCTACGAGATCGCGCTGGTCACCGACGTCGGCAACATCGACGACAAGTCCTTCAACCAGGCATCCTGGGAAGGCGTTGTAGAATACGCCACCGCCAACAATGTCAGCCATGCTTACTATCGCCCGTCCGAGGATTCCAATGACGCCCGCGTTGAGAGCATCAAAGCCGCCATCGCCAAGGGCGCCAAGGTGGTCGTGCTGCCCGGTTACCTGTTCGCTGATGCTGCCGCGGCCGTGCAGAACGAGTATCCGGATGTCACCCTGATCCTGCTGGATACCGCCCCCGCCGGCGAAGCCGCGAAGAACACCTACTCCGTCCTGTATCAGGAAGAGCAGGCCGGTTACCTGGCCGGTTACGGCATTGTGAAGGACGGCTACACCAAGCTGGGCTTCCTGGGCGGCATGGCCGTTCCCGCCGTTGTCCGCTTTGGCTATGGCTTTGTGCAGGGCGCTGACGCCGCTGCCAAGGAGCTGGGCATTACGACCGAGATCAAGTACTGGTATGCCGATACCTTCGGCCCCAACGATGATATCAAGACCAAGATGAACGCCTGGTACACTGAAGGCACCGAAGTGGTCTTCGCCTGCGGCGGCGGCATCTACCTGTCCGCTCTGGCGGCCGCTGAAGAATCCGGCCACGGCAAGCTGATCGGCGTTGACAAGGATCAGGCTTTCGAAAGCGAACTGATCATTACCTCCGCGATGAAGAACCTGACCGGCTCCGTCGTGCAGGCTCTGACCAAGATCTATGAGAACAACGGCACACTGCCCGCGGACATGCAGGGCGTGGTCGCCACCCTCGGCGCGAAGGATGACGCGATAGGCCTGCCCACCGCCGAAGGCAGCTGGCGCTTTGCCAAGCTCACTCAGGATGAGTACAACGCGCTGTACGCTCAGCTCAAGGACGGCTCCGTCGTCGTTTCCCCCGATGTTGAGAACGTACCCGCCGTTGAAGTCAGCACCGTCGATTACCAGAACTAAATCAAGCGGGGAAGCGCTGGCGAAACCGGCGCTTCCCCTTCTATAAGACTGCGGCGTAATGCCCGGACTGTCACGCCTGCCCCTTGGGGCGGGCGTTGTCCGATATAATCCTTCACAGGGAGGCCCCATGAGCGACTACATCATTGAAATGCTGAACATCAGCAAATCTTTCCCCGGGATCAAGGCAAACGACGATATCACCCTGCGCCTGAAAAAGGGGGAGATCCACGCCCTGCTGGGCGAGAACGGGGCGGGCAAGTCCACGCTGATGAGCGTGCTGTTCGGCCTGTATCAGCCTGATTCGGGAACCATCCTCAAGGCGGGCGAGCCGGTGAAGATATCCAGCCCCAATGACGCCAATGCCCTGCATATCGGCATGGTCCATCAGCATTTCAAGCTGGTGGAGGTGTTTACGGTGCTGGATAATATTATTTTAGGCGCCGAGAAGACCCGCTGGGGCGTGCTGAAGAAGGATGAAGCCCGCAAAAGGGTGGTGGAGCTCAGCGAGCGCTATGGCCTGAAGGTTGACCCTGACGCGAAGATCGAGGATATCTCGGTGGGCATGCAGCAGCGCGTGGAGATCCTCAAGATGCTGTACCGGGATAATGAGATATTGATCTTTGATGAGCCGACGGCGGTATTGACCCCGCAGGAGATCGACGAGCTGATGGAGGTGATGCGCGGCTTCGCCCGGGAGGGCAAAAGCATCCTGTTCATCACCCACAAGCTGGCCGAGATCATGAAGGTGGCTGACCGCTGCACGGTGCTGCGCAAGGGCAGGCTGATCGGTACGGTGGATATCAGGGATACCAGCCGCGAGGAGCTGTCGCTCATGATGGTGGGCCGCAGCATCAGCTTTAATGTCGATAAGCAGCAGGCCAAGGCCGGCGAGGTCGTTCTTGATGTGAAGGGACTGACGGTGCCCAGCCGCCTGCATAAGAAAAATGCCGTGAAGGATGTCAGCTTTCAGGTTCGCCGCGGCGAGATCGTTTGCCTGGCGGGCATTGAGGGCAACGGGCAGACTGAGTTTGTGCAGGCGCTGACCGGCCTTGAAAAGGCGAGCGCCGGCAGCGTCAAATTGAAGGGCCAGGAGATCACGGCGATGCCCATCCGCGGCCGCAGCAAGCTGGGGATGAGCCATATCCCCGAAGACAGGCACAAGCATGGCCTGGTGCTTGATTTTTCCCTGGAGGAAAATCTGGTGCTGCAGCGCTATTGGCAGCCGCAGTTTCAGAGAAGGGGGCACATCCTCAAAAAGCCGGTGCGCCAGTATGCCGAGCGCCTGATCAAGCAGTATGATGTGCGCTCAGGCCAGGGGGCGCAGACCCCTGCCCGCAGCATGTCGGGCGGCAACCAGCAAAAGGCCATCATTGCCAGGGAAATGGACAAGGAATCAGACCTCTTGGTGGCGGTACAGCCCACGCGCGGGCTTGATGTCGGCGCGATCGAGTACATCCACAGCCAGCTGGTTGCCCAGCGAGATGCCGGGAAGGCCGTGCTGCTGGTTTCGCTGGAGCTTGATGAGGTAATGGATGTGTCTGACAGAATCCTGGTGATGTACGAGGGCGAGATCGTCGGCGAGTTTGACCCCAAGACCGTCAGCGTGCAGGAACTGGGCCTGTACATGGCCGGGGCCAAGCGCCGCGACGCCGTAAAGGAGGCCGTATAAATGAAAAAGAAAAGGACCATGCCCAAGGGCGCGCTGAACCTGACGGCCTCCCTGGTCTCCATACTGGCAGGCCTTTTGGTGGGCTTCATCCTCTTGATGATCTTCAACTTCGACAAGGCGCTGTATGGCTTTGGGAATATCATCTTCACCGGTCTGCGCTCGCCGGACCGCTTCGCCAAGGTGCTGTATACAGCTGCCCCCCTGCTGATGACCGGCCTGTCCGTCGGCTTCGCTTTTAAAACCGGCTTGTTCAATATCGGGGCCAGCGGCCAGTATACAGTGGGCGCGGTGCTCTCACTGGTCGGCGCCATCATGTGGCAGCTGCCCTGGTATGGCTGCATTCTGCTGGGCATGGCGGGCGGCGCTGTCTGGGGGGCGATCCCCGGCATCTGCAAAGCCCTGTTCAACGTCAACGAGGTCATTACCTCCATCATGTTCAACTGGATCGGCCTGTTTGCCGCCAACCTGTTCCTGTATAACAGCCCGCAAATGCTGGCCAATGCCTGGGGCGCGATCAACAAGGACAGAACGGCCGCCCTGTCGGCCGCCAACCCGGGGGCGATCCTGCCAAAGATGGGCATGGACCAGGCCATGGGCTCCAACTATATGAATATTGCCATCTTCATCGCCATCATCGCGGCTTTTATCATGTGGTATGTGCTGCAAAAGACCACCTTTGGCTATGAACTCAAAGCCTGCGGCAACAACCGCAATGCCAGCCGCTACGCGGGCATCAATGACAAGCGCAATATTGTGCTGTCCATGGTGATCGCCGGGGCCCTGTCGGGTATCGGCGGGGCGCTATACTACCTGTCGGGCACCGGCCAGTTCACGATGGGTAAAATGTTGCTGACTATGGGCTTCAACGGTATCCCAATTGCCCTGCTGGCGGCCTCCCACCCGCTGGGCACTATCCTCAGCTCGCTGTTCATCGGCTACATTCAAGTGGGCGGCGAGGCCCTGCAGCCGGAGTTTGCCAAGGAGATCATCGACATCATCATAGCGGCCATCATCTACCTGAGCGCCTTCTCGCTGCTGATGCGGGAGCTGATCCTGCGCGCGCGCCTTTCCCGTGAAAACAAGGCTGCCGCGATCATAGAGGAAACCCCCGGGACACCGGAATCTTCGGAGGAATAGCATGAACATATTAGCCGATATTTTAAGCGCAACCGTCTTATTCGCCATCCCCCTGCTGCTGGTCGCACTGGGCGGCATGTTTTCCGAGCGCAGCGGCGTGATCAACATTGCCCTGGAGGGCATCATGGTGATCGGCGCTTTGATCAGCATTCTGCTGCTGCGCGCCTTTGACATGAGCGGCTTTGGGGCCGCGCAGCCCCAGCTGGCCGTGCTGATCGCCATTTTGGTAGCGGGCTTGTCCGGCGCTGTATATTCGCTGCTGCTGGCCTTTGCCTCGATCAACCTGAAGGCGGACCAGACGATCGGCGGAACTGCCCTCAACATGCTGGCGCCCGCCTTCGCCGTTGTGCTCACCTGGGCCATCCAGGGCCAGGGCAATACCACCATCCTCATTCCCGGCTGGGTCCGCCTGACCGCTGCCAATGTCGGGCTGGCTGAGAACAGCAGCTTCTTCATCCGGCTGATCTTCAAATCCTTCTACCTGACGACGCCTGTCGCCCTGGGGCTCATGCTGCTCTCCTCGTTTGTGATCTACAAGACCAAGCTGGGCCTTCGCCTGCGCGCCTGCGGCGAGCATCCGCAGGCCGCGGACAGCGTTGGCGTCAACGTATACCGCATGCGCTATATCGGCGTGCTGTTCTCGGGCTTCCTGGGCGGCATCGGCGGGCTGGCCTTCACGCTGGCTGCCGGCAGCGGCTTCCAGTCGCAGGTGGCGGGCTACGGCTTCCTGGCCCTGGCGGTGATGATCTTTGGCAACTGGAAACCCCTCAATATTCTGGGCGCGGCTCTTTTCTTCGCCTTCTTTAAGATCATCGGCAGCTACTCGGGCTCCATCCCCTTCCTGCCGGATTTCAAGCAGGTGCGCTCCAGCGAGTACATCTACCTGATGCTGCCCTACATCGTCACCATGATCGTATTGATCCTGACCAGCAAGAAATCACGCGCCCCCAAGGCGGAGGGCATCCCCTACGACAAGGGAGCTCGCTAAGCCTTGGAGGACATGTTAAAGGGCATCCTGAGCTTCTTCTCCCAGGCGACGGCCGACGCGGCGCTGCGCATACTGGGCGCGGCCGCCATGGTGGCCGTCGGCTGGTTTGTCATCAAGCATGTGATGCGGCTGTTTGACCGCTATTCTTTCAGCAAAAAGCTCGATCAGGGTGTGATGAGCTTCCTGTCAAGCCTGCTCAAGATCGTCCTGCGGGCGGTGCTGTTTATCATGGCCGCCACCTACCTGGGCGTGCCCAACACCAGCTTTATTGCCATCCTCTCCTCCGTCGGCCTTGCCGTAAGCCTGGCGCTGCAGGGCAGCCTGGGCAACTTTGCCGGCGGGCTGATGCTCCTGACCTTCCACCCTTTCCGGGTGGGGGACTATATCCAGACCGATCAGGCCGCGGGCACCGTGACCAGCATCAACATCCTGTATACGCAGCTGAATACCTTTGACAACAAGCTGGTCATCATCCCCAACAGTACGCTGTCAAACGGGGTGGTGACCAACTTTTCCGCGCTGCAAACCCGCCGCGTGGACATCAGCTTCACCGTGGGGGCGGACGGCGACATTGATACAGTCAAGCGCCTGATGACGCGCGCGGCAGCGGAGCATCCCCTGGTGATTGACGAGCCGAAACCCGACGCCCGCATGAGCGGCATGGTGAATGGCCTGATGAACTTCACCCTGCGCTGCTGGGTGAAGACACCCGATTTCTGGGCGGTTACTTATGACCTCAACGAGCGCCTGAAAAATGATTTCGATCAGGCAAAGATCCACCTGCCGCCGCCGCAAAGCAAGGTGCAGATCATAGACGGGAGGCAGGGATGAGCGAGAATATCTGCGCCTGGGCCTTAAGAACGCCGCTTGAGCGCGCGTACCATGATGAGGAATGGAGCCTTCCCCTGCGCGATGATCAGCGGCTGTTCGAGCTGCTGGTGCTGGAATATATGCAGGCCGGGCTGAGCTGGTCGACGATCCTGCAAAAGCGGGAGAACATGCGCGCGGCCTTTGACGGCTTTGACGCTGAGACAATCGCCGCCTATGATGAAGGGAAACTGCAAGCCCTGATGGCGGAGCCCGGCATTATCAAAAACAGGCTGAAATTGAAGGCCTTGCCGGTTAACGCCAAAGCGTTTCTCAGGGTCCAAGAGGAGTTTGGCAGCTTCGCCAATTATTTCTGGGGCTTTGTGGATAATACGCCCATCGATGGGAAGCTGGAGCGGCTGGAAGACGCCCCGACCAGCACGCCTCTTTCCCAAGCCATCGCCCGCGACATGAAAAAGCGGGGCTTCTCCTTCATGGGTCCCACCGTGGTATACGCTTATATGCAGGCGGCCGGGCTGGTGAACGACCATGTGATGAGCTGTCCCGGCTACCAGAAGGCGCGGGATTGATGATGATGGATACAGTTCGCGTCGGCATCATCGGATGCGGCAAGGTAACGGAAATGAAGAGCGGCCCAGCCTTTCAAAAGGTCCCCGGGTCAAGCCTTGAGATGGTGATGCGCCGGGATGAAGAGAAGCTGATCTCTTACGCTGATCGCCACGGCGTCAGCCGGTATACCACCGATTACAGAGAACTGCTGGAAGACCCCGGGATCGACTTGGTCTATGTGGCGACACCGCCCGACACGCACGCGTTTTATACCATCGAGGCGGCGAAACGCGGGAAGGCCGTCTATGTGGAAAAGCCCATGGCACGAACCGTCAAAGAATGCAGGGACATGATCAAGGCCTGCGGGGAGGCGGGTACGCCTCTGTACGTGGCCTACTACCGCAGAGGGCAGCCCAAGTTTCTTAAGGCAAAGGAACTGCTGGAATCGGGCGCTATCGGACAAGTGCGCAGCTTCAATTATCTCTATGCCTGCCCGGCGCCGGATCTGGACCCGGAGCGGCCCTGGCTGATGAGCAGGGAGAAGGCTGGCGGCGGTCTCCTGTATGATATAGGCTCCCACATGATCGACATCCTCTTGTTCATGCTGGGTCATCCGGCCGAAGTGATCGGCAGATCATCAAACCTCAGCGGCAGGCATGACAGCGATGATACAAGCAGCGCCCTGATCCGTTTTGCCTCAGGCGTTCAGGGCACCTTCCAGCTGTCAGGCAGCGCGGGGGAACAGATCGACAGGCTGTGGATCTCGGGCGACAAGGGATCGCTGAATCTATCCATCATGTCGATGGAGCCCATCGAACTTGTCCGGGAAGGGAAGAGTGAGCTGATCCGTTTTGATCCTCTTGAGCATGTGCAGCAGCCCTACATTGAAAAAGTCATTCGCAGCCTTCAGGGCATCGAGAAAATGGACGATACCGCCGCAAGCGCTTTGCTGACGCAGGAATTGCTGGAGGCTATTGATACCGGGGCCGCCTGGCAGGCCTGACAATTACATGGCATTGGATGAAGGAGTTAGGGAATGAGCAGCAATGAAGGGAACCGGGATCCGGGCAGCTGCCATGCGCGGCATGGCGGGCATTGCGGATGCTCCGGCGGCGATTGCGGCGCGCATGGCCCGGAGCCGCGTGATTCATGCATCCACGTGGTCCCGATCTTCAATCATCTGGGCGAAGAGCAGATCGCGGAAATCGGCAGGGTGATCAAGTCAGTCTCCTACAAGAAGGGGGAGCTGCTTTACCGCGAGGGGGATACATCAGATTCCCTGTACATTGTCAGAAAGGGCAGGATCAGGATCTACCGTTTATCTGAATCCGGGAAGGAACAGCTGCTGAGGATCCTGCGCACGGGGGATTTTACCGGGGAACTGGCGCTGTTTCGCGAATCGATCCACGAGGCCTACGCGGAAGCGATGAGCGATACCGATGTGTGCACGATCAGCAGGAGCGATCTGCAGGATTTTTTGCTGAAGTATCCCACCATAGCCCTGCGCATGCTGTCGGAGCTGTCCAACCGCCTTGGAACATCAGAAAAGCAGATGGCCAGGTTCGCCACTGAGAAGGCGGAGACAAGGCTGGCGCTGTTCCTGGCGGAATGCCTGGACGGGGCGCAGGACGCAAAGGATATCGAGCTGCCGATGAGCAAAAAGGACCTGGCCTCCTACCTGGGGATCGCGCCGGAAACGATGAGCAGAAAGCTGGCCGAGCTTGAGGATGCCGGGCTGATCAGGCAAAAAACGGGCAGAAGGATCGAGATCCTGGACGCGGACGGCCTGCTGGGAGTTTATACTGATTCCGGACGTGAATAACCAAAAACTGAATAATCAATATACTTGATCAAGGTCAATTCAATTTCTTCCCGCTTCCTGTACGATACGATCAACTTGTGTTACTCCGCAGGATAACGCAAAATTCGGCAGGGAAGACGGGAAGAATCATGTTAAAAGAATCGAATTTCAATGGAACGGCAAAGAAGCATATGAAAACGCTGGCGCTGTATGTGCCGGTCGTGGCAAGGGTTCACGGGGAGCATCATCCGGAGTTCCACCGGGTCCGTGAGGTGTATGAACAGCTTGCGCGGAAAGTAAAAGCCTCAGGCGCGCAAAAGCCTGACCTGAGGGATGAGTTCCTGCTACTTCGCGGGATCACGGGACATTATACCGTGCCGGACGATGTATGCGAGAGCTATGAGGCCGTGTACCGTTTGCTGGCAGAACTGGACAAGGCCTATGAAAGCTAAGGATCACCGGAGGAAATGGGCAGCCACCATGCAGCAGTTCGTTTTAGGCAGGAAAAATCATATCACGGCCGCGAGCGCTGTGCTGATCATCATTGCCTATGTAAGTAAGCTGGGCTTTCACGATGAATCCGCGGCTGTATGGGCATTGACCGCCGCCTCTATGCTGGGCGCCGCGCCCATCGCGATCCAGGCCTGGCAGGCCCTGAGGGTCAAGGTCGTCAGCATTGATGTTCTGGTGACCATCGCTGTGGCCGGGGCCTTCATCATCAAGAACCTTGAGGAATCGGCGATCGTTACCTTCCTGTTCCTCTTCGGAGCTTATCTGGAGCAGAGGACGCTGAAGAAGACGCGCTCCGCCATCAAGGAACTCACTGAACTGGCACCCGAAAGCGCCATGAAGAGGATTGGAAGCGGTGAGTTTGAGGAAGTCGCGATCGAGGAAGTGGACGCGGGAGACATCCTGCTGGTGAAGACCGGCGCGAAAATACCCGTTGACGGCACCGTATTGACAGGCGAAGGGCACATCAACGAGGCCAGCATTACAGGCGAGGCGGTTCCTGCGGGCAAAATGAAGGGGTCCAATGTCTACGCCGGGACCATCCTGGAAAACGGCACCATCCAGATCAGGGCTGACCGCGTGGGTGAGGATACGACCTTCAGCAGGATCATTGAGCTGGTCGAAGAGGCGCAGGATTCCAAATCGGAGGCGGAACGCTTTATCGACAGTTTTTCCAGATACTACACGCCGGCGGTTCTGCTCATCTCCCTGATGACTTGGCTGTTTTCAAGGGATATAGAGCTGGCGATCACCATCCTGGTGCTGGGCTGCCCTGGCGCGCTGGTGATCGGCGTACCGGTTTCAAACGTCGCCGGCATCGGCAACGGGGCCCGTCACGGCGTTCTCCTCAAAGGCAGCGAGGTCATCCATGACTTCAGCAGGGTGGATACTATGGTGTTTGATAAAACGGGCACCCTGACGATCGGCACCCCGAAAGTCGCCGAGAAGATCGTATACGCGGATAACGCAGAAGAAGTACTTGCGTATCTGGCGAGCGTCGAAAAGGAATCCGATCACCCCCTGGCAAAGGCGATCGTGGAATATATCGGCGATGTCGCGCTGCTTCCTGTTGAAAAGACGGATGTCGTCAGGGGCGGCGGCATCGTGGCAGAGGCTGGCGGCCGAAGGGTCGCCGTAGGCAACGCTGCCCTGATGGAAAGGGAGCAGGTCCATTTGAGCGAGAGGGCGCGGTCGGATATCGACCGGCTCGAAAAAAGCGGCAGTTCGCTTGTGCTCACAGCGATCGATCGGGAACTGCAAGCGCTGATAGGCATCCGGGATCAGGTGCGTCCGGGGGTGCGGGAGGATCTGAGCAAGCTGAAAAAGATGGGCGTCAAAAACCTGGTGGTCTTGTCGGGTGATCACCAGAAGACGGTGGATCTGGTGGCGCGTGATCTGGGCCTGACAGAGGCGCACGGCCACATGCTGCCGGAGGACAAAGCCGCCTACATCAAGCGGCTTCAGGAACAAGGCCATATTGTCGCCTTTGTCGGGGATGGCGTCAATGACAGCCCCTCGCTGGCCCTGGCGCAGATCGGCATCGCCATGGGAAGCGGAACGGATGTAGCCATCGAGACATCCGACGTGGTCCTGATGAACTCGGACTTCAGCCGCCTGCCGCACGCCCTGGGCCTGACGAAGGCGACGGCCGTCAACATGCGGCAGAATATCATGATCGCCGTAGGTGTTGTGCTTGCGCTGCTCGCCGGCGTGTTCTTCAGCGATTGGATGAGCATGTCAGCCGGCATGCTGGTGCATGAGGCAAGCATACTGACAGTTATCTTAAACGGCATGAGGCTTCTGCGTTTTAAAGTTAAGTGATTCTATTATTCTTGACGCCGGTCAATTCATTTTGGATCATGCCGGCGTATCATAGAGACATCACAAGGAAAAGGAGAGATAAGCCATGCAACAAGCATCAATACAGCTGGAAACCCTGGCCTGCCCGTCCTGCATGCTGAAGATAGAAAACGGCGTGAAGGCCCTGGAGGGGGTGGACAAGGAGAGCCTGAAGGTCATGTTCAACTCAAGCAAGGTCAAGGTAGCGTATGACAGCGCGAAGCTGTCGATCGGCGACATAGAAGCCGCCATCGGCAGGCTGGGTTACACAGTACTTAAGTCCCAGGTGAAAGACGCGTAAAAGGCACATGGCAGGGCTCGGCTTCTCCATGAACGCAAAGAGGGAAAACGATTGCTGTTTTCCCTCTTTGCGTTCATGGATGGGATCAGGATTACCCCAGCGCCACATCCAGCACCATCATCACCGCGAACCCCAGCATGGCGCCGATGGTCGCGATGTCTGTTTTAGAGCCGCCCTCTTCCCTTTGCGCTTCGGGGATCAGTTCCTCCACAACGACATAGATCATAGCGCCCGCGGCAAACGCCAGCGCGTAGGGCAGGATGGGCTGAATGTTCATCACGGCATACGCGCCCAGCACGCCTGCCACAGGCTCTACAAGCCCGGAAGCCTGCCCGTAGAGGAAGGCCTTCCTTCTGCTGAAGCCTTCCCGCCGCAGGGGGATGGACACCGCGGCGCCTTCGGGGAAGTTCTGCAGGCCGATGCCGATGGCCAGCGCGACAGCCCCTGCCAGGGTCGCGGAGGTACCCACACCGGCGGCCACGGCACCAAACGCTACGCCGACAGCCAGACCTTCAGGGATATTATGCAGCGTAATGGCCAGCACCAGCAGAACGCTTCTCTGCCAGGTCGTCTTAATACCCTCCGCTTTATCTCTTGCCAAGCCCAAGTGCAGATGGGGCAGCAGCTTATCGACCAGGTAGAGAAACGCTCCGCCGGCCAAAAACCCTATGGCCGCGGTGATATAGGCTACTTGCCCCAGTTCTTCGGCCAGCTCGATGCCGGGCGCCAGCAGGGACCAGAAACTTGCCGCGACCATGACCCCGGCCGCGAAACCCAGCATGCCATTGAGCACCTTTTTATTGATGGATTTAAAGAAGAAGACGAGGCCCGCGCCAAGCGCGGTCACGCCCCAGGTAAAAAGCGTGGCGATGAGTGCCTGCGCTACAGGCCCAAATTGACCGATCCAGCCGACCATATCATGAACCTCCTTTAGCTGCCCTTCATACGCGCCTGTGTATTCCCGGCGCGGCCCGCCGGCATAGCTTCCTTTGGATATTACATATTACCCTCATCTGACTTTCGTAGCGGGGATGCTTCCGGATTCAGCTCTGACGCGCATAAAAAAGGAGAAGGGCGCTCCCTTCTCCATCAATCGGTTCACCGGCAGGGTATATTTACTTCACGATCTCCCCGTACACATTGCCCTTGGCGCCGACGGCGTTGGCTTCATCCGTATCGATGTGCATCGACAGGGCGTAGGTGGGGTGCACGCGAACCACGGTGTCGCCGAATATCAGCGAACGGCCGTCGCTGTCGATCTTCACGCCGACGACCTGCTTATCCGAAACGCCGAAGCGGGCGGCGTCATCGGGATGCATATGGATGTGGCGCTTGGCGATGATGACGCCTTCCTTAAGCTCCACTGTGCCCGCCGGGCCCACCAGCGTGCAGGGGGCGGAGGCGGCGATGTCGCCGCTCTCGCGGACCGGCGGGTTGAGGCCCATCGTGCGGGCATCGGTGAGCGAGATCTCGATTTGGGTGGCCTTGCGGACCGGGCCCAGGATGGTCATCTTCATCTCGCCGCGGGGACCGACGACGGTCACCTTCTCTTCACAGGCGTACTGGCCGGGCTGGGAAAGCTCCTTTTTGGGGGTCAGCTGATGGCCGGGTCCGAACAGCGTTTCTAAATCCTGCTGGGTCACATGCATGTGACGCGCGGAGGTTTCAACCATTATGCTCATAGTACATACTCCTTCTTCGTGATCATTACAGCTTATTATATCCTTTTTGGACTGGCCTGACAAGGCGGCGGCCGCGCGACAACAGGCGCGGGTATGGTATACTATCAAAAGAAGCGCCGAAACTTGGCTGATGGCTGTCTGAACGCGGGGGCCATGAGAGGCGCAAACAGGGGAGCGTGCATGAAAGAAAGTATGCAGATCATCCTGACGGAGGATGGCTATATCACAGACGGCGGGGCACTGAGCGCTGAAGATCTCTATAACACCGCGTTTGACAGCGAACAGCCTGAGGACGCGGCGCTGCGTTTCCTCACCGGAATCGCGAGGCTGCTGATAGATAGCGTCCGCCGTGACCCGGATATTGAGCTGACACGGCACGCGGCCGGACTTGACCCCCAGAGCGGGCTTGAACAGCTGAAGAAACTGCCCTATGTGCTGGGCTCGGAGTTCGTCAGCCTTCAGTGGATCAGCCGCTTGTATGACCGGCTGGCGGATGTGTTCAATGCCGAGCTCCACGCGTTTAACGGCACGGCCGGGGAATACCTTCAAAGCAAGAATGCTGCCCTGACCGTGAGCGGGCGCGTGTTTTTTCATCTGGTGCAGACGCGGGAAGAGGAGTACCCCTTTGCTTTCATGGCGACCTATTCGACAAAAACGGATGGGCATGTGCAGCACCTGCCGCTCAAGCGCGCTTTGCTGGAGTTTGCCGGCAATCAGGAGGCGCTGCTGAGCCTTCTGTCGGCTGTGAGCAAAGCAGCAGGCGGCAGCGAGCTGATCAGCGGCCTGCTTGACAGCGGCGAACTGTTCAGCCCGCTTAAGTTTCAGCCTGACGAGGCTTACGATTTTTTGCGGGAGGTGCCGCTGTACGAGAGCTGCGGGATCATTTGCCGCATACCCGATTTTTGGAAGCGCGGCGCGAAGCCCCGCCTGTCCATGGCGATCGGCTCAAAGGAGCCGTCCGTGCTGGGCATGCAGGCGCTGATCAGCTTTTCGCCCTCGGTATACTTCGGCGATACGCAGCTGAGCCGCGCCGAACTTGAAGAGCTGCTGGGCGAGGACAATGGCCTGGCGTTTCTCAAAGGGAAATGGGTGGAAGTCAACGGGGAGCGCATCAGGCAGATTCTTGGCGCGCTGGACCGCGTGGCAGGCGGCGGCGAAATGACCATTGCTGAGGCGATCAAGCTGCAGGCAGGCATCAGGGACGCGGCGGTGATGGCCCCGGATACCGAGATCGAAGTCACCAACGGGCAGTGGCTGCGGGAAGTGTTCGCGAAGATGGCGCAGCCTGCAGCGATAGAGCCTGCCAGGACGGGCGAAGGGTTCAAGGCGGTTTTGCGCCCCTACCAGCAGACGGGCATGAACTGGCTGATGTTTATGCGCAAGATGGGCTTTGGCTCGCTGCTGGCGGATGACATGGGTCTTGGGAAAACCGTACAGATACTGGCTGTGCTGGATCGGCTGCGCGAAAGCGAGCCGGGGATGAAAACGCTGTTGATCGTTCCCGCGTCGCTGCTGGTGAACTGGCAAAAGGAAGCCGAGCGGTTCGCGCCGCGCCTGCGGGTATGCGTCGTTCACGGGACAGAGCCTGAGCCCGCGGTTGATGACTGGGATGTATTTGTCACGACCTATGGGATGGTATCGCGGCTGCAAAACCTGCCTTCGCTTGCGTGGGATATGGTCATACTCGATGAGGCGCAGGCCATCAAGAGTCCCGGCATCAAGCAGACCAAAGCAGTCAAGGCGCTGCGCGCAGGTGTTCGCGTTGCCATGACGGGAACACCCATAGAAAACAGGCTGTCCGATCTGTGGTCGCTGTTTGATTTTCTCAATCCCGGTTTGCTGGGCACGGCGGCCGAGTTTACCAGGTTTACGAAAAAGCTCAAGGACGAGCCGGATGGATACGCCAAACTGCGCGGCGCGGTATCGCCCTTTATCCTGCGGCGGATGAAGACGGATAAGACGGTTATCTCCGACCTCCCTGATAAATATGAGGTCAGGCAGTATACCATGTTGAGCAAAAAGCAGGCTGCGCTTTATAACGCGCTTGTCCTGGAGATGGAGCGCATGCTTCATGGAGAAACGGCTTCCCCGATGGAGCGCAGGGGCGCTATCCTCACGGCGCTGATGAAATTCAAGCAGATATGCAATCATCCTGATCAGTTCAACGGCCAGGGAACTTATGACCCCAAGCACAGCGGTAAATTTGAAACGCTGGCCGGCATCTGCGAGACTGTTCGGGACAAGCATGAGAGTGTCCTGGTGTTCACCCAATTCCGCGAGATGACAGAGCCGCTTTCCCGCTATATGGAAGGGCTGTTCCATCGCGGCGGATTGGTGATCCACGGCGGGGTGACGGCTAAAAAGCGCGGCGAGATCATAGAGCGGTTCAACAGCGAGTATGTTCCTTTTATGGTGCTGTCGCTGAAGGCGGGCGGCGTCGGGCTGAACCTGACCGCGGCGAACCATGTTGTTCATTTTGACCGCTGGTGGAATCCGGCGGTCGAGCAGCAAGCCACGGACCGCGCTTTCCGCATCGGGCAGACCAGGGACGTGATGGTCCACAAGTTTATTACAAGCGGAACAGTAGAGGAAAAGATCGATCTGATGATAGAATCAAAGCAGAAGCTCGCGGGGGATGTCATCGCCGCGAGCACAGGCGAAAACTGGGTGACGGAAATGTCGGACGCCCAGCTGATGGATCTTTTCCGTCTGGAGGGATGAGGAATGAGTTGGGGATACGGATACGGTGAATACAAGTCGGTCGCGGAGCAGCGGGCA
>JAEWRJ010000081.1 GCA_023460055.1 Bacillota bacterium | reverse complement strand
TGGACGGCATCATCTATGACATGACGGACAGCGCCGCCTGGAAGAACGGGGGTCACAACGGCTTTGAGGCCGGCAAGGATCTGACCGATGCCATAAAAAATCAGTCGCCCCATGGTGTGGGTAATTTGGCCCGCGTACCTGTAGTGGGCAAGCTGAAAACTGAGTAGTTTTTTGAATAAAACCGCCTGCGGTCACCAAGCCGCGGGCGGTTTTGTAAACATAGGAGGCAAGGAATGTATAAGACGCTTGGCACTATATCCCTGATTCTGGTGATCATCATTACCGCCCCTTACTGGCTGCGCACCTTGAATAGCTGGACGGTGAAGACCAAGGACAAGCGTTTCTTCAGTCTGCTGAAGTTCCTGCGCATGCTGCACAAGCCCCTGGGGCTGCTGCTGGCGGTCATTTCTGTATGGCATGGCTATCTCGCCTGGGGAAGCCTGCGGCCTCATACAGGCATGCTGGCCTTCCTTGGCTTCATCATCACGGTCATCTTGGGCGGCATTCACTACAAGACAAAAAACAAGAAGGTTTTCAAAGTCCACAAGATCATGGCCCTGGTCAGCGTGGCGCTGCTGCTGCTGCATCGGCTGTGGCCGGGCGCCCTTTGGTATCTGTTCGGTATTTGATCTCATAAAATTACCCCTCCCGGGCGGGAGGGGTAATTTTATACGAATCTGTTGTTTACAGGAAGTCCGTCGCTCGGTCCTGCTGGGTAAGCACTTCATACACGCCGTCACCCGCTGTCGATATCTTCACACTTCCGTCCAGGAGGGTGTGGTAGGTGTCGATGTTCTTTTTGCCGTAGCGATTGTAGATGCCAATGTCGTCGATGCGGTTGTTGATCATGACGGCGATCTTCGGGGCGATAGCCTCCCGGTAAGCCTTGGAAGAAGATGTAGCCGCGCCATGGTGGCCTACCTTGAACACATCGCTTTGCAGCCGTTCTCCGTACTTTTCGGCTAAAGCCCGCTCGGCCGATGTGTAGAGATCGCCGCCGAACAGGAAGCTCGAACCCTTCCAGTTTAGGCGCAGCACCAGCGACAGGTCGTTGATAAACTGGGTGCTGTTGTCGGGATAGCCTTCATAATAGGTGATATCGCTCTGGGGGTGGAACACCTCCACCCGGACCTCCCCGCCGAAGGAGAAGGCATCGCCTTCAGACAGGATGATATGCTCTATCCCCCGGCTCTTTATTTCGGACAGATAGCTGTCGACATACACAGTAGGGTATTCGACAGCGCTTGAATACAGCGCGCCGATCTCAAACCTTTGGATGATCTGAGCAAAGCCTCCGATATGGTCGATGTGGGGGTGAGAGGCGACGAGGTAGTCGATCTTCTCAACACCCATCGCTTCCAGCGCTGAGATCACCTGCCCGGCGGATTCCGGCAGGCCGGCGTCCAGCAGCATGATCTTGCCGTCGGGAGAGGTAAGCACCGTGGCGTCGCCTGTTTTTTCGCCGCTTTCATGGGTCATCTTAAGGTACCGGGCCGTCAATTTGCCCATGTCCTGTGAAGCGTCGAATACCCGGCTGAAGCGGTCCCCCTCTCCGGAGGCTGCCCCGGCAGGGGAAAGGAGGGTGATGATCAGCAGGCCGGCAAGCAGCAGAGAAACGAGAGGGTTAAAGCGTTTGATCTTCATTTCATCGCTGCCTTGCTCATGCCTGTCATGATGTATTTTTGTAGGATCAAAAACAGCAGGATGATGGGAACGATCGCCAGTACCGCGCCGGCCATGATCTCGTTATAGTTGGCTGTTTCCATGCCCGCGAAGGTGCGGCGCAGCTGGGTGATACCGACAGCCAGGGTGCGGCGCTTTTCCAGCGGGGCGATCATCTTGGGCCAGAAATAGCTATTCCATCCGTCGATGAAGGTGATGATGCTCAGCGTGATCAAGGTGGGTTTGCACATTGGGATCAGTACATGGAAGATAGAACCGATGCGGCCCATGCCGTCGATCCGCCCGGCTTCCAGGTAGCTGTCATCCACCGACATGAAGGTCTGACGCAGCATGAAGATAAAGTAGGCGGAGACCAGGTTGGGCACGACCAGCCCGGGGAAGGAGTTCAGCCAGTTCAAGCGGGACACCATCACGTAGATGGGCACAAAGGTGACCTGGATAGGCACCATCAGCGCGCCCAGCACCATCAGGAACAAGGCATTCTTGTGCTTGAAGCTGCCCTTGCTGAAGCCGTAGGCGGCGAGGACGCCCATCCCCATCTGGCCCAGCATGATGAAGAAGGTTGATACAATGGTGTTGAAGAAATACAGGCCGAAGGGAGCGCGGCTCAGCACATCCGGATAGTTCTGCCACTGGAAGGTGACAGGCCACAGCGTGGGCACATCCAGCAGCAGCTCCTCGCTTGTTTTGAGGGAGGAGATGATCATCCAGTAGATCGGGAACAGCATGACCAAAGTGATCATGATGGCTGCCGTGTACTGCAGCACCACGCGCAAGCGCCGGAAGAACCGCTGCGCCTGGAGGCTGCCGCTGAAGGCAGGTGAAACAAAGCGCATAAACAGCAGGCTGACCGCGGTGATCGACAGGAAGACGACGGACAGGGTCAGATAGCTCCGGTGGCTGCCCGACAGGAAGGTCTGCGCCTGATTGATCTCATAGGCGGTGGCCCCGGCCATGCTGACCTGGATGCTGTTGTACTGAAGCAGGCCGGCCAGGCCCAGAGCACCCAGAATCAGGCCGATGGCCATAAAAAACACCAGCACATCAAACCAGCCCGACCTGCGCATCCGAAGAAGATGATTGGGTTTCATTATATTCTCTCCTCCCTTACGAGTCATAGCTGACGGATCTGTTGGAGTAGCGCATGGTCAGGGATGTGGCGACCAGCAGGATCACGAAGAACACGACCGAGACCGAGGCGGCGCGCGCCACGCGGAAATCGGTGAAGGACAGGTTGTAGATCCACTGCACCATCACGTTGGTCGCGGTGCCCGGCCCGCCCGAGGTCATGACGTCGACCGATTGGAAGACCTTCATGCTGGCGATAAAGGTGGTGACGAACAAAAACAGTGTCGTCGGAGCCAGCATGGGCAGGGTGATAAAGCGGAAGCGGTGCACGCCGTCCGCGCCGTCAATGGCCGCCGCCTCATAATAATCCTGCGGGATGCCCTTCATCGCGGATAGGTAGATCATCATCGCGTAACCGACCACGCGCCAGGCGGTCAAAAACAAAACGCCTGTCAGGGCTGTGTCCGCCTGATTCAGCCAGTTGGGGCCGGTGATGCCGAATTGCTTGAGCGCGATGTTCAAGATGCCGTAGCGGCCGTTGAGGATCCAGATAAACACCACGGCGCTGGTGGCAACAGCGATGTACTTGGGCATGAAAACAACAGCGCGCAGAGCGTTGAAGCCGCGGGTCATGCGGTTGAACAGCAGGGCCAGCAGCATGCCGCCCACCAGGGTGATAAAGATCTCCCAGAAGGTGTAGGTGACGGTAATGCCCAGCGATTCCTGGAAGTAACGCCAGCCCGATCCCTGGAACAGCCAGGTATAGTTCTTCAGCCCCGCGTAGGTAAAGGTGGCGTCGCTGAGCATGCGCATGTCCGTGAAGCTGATGCGCACCAGGTCGATGACCGGGTAGTACACAAACAGCAGGAAAAAGAACAGCACGGGTTCAATGCAAAACAGGTCCTTCATCCTCTCCCAAGGCTGGGAGCGCAGCATGATGCCGTTGTAGATGAAAAACACGCCGATCAGGACAATGACGATGGCAATGTTCATCAGGGTGCTGACCAGCCGCAGAGGCAGGCTGCCGTCCCATCCTAAAAAGCTGAACTGATCACCAAGCAGTCCGGTGGACATGCCTGTGACCGGAAGTGCCTCCCGCTGGGCGATTTCGCGCGCAGCGTAGACCTCCGAAGCCAGCGGCTGCAGCGCATCGACCTGCAAGTCGCCCGTCATATACGCAAAGACGCCCGTCAGCAGAATCAGGATGCCCGCGGTCAGCAGGATCACCGATGCAATGCCAGCGGCCTTTTTCCCGCGCTTGGGCATGAGCGCGGCAGGGGAAAGAGTACTCAAGATCTTGTCACCTCATTACATATGGGGGAGGTTTCCCTCCCCCATGAATTAGTCTGGTCTATATGGACTTATTGGTCCTCTAAGGTCTCGACGATTTCCATAGCCACCTGGTTGAGGGCGTCCTGAGCAGGCGCGCCTTCTACGAACACCTTGGCCAGGGCATCACGCCAGAGGTTGGCGATGGTGTTGTAGGCGGGGTGCTGGTTGCGGGGGTTGATCCAGCCGGACATTTCCATGATGGGACCCATCGCGGGCTTGCGCTCCAGGTATTCCTTCACGGCGTCGGTAGCCAGAACGCTCTGGCGGGTGGGGAAGTAACCGGTCTTGTCAGCCCAGTAGAGGTTCATTTCGGGGGTGGTCATGAAGGTCAGGAACGCCCACGCGGCGTTCTTCTGGGCTTGGGAGGCCTTGGCGGGGATCAGGATGGCAGCGCCGCCCACTTCGCTCTTGAAGCTCTCGCCGTCGTTGCCGCCGGGCATCCAGCTCATGCCAACTTCAAACTTGGCGTTCTGCACATAGGTGTCATACAGGGAAGAGGTGTGGAAAACGCTGAAGGTGCCCTGATCCCAGAACAGCTGACGCATGGTGGAAGAGGCATTGGTGCCATAGGCAAAGTACGCATAGCCCTTGTCGATCCACTCTTTAACCTTGTTGGTGATGTAGAGGGCTTTTTCGCCGTTGACATCGGTGTTGGTGCCGTCTTCAGTGACCACTTCAACGCCGTTGTTCATGTACAGCGTCTCAAAGTACCAGTAGTCCCAGCCCGCGAAAACGGTGCCGTAGCGCTTGGTGGTACCGTCGGCGTTGAACACAGTGGCTTTCTGGAGGAAAGCTTCAAGCTCGTCGAAGGTTTTGGGCATTTCGATGCCTTCGGCATCCGCGGCGGTCTTGTCATAGTACATGACCTGGGTGGAGATCAGGTAGGGCAGGGCAATCTGTTCGCCATTGAAGCTGGTGGAGGCGATCAGGCCCTCGCCGAAATCGGCGACATCATAGCCGGTGGCCGCGATGTAGGGGTCGAGCACTTCGCAGATGCCTGCTGCACCGTAGGCGGCGGGATAGGAAGTGTTGGCGGTGGCCAGGGCAGGCACTTCGCCGGACGCCACGGCAGCGATCAGCTGGGTGTTGATGTCCGCGTAGCCGCCGATGTAAACCGGCTCAACGGTGATCAGGGGATTCTGGGTCTGGAACTGTTCAACCATGTAATTGATGTATTCATTGAACTGCTCTTCGTGAGCATGCCACCACTGGATGGTGATGGGTTCAGTGACGGCGTAGGGATTGTTTTCGGCAATCGCCAAGTTCGCCATGGACAGCAGTATCATCGCCGCCAGGGCAAGGGACAGAAGCTTCTTCATGAGATAGGGTCCGCCTTTCATGTGTAATTTGGGTATTAAAAATACTATCACCTAAGCGGTGAGATGTCAATGTAGTTGAGCAAAAATAAAAGTATTGTTCAACAAATACACTGGAAAATGCGCTATCGTTATTGAGAAACCCGGGAGGGATTACCGAAAAAATCAGATCCGGCAGATGCCGGATCTGATCTATTTTTCGCGGGACTAAGCTGTAGGTCAGTCAGCCGCGGCCATCTTCTTCAGGCGGGTCAGGCGCTCCTGCGCGTCCTTCTCGGCCTGCTGGAAGAGCGTTTCCGCCGCCGCGGGGAAGGAGTTCACCAGGCTGGTGTAGCGCACCTCGCCGCGGATGAAGTCCTGGTAGCTTTCTGTCGGGTCCTTGCTGTCCAGGGTCAGGGGGTTCTTGCCCTCATCGGCCAGCAGGGGGTTGTAGCGGTACAGCGGCCAGTAGCCCGCGGCGACAGCCTTGCGGATCTCCGCCTGGGAGAAGCTCATGTTGATGCCGTGGTTAATGCAGGGACTGTAGGCGATGATGAGGGAGGGGCCGTCATAAGCTTCCGCCTCGTTCATGGCCTTGAGCAGCTGCACGGGGTTGGCGCTCATGGCGACCTGGGCGACATACACATAGCCGTAGCTCATGGCCATGACACCCAGATCCTTCTTCTTCGTGCGCTTGCCGGCCGCGGCGAACTTGGCGACAGAGCCGGTGGGCGTAGCCTTGGAGGCCTGGCCACCGGTATTGGAGTACACCTCGGTATCGAGCACCAGGATGTTGACGTTCTGGTTCTGGGCCAGCACGTGATCCAGGCCGCCGAAGCCGATATCATAGGCCCAGCCGTCGCCGCCGAAGATCCAGATGGACTTCTTCACGAGAATGTCCTTGTTTTCCAGCACTTCGCTCGCAGCGGTGCACGCGTCGCAATCGCATTTTTTGCCGTTCTTGATCCAGTCGGCTTCCCACTCGGTGCCAGTCATGTCAAGGCCGTCTTCGCACGCGGCAACCAGCTTCTGCGCGGCTGCCTTGGACAGGTCCGCGTCCTGGGCGTTCTCAAGCCATTCCTTGCCGGCAAGCTTCAGTTCCGGTGTGGCGTACTCGACATTGATCAGTTTTTCAACGGTCTCGGCCAGCTTGGCGCGGCGCTGGTTGATGGCCAGGTTCATGCCGAAGCCGAACTCCGCGTTGTCTTCAAACAGGCTGTTTGCCCAGGCGGGGCCGTGGCCTTCATCGTTCACGGTATAGGGCACGGTGGGGGAGGAGCCGCCGTAGATGGAGCTGCAGCCGGTAGCGTTGGCGATGATCATCCTCTCGCCGAACAGCTGGGTCGCAAGCTTCACGTAGGGGGTCTCGCCGCAGCCGGCGCAGGCGCCGGAGAACTCAAACAGGGGCTTTAAGAACTGGCTGCCCTTGATGGTGTTCTTGTTGACCTGGCCCTTGAATTCGGGCAGCTTGGCCGCGAATTCCGCGTTTTCCTTCTGATTGGCCACCTGCTCGTCAAGCGGCTTCATGATCAGGGACTTTTCCTTGGAGGGGCACACTTCGGCGCAGTTGCCGCAGCCGGTGCAGTCAAGCGGGCTGACCTGGATGCGGAACTCATAGCCCGCGAACTCCTTGCCCAGCGCCTTCTTGGTGGCGAAGGAAGCGGGCTTCTCAGTGCCCTCCTTCACAAGGAAGGGACGGATAACGGCATGGGGGCAGACCAGCGAGCACTGGTTGCACTGGATGCAGTTTTCGATCTGCCATTCGGGTACGTTGACGGCGATGCCGCGCTTCTCATACTGCGAGGTGGCGGTGGGTACGCGGCCGTCTGGTGTGAAGGCGGATACGGGCAGCTTGTCGCCATCCTGCGCCAGGATCGGTCGGACATAGCTGTCATAGTACTCAGTTGCTTCCACATGCGGTGCTTTGGCGCCTTCGGTCGCGTGGGCCCAGCTTTCGGGCACCTTGATCTCCTTGAGGCCGGAAATAGCGATATCGATGGCGTCCCAGTTCTTCTTGACCACGGCTTCGCCCTTGCGGCCGTAGGTATGCTCTGCATATTCCTTCATATAGCGGTCGGCTTCCTCGTAGGGAACCACCTCAGCCAGTTTGAAGAACGCGGCCTGCATGATGGTATTGATGTGGGTGCCCATACGGACCTGAGCGGCCAGGCCGATGGCGTCGATGTTGTAGAAGCGGGCCTTCTTCAGGGCCAGCTGCTGCTTCATGTGGGCGGGCAGTCGTTCTTCCATTTCCTCGGCCGTCCAGGGGCTGTTGAGCAGGAAGACGCCGCCCTCCTTGAGCGTGTCGACCATGTCATAGGCCGTGACATAGGAGGGATTATGGCAGGCGATGAAGTCCGCGAAGTCGATCTGATAGGTCGACTTGATGGGGGACTTGCCAAAGCGCAGGTGGGAGACGGTCAGGCCGCCGGATTTCTTGGAGTCATAGGCGAAGTAGCCCTGCGCGTACAGGTTGGTGTGATCGCCGATGATCTTGATGGAGTTCTTGTTGGCGCCGACGGTGCCGTCGCTGCCCAGGCCGTAGAACTTGCAGCTCACGGTGCCCGCGGGCGCGGCGTTCAGGCGGGGGCCCAGGGGCAGGCTGGTATGGGTCACGTCATCCTCAATGCCCACGGTGAAGTGGTTCTTGGGATCCGCCGAGGTCATGTTGTCATAAACGGCCTTGACCATGGTGGGCGTGAACTCCTTGGAGCCCATGCCGTAGCGGCCGCCGACGACCATGATGTCTTCACGGCCGTTCTCGCGCAGCACGGTGGTCACATCCTGGTACAGGGGCTCGCCCAGGCTGCCGGGTTCCTTCGTGCGGTCAAGCACGGTCAGGCGCTTCACGGTGGCGGGAAGCGCCTTGAGGAAGTGTTTTGCGCTGAAGGGACGGTAGAGGTGTACCTTGAGCACGCCGTATTTCTTGCCCTGCTTTTCAAGGGCGTTAATGGTTTCTTCAACCGCTTCGGTGCCTGAACCCATCAGGATGATGACATCCTCCGCGTCCGGAGCGCCCGAGTAGTTGAACAGCTCATAGTGGCGGCCGGTCAGCGCGCTGACCTCTTTCATCACTTCTTCAACGATGCCGGGGACAGCCAGATAGTAGGGGTTGGCCGCTTCACGGTTCTGGAAATATACGTCCGGGTTCTGGGCTGTGCCGGACTGGTGGGGATGCTCGGGGTTCAGCGCGCGGCTGCGGAAAGCCTTGATGGCGTCCCAGTCAACCAGCTTGGCCATTTCTTCATATTCGATCTCTTCGATCTTCTGCACTTCGTGGCTGGTGCGGAAACCGTCAAAGAAGTGGAGGAAGGGAACAGAGGCCTTCAGGGTCGCCAAATGGGAGACCAGGGCCATATCCTGCGCCTCCTGCACGGAGCCGGAGGCCAGCATGGCAAAGCCGGTCTGGCGGCAGGCCATCACGTCCGCCTGGTCGCCGAAAATGCTCAGCGCGTGGGCAGCCAGGGCGCGGGCCGATACGTGGAACACGCAGGGCAGCAGCTCGCCGGCGATCTTATACATATTGGGTATCATCAGCAGGAGGCCCTGAGAGGCGGTGAAAGTGCTTGTCAGCGCACCCGCGGCCAGCGAGCCGTGTACGGCGCCGGCGGCGCCCGCTTCCGACTGCATTTCCGCGACATGGACAGTCTGCCCGAACAGATTCTTCCGGCCGTTGGCGGACCATTCATCCACATATTCCGCCATCGTTGATGATGGGGTGATGGGATAGATTGCCGCTACGTCGCTGAAAGCGTACGCTACGTGGCTGACTGCGCCGTTGCCGTCAATAGTTACATGTTTGGCCATTTGTAACCCTCCTGCGATTATCGATTATTTCATGCGCGGGATTCACAAAATATGTGAACAGCCCACCACATATAACAAAGTATATGCGCGGTGTCAGCGTTTGTCAAGAAAGCGCAGTGGGTATATTATTAGACTTTGATTATACTTCCTATTATGCCGCGATTGAATCCGGGGGTGTTTGGGCGTATAATGCCCATCGTATCTTGAAAAGACAGGGGTTTTCATGGGCAGTAAAAAATTAGCAAACGCTAACCGTTATGACCTCACGCAGGGCGGCATCCTTTCCAAGCTGATGGCGGTTTCAATTCCGATCATCGGTACCCAGATCATCCAGATGGTCTATAACCTGACGGATATGTTCTGGCTTGGCCGCATGGGAGATTACAGCGGTGTGGCCATCGCGGCGTCCGGTTCGGTGGGGATGTATATGTGGCTGTCCATGGCCTTCTCCGCGTTTGGAGCCAGAGGGGCTGAGATCGGTGTCTCGCAGAATGTGGGCCGGGGCGACAGGCGCGCAGCCCAGCGCGTTGGGCAGAGCGCCTACACGCTGGCAGCCCTGATAGGGCTTGCTTTCATGGCTTTTTTGATTCTTTTCAGCGAGCCGCTGATCGGCTTTCTGAACCTCTCAGGGGAGGTAAGAGGGCCGGCACGCAATTATCTTCTGATCGTCTCGCTGGGTATTCCTTTCAGCTTTGTCAGCGGTGCTGCCATCGGCGTATTCAACGGCAGCGGAAACTCGAGGACCCCTTTCATTATCAACTGTATTTCACTGGGGCTGAACATCGGCCTTGATCCTTTGTTTATCTTCAGCTTCGGCATGGGGGTGGAGGGTGCTGCCGCGGCGACCCTGCTGGCTCAGGCTGTGTCGGCGATCCTGCTCACCCTGGCGCTCAGATACCATGGTACAAGGCCCTTTGACTCATTCAAACCCTTTGCCAGGGCCTTTATGGAAGATATCCGTTTGATCATCCGCTGGACGCTTCCTATCGCGCTGGAGAGCCTGCTGTTTACGGCGCTGTCCATGCTGCTCAGCCGCATGATCAACGCTTACGGTACCGATGTGACGGCGGCGCAGCGCGTTGCCTCGCAGGTGGAAAGCCTTTCCTGGCTGATCGGCGGCGGCTTTGCCTCAGCCCTGACCGCCTATGTGGGCCAGAACTTCGGAGCGGGAAAATGGCGGCGCATCAGAAGAGGGTTTAAAATGTCAAGCGCTCTCATGAGCGTCTGGGGCATGATCGTTACATCCGTACTGCTGTTTGCGGGCGGTCCATTATTCCGTGTGTTCATTCCGGGCAATGAGGCGGTTGTCCGCGCGGGCGTCGATTATCTGAGGATTCTGGCGATCAGCCAGCTCTTCCAGTGTCTGGAGGGCATCGCGGCAGGCGCTTTCCGCGGGATGGGCAGAACCATCCCGCCGTTTATCACCAGCGCCACATCCAACCTGCTTCGCCTGGTAGCCGCCGTATTTCTCTCCCGCGGTCCGATGGGCCTGCATGGCATTTACTGGGCCGTAGCCATCGGCGCGGCTGTGCGCGGCGCGTGGATCTACCTGTGGTACCTGCGCCATGCCCGCACCTTGCCCAGGGAAGACGGAGTAGCTGCGGCAGTTCAATAATGTCATATAATAAGGAACGCTTCCCGGCGAACTTGCCGGGAAGCGTTCCTTATTTGCCTGGATGGTATTACTTCCACGCGGGGAGATAGGCTCCCTTGTAGGCAGTAGCGAATATTTCGGCTACTTCGTCGGTGTGATAGACCTCGAGGATCCGCTGATAGAGGGGGTTATCCTTATCGGCAGTGCGAGCGACCAGTATGTTGACGTAGGGATTGTCGCTGCCCTCAGCCACGGTCTCGATCAGGATAGCGTCTTTGGCGGGGAAGTAGCCATTATCCACGGCATGTCCGCCGTTGATGAAGGCGGCTGCCACATCAGGCAGGAGGCCGGCGGTCTGGGCCGCTTCCACCTCAACAAATTCCAGGTTCAGCTTGTTTTCGGTGATGTCGCTTACCTCCGGCAGGTAGCCGGCCTCGGGGTCAACGGCGATCAGGCCGGTGGTTTCCAGCACCTTCAGAGCGCGTCCTCCGTTGGTGGCGTCGTTGGGCAGGGCAACCTTATCGCCCTCTTTCAGTTCATCCACTGACTTGATCTTCTGGGAGTACAGGCCCAAAGGAGCGATCAGGGTCGTGCCGACCGCGCTCAGGTCCAAGCCCAGGGCCTCGGACTGGTTGTTCAGGAAAGCATAGTGCTGGAAGGCGTTCAGGTCGATCTCTCCATCATTGAGGGCTGGGTTGGGCAGGGAGTAGTCGGCAAACTTGACCAGTTCAATGATGATGCCCTCTTCCTTGAGGACGGAGGCGATGTATTCCCACTGCTCATTGTTTTCGCCGACGACGCCGATCTTGATGACGGTCGGTTCGGCCAGGGCGGGGATGGCGGTGATGCCCAGGATGAGGGCGAAGGCCAGGGTCAGGGACAGGATCTTTTTCATGATGATTTCTCCTTTTATTTTGTTAATGGCTTGTCCTTTTGATGATCCAGGTGCCGATAGACTGCAGCACGCTGACAAGCAGCAGCAGGATCAGCACGGTCGCGTAGGTGATATCCACCTGGTTGCGCTGGTGGCCGTAGCGGATGGCAAAGTCACCCAGGCCGCCGCCGCCCACCGCGCCTGCCATGGCTGTCAGGCCGATCAGGCTGATCATGGTGATGGCGGTGCCCCGTACGATGCCGGGGATGCCCTCCTTGAGGTAGACGCGGAAAATGATGCCAAAGGGGCTGATTCCCATCGATTGGGCGGCCTCGATCAGGCCGCTGTCAAGCTGCAAGAGCGCGCTTTCCACCTGGCGCGAGAAGAAGGGGACGGTGCCGAATACAAGCGGCAGGATAGCGCCCCGGGTGCCGATAGCCGTGCCGACGACCGCCCTGGTCAGAGGGATCAGCGCGGCCAGGAGGATGATGAAGGGGATGGAGCGCAGCAGGTTGATGCTCTTGTCAAGGATGGTGAACACGGCGCTGTTTTGGATAATGCCGCCCTTGCGGGTGGTCACCAGCAGCACGCCGAAGAACAGACCGATCACCAGCGATATAGCGCCGGATTGAAACAGCATCAGGAGGGTCTGCTCGGTGGAGCTTAAGAGCTCCGGGAACTTTTTAACCACGTTGGGGGCAACGCTTTGCAGCCACTCAACCATGCTTGAGCACCTCCACCTTCACGTTTTGCTCCGTCATGTAGGCCAGCGCTTCCTGCACCTTGTTCGCCTCGCCGGAAGCGACCACGACCAGCGCGCCCAGGGGCGAGCCGCCGATGATCTCCACGTTGCCAAACAGGATGTTGAGGTCGATGTCAAAGCGGCGGGAGACGAGTGATACCATGGGGGCGCTCGGGCTGCGCTGGGCATACTGCAATCTGACCAGCAGTTCGCCGGGGGCGAGCCTGAGGATCGGGGAATCGCCGTCGATCATCTCCTGCACGCGGTGCATGGTGCTCGTGGTTTCAATGAAGCGGCGGGTGATCTCTTCCCTGGGCGAGGCAAAGACTTCAAACACAGTACCCAGCTCTACCACGCGCCCCCCCTCCATCACGGCGACGCGGTCGCATATCTCCTTGATCACTGCCATTTCATGGGTGATGATGACGATGGTGATGCCCAGCTGTTCATTGACTTTTTTAAGCAGGCGCAGGATGGACAAGGTGGTCTGCGGGTCCAGCGCGCTGGTCGCCTCGTCGCACAGCAGTACCCGGGGATCGGCTGCCAGCGCGCGGGCGATGGCGACTCGCTGCTTTTGCCCGCCGGACAGCTGGGAGGGGTAGGCGGAGGCCTTGTCGCTGAGCTCTACCAGATTTAAGAGCGTGGTGACCTTGGCCTGGATCTCTTCCTTTGATAAGCCTGTGTACTTCAAGGGAAAGGCAATATTGCCTGATACGGTTCTGGAGGGGAGCAGCGAGAAATGCTGAAAAATCATGCCTATCTTTCTGCGCGCCTGCCGCAGCTCCCTGGGATTCATGGCTGTCAGGTCCTGGCCGCCCATCCTGACCCGGCCCAGGTCAGGCCTCTCCAGCAGGTTGATCACCCGGACCAGTGTTGATTTGCCGGCGCCTGAATAGCCGATGATGCCGAAGATCTCGCCCTGCTTGATGTGTAAGGATACATCGCGCAGTGCTTCCACGTGTTCTTGCTGGGTTTTGCCTAGAAAGGTTTTGCTGACGGAGGACAGCTCGATCATCAGGATGCGGTCTCCATTTCATACATTTTGATCCAAAGCGATGACCGGGTAAAGCAAACAGCGTCCGGCATCAAGGCAGGGAATCCCTTTAGGGGGTGGGGATGGATTTCTTTATTCTCTTATTATGCCGCGCAGCGGCACATTCGCTTGTTGAATACGCGCGAGCCGCGCATGTAAAGGGAGGAGGCAGTATAGGTGATTTGTCCGGTCATGGTGTACTGCCTCCTTTCATTGATAAGTTCATGCCATGAGCGCATGCTAACAGACAAATATTTACCCTGTCAAGCGATGCTTAGGCCTAAAGCATGATAAAAACATGTTCCCGGAAGAAAAATGGACATATTCATTATCCTGCAGAATGGGCGCCCGAAGCAAGGCTCATTGAAAGCGTAAAAATGCAGGATTGATAGCAAGAAGAATCATATTCCCGGCCCGGTCAGGCCGGTATAAAGCGGATATGCATAATGGAATGGAGAAGATTTCTGAAAATTGCCATTCCCCATTGACAAGCAATGGGTAAAAATGCAAAATACATCACGATAACTTTCAAAAAAACGTGTTTGTTGGAGGATCGACATGGCCCTGAGCATTTCATCGGTCTGCAGGAATATCACCCCCTCGGCCACACTGCGCCTGAACGCCCTGGCGGCTGAAAAACGCAAGCAGGGGCAGGATATCATCAGCCTGGCGGCAGGCGAACCGGATTTTCCCACCCCCGCGCATATCAGCCAGGCGGGCAAGGCTGCCATCGACGCCGGCCGGACGGTTTACACCGCGACTGCCGGGATACCCGAGCTGCGCGCGGCGGTCGCCAGGCACTACCAGGATCAGAGCGTCAACTATCAGCCGGCGCAGGTCATTGTGACCACGGGGGCCAAGCAGGCCCTGGTCGGGGCGCTGTACGCGCTGCTCGATCCCGGTGACGAGGTGCTGCTTCCCGCTCCTTGCTGGCTGAGCTACCCGGAGATGATACGCATGGCGGGCGGCGTGCCGGTCGTCATCCATACAACGGCCGCTCAGGGATACATCCCGGATGCTGCTCAGATCGAGGCGGCTGTATCGGACAGGACAAAAGCGCTCATCCTCAATAACCCCAGCAACCCGACGGGCGCTGTCTGGAGCAGGGATCAGCTTCAGGCGCTTGCAGCGCTTGCGAAAAAACACGATTTTGCCATCATCAGCGATGAGATATATGAAACCCTTTGCTATGACGGGCGAAGCGGCACCATCTTCGCCGGACTCAGCGAGGACGCCTTTGAGCGCACCATCACGGTTTCTGGCTTCAGCAAAGCCTACGCGATGACCGGCTGGCGGCTTGGCTACGCGGCCGGCCCCAAGCACATCATCGCCGCCATGGATGCCTATCAGGGCCACGCGACCGGCAATACCTGCAGCATCACGCAGTACGCGGGCCTGGAGGCCTTGACCGGCGACCAGAGCGGGGTGGAAGAAATGCGCCTGGCCTTTGAAAGCCGCCGCAGGCTGATCCTGTCCATCCTGGATGATATCCCCGGGGTCCGCTATGCTGTGCCGCACGGGGCTTTCTATGTGCTGGCTGATGTCAGCGCCCTGCTTGACAAGAGCTTCAGGGGCGAAAAGCTGACAAGCGATGACCGCTTTTCAGAGCTGCTGATGGAGCATGCCCTGGTTTCCGTGGTCCCGGGCTCGGGCTTCTACGCGCCCGGCTGCGTGCGCATCAGCTATGCCATAGACGAAGGCCGCCTGGCGGAAGCCGGGCGGCGCATCAAGGCGTTTGTTGAGGAATTAGACTGATCCCGTCTTTTTGAGATGGACCTGCAGCACGGCGATGTCGGCGGGCGATACGCCGGGGATGCGTGAGGCCTGGCCCAGCGAGAGCGGGCGCTGCTTATGGAGCTTTTGCCTTGCTTCCAGCCTGAGGGAAGCGATATCCGCGTAAACAATGCTGTCGGGCAGGCGGGTATTTTCCAAGGAAGCGGCCTGGCGGATATGCTGTTCTTCCTTTTTAAGGTAACCCTCGTATTTGACGGCTATCTGGGCCTGCTCGCGCGCCGCCTTGCTGTAAAGGGCCAGCGTGTCGCCCGAAATGATGTCTTCCAGATCGTTTTCCGGCTGCTTCAAGGGCTGGGCAAATCCCTCCTCACGCAGGTATTGTATCAATGCCTGCGTTTCCTTTTGCTTTTGCTCAGAGCGCCTCATGCGATCCTCACCCGCCAGGCCGATACGGTAGGACAGCTCCGTCAGGCGCAGGTCGGCGTTGTCCTGCCGCAGGGAGAGGCGGTGCTCCGCCCGGCTGGTCATCATGCGGTAGGGCTCGTCGGTCCCCTTGACCGTCAGATCGTCCATCATCACGCCGATGTAAGCCTGCGCGCGGTTGAGTATCAGGGGGTCTTTACCGAGCGCTTCCTGCGCCGCGTTGATCCCGGCCAGCAATCCCTGCGCGGCGGCTTCCTCATAGCCCGAGGTCCCGTTGATCTGTCCGGCGAAATAGAGGCCCGGGATGTCAAGGGAGCGCATGGCGGAGGATATCTGCAAAGGATCGATGCAATCGTACTCAATGGCATAGGCCAGGCGTGTCAGCCGGGCCTGCTCAAGGCCGGGCACGGTGCGGTACATCGCCCGCTGCACATCCTCAGGCAGGCTGGAGGACATGCCCTGCACATACCACTCCGGGTTATCAAGCCCTTCCGGTTCCAGAAACAGCTGGTGACGGTCCTTATCGGCGAAGCGGTTCACCTTATCCTCAATGGATGGGCAGTAGCGCGCGCCTGTGCCCTTGATCGCCCCCGAAAACATGGGGGAGCGGTGAAGGTTCTCTCTGATGATGCCGTGCGTGCGCTCATTGGTCCAGGTCAAGTAGCAGGCGGCCTTGTTGGGCAGGTTCCTGTCTGTCAGAAAGGAGAAGGGAATGACCGGGTCATCGCCCGGCTGGATCTCCATCCTATGGAAATCGATGCTGCGGGCGTCGATTCTGGCTGGGGTGCCGGTCTTGAAGCGGCGCAGCTCAAAGCCCAGTTCCCGGAGGCTGCCGGAAAGGAAGGAAGCCGATTGCAGCCCCTGAGGCCCGGTTTCCCTGCTGTATTCGCCGATGATGATCCGGCTTTTGAGGTATACGCCGGCCGCCACGATCACGCAGCGGGCTGGGATGATGTCACCCGTGGTTGTGCGCACGCCGCTGACGCGGCCGTTACGCGTCAGAATTTCCGCCGCCTCGCCCTGGCGGATGGTTAGATTATCCTGGGCGAACAGCGCCTGAAGCATGCGGCGGTGGTAGGCGTACTTGTCCTCCTGCGCCCGCAGGCTGTGCACCGCGGGCCCCTTGGCGGTGTTGAGCATGCGCCCCTGCAGCAGGCAATCGTCTGCCGCCAGGCCCATTTCACCGCCCAAGGCATCCACCTCGCGTACCAACTGGCCTTTGCCTGTCCCGCCGATGGAGGGGTTGCAGGGCATCAGGGCGATGGCATCGATGCTCAGGGTCAGAAGCAGTGTCTCACAGCCCAGCCGGGCCGAGGCCAAAGCGGCCTCGCAGCCCGCGTGCCCCGCGCCGATGATAATAATGGGTTCGTTCATCTGATCAAATCCTTTATGGTCTAAAAGACCTTCACACAGTTCCTAATACACCCGCCCAAGCCGGCGGAACTAAAAGTATAAGGCAGCCGGGGATCATACGCAATAAAAAAGAAGCGCCCCTGCGGAACGCTTCTTTTATGAGCAAGAAATCAATACTTGCGCTTGCGGGCTGCTTCCATCTTCTTCTTGCGCTTGACGCTGGGCTTCTCATAATGCTCGCGTTTGCGCACTTCAGCCAAAACACCCGAACGGGCGCACTGACGCTTGAAGCGCTTAAGAGCGCTTTCCAGCGTTTCGTTTTCCTTCACACGGACTTCAGACACTTGTATCCCCCCCTTCGCACATCTCGCCTTAGCGTTCGCCGCTTGCACGGCGGATGGCGACCGTACACTGATTATAGCGCAGGGCGCTTGATTGCGTCAACTGGTTTTTTTGTTCAATGATGAAAGCAATCGTCGCGATTGCTGAGAGTAATTTGACTTTCATCCATCGCTCACGTAGAATGTGAAAGTATCAGGCTGCCTTTCAAAAGCGCGGATACAATATTATGATAGAAGAAATATGGCGGAGGGTCATCATGCACTGCGATTTGGTCATCATTGGCGCCGGTCCGGCCGGCATTTTTACTGCTCTGCAATTGCTGCGGCGGGGCAGCAAGCGCCGCATCGTCATGGTGGAAAAGGGCGCGGCCATCGAAAACCGCCATTGCCCCAAGGATAAGACGGGGCGCTGCGTCAACTGCAAGCCTTACTGCCATATTACGACAGGATTTTCCGGCGCGGGCGCTTTTTCCGACGGGAAGCTGTCGCTGTCTTATGAGGTGGGCGGCCAGCTGCCCGAGCTGTTAGGTGAAAAAAACGCGCAGCGCATGATCGACTATACCGACAGCATCTACCTGGAGTTCGGCGCCGATGATCACATCGAGGGCATCTCGGCCGGGGAAGAGATCAAGCAGATCCGCACCCGGGCCATCCGCGCGGGTCTGAAGCTGGTCGACTGCCCCATCCGCCATATGGGCACCGAGAAGGCGCAGCAGATCTACGGGGCTATCCAGCACTACCTGACCGATAACGGGGTTGAGATCCTCTTTGGCTACAGCTGCACCAACCTGATCCTCAAGGACGGGGTCTGCCTGGGCGTGCGTGTGGAAAAAGCGCGCGGCGGGGAGAGCTTTGAGATCACGGCAGATGCCACTGTCGTCGCCACCGGGCGGCGCGGGGCCGACTGGCTGGAGAAGCTCTGCGAGGAGCACAGCATCGCCCACCAGCCCGGCACCGTTGATATCGGCGTACGCGTTGAGGTACGCAATGAGGTGATGGAGGAAGTCAACCGCGCCTTGTACGAGAGCAAGCTGGTCGGCTACCCGCTGCCCTTCCGTGACAAAGTGCGCACCTTCTGCCAGAACCCAGGCGGTTTTGTCAGCCAGGAAAACTACGATAATGACCTGGCTGTCGTCAACGGCCACAGCTATAAAGAGCGCAAGTCTCACAACACCAACCTGTCCATTCTCTGCTCCCACAACTTCAGTTACCCCTTCAATCAACCCATCGCCTATGCCCAGAAGGTGGGCGAGCTGACCAACATGCTGGCCAACGGCCAGATCCTGGTGCAGCGCTTCGGGGATATACTGGATGGCAAGCGAACCTGGGAGAAGGAGTTGATGCAGTCAAATGTCCGCCCCACGCTGCCTGACGCTGTCGCCGGAGATATCACCGCCGCCATGCCCTACCGCGCCATGACCAACATCCTCAATTTCATCAAGGCCATGGATCAGGTGGTGCCGGGCTTTGCCGCTCATGAGACCCTGCTGTATTCACCTGAGCTCAAGTTTTACTCAAACCGCATCAAAATGGACCTCAGCCTTAACACCAGCATTGGCAATTTCTATGCCTTGGGCGATTCCAGCGGATGGACGCGCGGGCTGATGATGGCGTCGATGATGGGCGTGGTGCTGGGCAACAGGCTGGCGGAGGAAGAGAAGCTGTAAACATCAGCTCCGCTGCGGAGGCCCGGCATGTCCGGGTCTCTTTTTTACGCTGATCATGAAGTATCTGTGGATTGATCCTTGCAATTGTGTTTCTAAACTATTACAATGCGGTAGAAACATGTTGAAGGAGTTTATGATGAAGCGCGTCATTCTGTTGATATTGATCTTAAGCCTTTGCCTGCAAACGGCCATCATTCCGCCGGTTTACGCGACAGAGGAGGAAGCTGTGACTGTTACTTCCGAAGCGCGCGTGCTCAAGAGCGGTGACCGGGGCGATGATGTCCGGGCGCTGCAGGAGCGCCTTCGCGCTTTGAAATACCTGGACGCGAAGGCGACCGGCAACTATCTGAGCCAGACCGAAAAGGCTGTCCGAGCTGTGCAGAAGGCTTACGGCTTAGCTGAGACCGGAGAGGTCGATCATGATTTGCTGGAGCTCATCTACAGCGATGAGTTCTACCGCCCCCTCAAAAAGGACGATAAAGGCTCCGATGTCAGCGAGCTTCAGGGAAGGCTTTCCGTTCTTGGGTTTTATCATGGCAATATGACAGGCTCTTATCTGGACGCGACTGTAAAAGCCGTGCGGGACTTTCAGGCGCTCAACGGCCTGGAGACAAGCGGCGCGGCAGACGTTGCAACGCAAATCAAGCTGTTTGGGGACGATGTCATCATGCCCACCCCCGATCCCAACGCTACCCCAATGCCTTCGCCGGCCCCCACCGTGCCGCCCGATACCAGCTTTCCCGGCAAACTGCAATACGGCAGCAAGCAGAAAGCTGTGACCACCCTGCAGGAGCAGCTTGGCTATCTGGGCTACCTGGACCGCAAGCCGACCGGCGGCTTTTACAAACAGACGCAGTCCGCTGTGAAATCCTTTCAGAAGCAAAACGGATTGGTCAGTGACGGCGTTGTCGGGGAGGAAACCTGGCTGGCCTTGTTTGCCCCCGATGCGGTGCTGCCTCACAATACACCCAGGCCTTCGCCCGAACCCACGCCCGTGCCCTACTTTATAGAGGTGGATGTGGCCAATCAGCTGGTCAAGGTGTTCAAGCGTGACAGCGAAGGCGAATTCACCGATCTGCACAAGGTATTCACCGCGTCCACCGGCACGGAAAAATATCCCAGCGACGTAGGTACCTGGGTGCTGACAGGACGAAGGGCACGCTGGGCTCTCTTCCCGACCTGGGGCGGCGGATATGCCCAATACTGGACGCGGATCAACAGCAGCATCGCCTTCCATTCCTTCCTGTATACGCCGGACCGTACGGAGGTGAAGATGGCCTCTGTCAACAAGCTGGGCCGCCGGGCCAGTCATGGCTGTATCCGCCTGACGCTGGACGACGCGAAGTGGATCTATGATAACATCGGCGAGGGCACCGAGGTCTGGATCCATGAGGACGGACTGATCGATCCCGAACTCAAGTACTTTAACAGGCTGGGCGAGTTCTCGCAAAAGCTGGGCAACCACATCGCGACGCCTGAACCGGCACCCAGGCCGGACTATGACATGGCGGCCACCCCCGCGGGCGGTATCCGTGAGCTGAAAGTAGGGGCTGAGGGCGATGATGTCTTCTGGCTTCAGAACCGCTTAAAAGAGCTGGGTTATTACCTGGGGAGCGTGACAGGCCAGTACCGCGAGGGAACCCGCGACGCGGTAAAAGCCTATCAGCGCGACAACAAGCTCAGGGTGAACGGCACGGCCAATCAAGAAACCCAGGAACTGCTCTACAGCCAGACAGCGCAGGCTGTTGCTGTGGCCCAGCCTACACCGGCTCCGACCGCCATTCCCGCCCCGGCGACGGATTACGTTGTCGGCGAGGGAAAATAAGCAGTATCACGCATTAAAAAAGCCCGCCGGCCGGCGGGCTTTTCTAATGACGCTGACTTGCGATTGATGGTTAGGATGGAAGCCCCGGTCAGGGCTGGGGAACTGTTTGCGGTTCTTTCTCAAGGCTCTTCAATCTGTCGACATTGTCCATCATCTTTTTGACAACGGCAAGGCCCTCATGCAGGGCCTTTTCATCATCCGCGTGTTTGAGCAAGAGCAGCACAGACGGCCGCTTGCCGCTCTGCAGGCTGAGGCGGCTGTCTGTCATCAGCATGCTCTTATAGATCAGGGCCGGGTCTTCAGAGTACAGCGGGCTGAGCCGCAGCTTGAGGGCGCTGCCTGCATAGGTGACCAGATCGGCGCCTATCCGGTTGGCTAGCGCTCTCAAATGCGCTACATCCATCAGGTTGAGCACCGGCTGATCCGGCTCTCCGAAACGGTCGATCAGCTCATCGAGCAGGTCGCTCTTGTCCTGATCGTTTGCGATCAGGGAGATGCGCTTGTATATTTCCATGCGCTGGGCTTCGCCCGGCACATATTCCTCAGGCAGGTAGGCGTTGATGTGCAGTTCCACCCTGGTATCCAGCTCGCTCTCCCGCCGGCCGCTGTAATCGCCCTTGGCTTCCCTGACGGCTTCCTCGATCATCTTGCAGTAAAGATCGTAGCCCACGGCGCTTACCTGGCCCGATTGCTCCGGACCCAGCATATTGCCGGCTCCGCGGATGCTCAGGTCGCGCAGCGCGATGCGGAAGCCGCTGCCAAACTCCGTAAACTCCTTGATGGCGGACAGCCTTTTCTCCGCCGTCTCGCTGAGCGCTTTATCTGGCCGGACTGTAAAGTAGGCGTAGGCGGAGCGGGTGCTGCGTCCGACGCGGCCGCGCAGCTGATAGAGCTGCGAGAGACCGAAGTGGTCGGCGTTATGGATGATGATGGTGTTGGCGCGGGGAATGTCGATGCCGTTTTCGATGATGGTGGTGCACAACAGCACATCGTAGTGCCCGGCCACAAAGTCCATCATCACGTCTTCCAGCGCGTTTTCCTTCATCTGCCCGTGAGCGACGGCAATCTTCACTTCCGGCACCAGCTGGCGCAGGGAGGATGCGAAGCGGTCGATATCGGCCACGCGGTTGTAGAGGAAATACACCTGCCCCTCGCGGTTCTTTTCGCGCAGAATGGCGTCGCGGATCAGCGTATCGGAATAGTCAACCACATAGGTCTGAACAGGGTAGCGCTCCTCGGGCGGGCTTTCCAGCAGGCTCAGATCGCGCACGCCCACCATGCTCATGTGCAGGGTGCGGGGGATGGGCGTGGCCGAAAGGGTCAGTACGTCCACCCGGCGCTTGTAGTTCTTGATCCCTTCCTTGTGCGCGACGCCGAAACGCTGCTCCTCGTCGACGATCAGAAGGCCCAGGTTCTTCATGTTGACGTCCCGGCTCAGCAGCCTGTGCGTGCCGATAAGGATATCCAGTTCGCCCCGGGCAGCCTTTGTCAGCACCTCTTTGTTTGCCTTGGGGGGGCGGAAGCGGCTGATATAGTCCACCGTCACCGGGAAACCTTCAAAGCGCTTCTTGATGGTCTGGTAATGCTGCTGCACCAGAATGGTGGTTGGGGCCAGGAAGGCGACCTGCTTTGAATTGATCACGGCGCGGAAGGCTGCGCGTACCGCCACCTCGGTCTTTCCATAGCCGACATCACCGCACAGCAGCCGGTCCATGTTGGCCGGACGGTCCATATCGTCCAGTATATCGCGCACAGCCCGTTCCTGATCGGGTGTGAGCTCATACTCAAAGCGTTCGCCGAATTCCGCCTCGAACTCTGCATGCGGTTCAAACGCAAAGCCCGGAACGGACTGGCGCTCGGCATAAAGCTTGACCAGATCGAAGGCCAGTTTCTGCAGGCTGCTTTTTACTTTTTTACGCTGCTTGTCCCACTCGCCGCTGCCCAGGTCGTTGAGCCTGGGCGCGTTATCCTCGGAGCCGATAAACTTTTGAACCCGCTCAAACTGGTCAAGCGGTACATAGAGCTTGTCGCTGCCCCGGTAGTGGATCAAGAGGTAGTCACGCCACGCGCCTTCGCTCTGAAGACGCACCGTACCCTGATAGATGCCTATACCGTGGTGCTCATGCACCACATAGTCGCCCACGCTCAGGTCTGTGAAAGCTTCGATGCGCTGACCGGAACCCACGCGGGCTTTGGTCTTCTTCTGCCCGCTGCCCAATACATCCGTATCGGTCAGCAGGACGATGCCGGCCTCCTCCATGATGAAGCCGCGGGAATAGGGAAGAATGTACAAGGCGGCGCTGCCGCGCTTGAGGTCGGGGGAGAGATCATGCTTGATCTCCAGCGCGCACTCAAACTCGCGCAGGGCGCGCTGCATGCGCAGGGCGCGCGCCTCACCGCCGCAAAGGATGGCAACGGCGTATTTGTCCGCGATCCATTGCTTGATGTTGAGAGAAAGCTCCGCGAATCTGCCTTGGAAACGGCTGAGACCGCTGCCCTTCATCGGCAGGGTAAGGTCGGGTTCCAGCCCGGCCATGCCGCGAAGCAGTTCCTGCATGGTGACGACAGGCTGCGCTTTCAGCCTCCCCATGACCTCCCGGGAGGTATACAGCAGATGCTGCTGGGCGGGGAAAGCCCCGCCATGCTCCAGCGCCAGGTTCAGATCCTGCGCGAAACTCTCCAGACGCTCATCCAGCCGTGTGAGGGAACGGTCAGGCGTATCCACCACGATGATCGGATCTTGCAACAGGTCACACAAATGGCGGGCCTCAGGGTAGAGGATGTTGGCCCACAGGTGCATGCCGGGGAAATAGCCGCTGTCCAGCAGCCGTTCGATATCCCGCTCTATGGCGTACTGCGCCGGAAGCGCCGGGTTTTCCTCTTCCTGCGCGGCATAGAGCTGCCGGGCCTTCAGCGAGGATCCCGCGATTTTCAAGGCCTCGCGCATACGCCTCGCCGCTTCCTCACGGTGCTGCGAGGGAACAAAATACTCAAGCGCGGGACCAAAATGCGCGGTGTCCAGCCTGCCTGCGCTGCGCTGTGTCAAAATGTCAAAAGGCCGGATGGAATCGACCTGGGTATCAAAAAACTCGATGCGTACGGGCTGGTCGCTTTGAGGGGCGAAAACGTTTAAAATGTCTCCGATCAGGGCGCATTGCCCCTTTCCCTCCACCATCGGCACACGCTCATAGCCCATGTTGGTCAGCCGGGAGACCAGGCTGAGCGGCTCAATGTCATCTCCCTCTTTGACCGTGACCTCATCGCCCTGCGACCATGAGGCGGGCATATAGCGCGTCAAAAGCGCCTCGGCGGATACGGAAAGCAGCTTGATGTCTCCCGACTTGACACGGCTGAGCACTGTCAGCCGCTGCCAGTCGGCCTCACGGCCGGATACGCCGCGTACAAATTGAAGTTCCGGCGTTTGCAGGGCCGCGGCAGCGCCCCCCAGCAGCCGCGCCGCGTCCTCCGCCGCTCTGGAAGCCAGGGCTTCGGAGGAGGCAATGTAAAGTACGGGCCTGTCTGCCGCGGCCGATAAGGCTGCGGCCAGAAAAGCCCGCTGAGACTCCGTTACGTCGTAGAGCGCTGTAGTCTTTGATTCTCTGACGGATGCCAGCACCTGCTGCCAGCTTTTGCCGGAAAGCAATATATCAAATGTTTTTTGCTGCATATTATCTCTTATTAAACCGGTTCATGGACAGATCGATTCCGTTCTTGATAAAGCAATCGGCAGCCTGGGCGGCGTGCTCAAAAGCCTCGTTCATGATCTCCTGGTCTGCCCCGAAGCCTGAAAGTACCCAATCCTTCAGATCCCACCCTGGCGGGGGTGCGCCTACGCCGATACGGATGCGGGGAAAGCGGTCGCTTCCCGTGACGGCAATGATGCTGCGCCAGCCATTGTGAGTACCCGCCCCGCCGTGGGGACGGATGCGCACGGCACCCGCGCTGAGGTCGATGTCATCTGACAGGATCAGTGTCTGCTCAGGCTGTATCTTGTACCAGTGCATCACGGCGGCTACGCTTTCCCCGCTTAAATTCATATAGGTTTGCGGCTTGACCAGGGCGATGCGGTGCCCTCCTGCCATGCCTTCGCCGATCTGCGCTTTGCAGCGGTTTTTATTGATGGTAATACCATATTGCTTGCCCAATATATCCAGAACCTTCCAGCCTGCATTGTGCCTTGAGTTCTCATAGGCGGCGCCGGGGTTGCCAAGGCCGATGATTGCGAGCATGCCGTCTCCTTTAGATTCCTGAAGTGATCCAATCAGCAGGGCGGATGGAAAGAGGCTCATCTTCCCCGCCGCCTGAAAACAGCAGCAGTGTCTTTTCGTTTTCAATGGGCCTGCGCGGCGGTGTGTCCTGCGCCAGCACGAAGCTGAGGCCGATCACTTCAACATTGAACTCATCCATCAGGGAGATCAGGCCCCTGGCTGTGCCGCCGCCGCGGATCAGGTCATCCACGATCAAGGCGCGCTGGCCGGTTTTCACGGCACGGCGCGAAAGCGACATGGTTTCGATCGCGCCTTTACCGCCGGGATAATTGATGTTGACCGCGCTGCCCTCGTACACCTTGCTCTGCCGCCTGGCGATCACGAGGGGAACATTCATATAGTCGGCTGTCATCATCGCGACGGGGATGCCCTTGGTTTCCATCGTCAGGATAAAATCCGGCTTTTCCTCATACCAGGCGCAGGCGATGATCTGGCTGATCCCGCGCACGGTGACCGGGTCACCCAGAATGTCTGATAAATACAGGTAGCCGCCGGGCAGGATACGGTCCGGCGCAAGAAGCTTGTCGATCAGCCCGGATAAAAACTGCCGCGCGCTGTCCGCCTGCGCGCAGGGACGAAAGCGCACCCCGCCCGCGGCGCCAGCCACTGTCTGCAGCTGTCCCAGCCCGTTTTGCCTGAGCGAGGCGTCGATGATCACCATGTCCTCGCTCAGCGTCGATTTCGCGGAGCCGAAACGCTCGCTGAACGCGGAGAACGATATCACCTCGTTAGGCCTGCTGACCAGTATTTTTGTCAGGGCAGCGATGCGCTCCGTGCGTTTGATTTTATCCATGAACCAACCCTCCTTCGTCGTAGCGATATATCATATCATAAAAGATCGAATATTGCCATATGAAATATAAACGAACGTTCGCCATTGAAACATATTTTGTTACTATTCACCCCTGTCTTAGCTGAGAGGGTTAAAAACATTTTTAAATATCCCAAAAAACCAAAAGGAGTTTTCGTATTTATCACGAATAAGCAGATATAGTAAACAATGAGGGGGTGGTCACT
>JAEWRJ010000080.1 GCA_023460055.1 Bacillota bacterium | reverse complement strand
GGCTCGGCATCCAGCTCATACACCAGCGAGCCACGGCTTCCATAGATCTCCATCCGCTGATAGTTGCCGCGCCCGTAGGCAAAGCGGGTGATCTCAAATACCGCGGGCAGGTTTCCTTCCATCTGAGCCATGCTGTTTGAAAAATCATCCACATCCACCGGGCCCATTCCGCTCCCGTCCGTCTTCTCGCGCTCATGCACAAAGGTGCCGTTGTGGCTGATCAGCCGCTCATATTCACGGCCTGTCACAAAGCGCGCCAGATCCAGCCCATGGCTGCCCAGATCCCCCAGTGCGCCCGATCCGGTGCGCGCGCTGATAAAGCGCCACAGCAGGGGCGTTTGGCAGACGGGCATCCCCCACGCCTGAAAATAGCGCATGTTGATATGATACAGCTCCCCCAATTCCCCGCTTTGCACCAGGGCCCTGGCATAGCGGGCCGCCGCCTTGAAGCGGTAGGAAAAGCAGACCATATTGGCTAAGCCGCGCTCCCTGGTCTCCCTGGCCAGTTTTTCCGCCTGAGCAGTTTCCAGGGCCAGCGGCTTTTCCACGCTGAAAGGAAGGCCCGCGTACGCGGCCTGAAGGGCCAGCGGAACATGGACATCATTGGGCGTGCAGATATCCACGGCATCCACGCCTGATCTGGCGATCAGTTCTTCTCCGCTTGAATAGCATTGCTCCGGCGGGATGCCGTACTCTCTGGCCGCGGCTTCAAGACGCCCGGAATCGGTATCGCAAAGTGCTGACAGCGTAAGATCCGGGCTACGCAAAATCCCGGGGATGTGCGCCCACCGGGCAATAGCGCCCACACCGATCACCCCGATTTTCTTCACAGGCATTGTTTGTTCTCCTTCTTCGTCCGGTTTTCCAAAAGGCGGGCAAGGGCTTAAGCCCTTGCCCGGTCGTTTCGCTTTACAAAGTTTATTTCATCCGCTCCAGGGCCGTCAGCTTGATTTCCAGGTAACGGTCGCTGCCCATGCGCTTCATCTGGTCGATATAGGCATCCCATTCCTCGTCAATGCCGCCCGCGGTGATCCACTTGGCCCGCGTTTGCTTGGCATAATCGCTGATATCCTTGTACAGGGAAGAAATCTCACTGGTTTCTTCCTCGGTGTGGATGACATCCGGGAAGGGCTCGATCACAAACTCCTCGCCCAGCTTGGAGGTGACCAGCTTCAGGCCGTCGCCGGCCGCGGGGTTGAGTATGAGCTTGTCGCTGAAACCGGGCTCGACATACTTGGGTCCGAAATCGCGCAGGCTCTGGTCCCAGTACCAGGCATCCGCGCTGGTGCCCGCCGGCGGATCATTGAGCACGTAAGTTCCGTCCGCATTCTTGGTGATCACGGTGCCGATGGCACCCCAGAAGTTCTGGATACTCGCTTCGCTGTTGTAGAATTCATCCACCCAGCGCAGAGCCAGGGCGGGATCCTTGCAGGCAGTGGTAATGGAAACTTCGTTGCGCTGCAGGCTGTTCACGCCATTGAGATCGCCGTAAGCGTAGGCCTTGCCGTCAGGGCCGGCGATGGGGGCGATGGCAATATACTGATCGCTCCACTTGCCAAACTCCGCGTCATGGCTCCAGGAGTAGTACATGCCCACCAGGGGAGCGTCGTTGTTTTGCATCTTGCCGCGGCGCATCTGCTCATCCTGCGTAAAGGATTCCTGATCAATGATGCCCGCTGTATACAGCTCATGCAGCCACTTGATGCCGGCCTTGTAGTTTTCCGTTACGGGATAATACACAAACTGGCCGTCGATATTGGTGATGCCGTTTCCCCTGTAGTCGGAGATCTGGAAGGGGTTGAGGAAATCGGCATGATAGTCCTTGTCAAAGGAGATCGGGAACTCGTCATTCGGGTCGCCGTTGCCGTTGGCATCCTGCTCCTTGAAGGCAGTGAGGACAGCGGTCAGCTCATCCAGCGTCGTTGGCACCGCGAGGCCAAGGTTATCAAGCCAGGTCTTATTGATGATGGGTTGATTGCAGGTGATGGGCCGGGCGGGCAGGTTCTTGGCCAGCGTGTAGATGTGGCCGTCAGGATAGGTCGTCAGGGTCTTCATATCGGGATAGCTGGCCAGAGCCGCCTGATAATTGGGCATATTCTCGGCGATCAGGTCCTCCAGGGGCAGGAAGTACTCCAGGTTGTTCATGATGTCCACATCGCTGAAGGTGCCGCTGCCGAATACGATATCAGGCAGTTCGCCGCCAGCCAGCAGAATGTTCTTCTGCTCTTCCCAGTCGGTGTTGGAAACGGTCTGCCAGTTGATCTTCACGTTGGTTCGGGCTTCCAGGTCGATCTGCCACTGATTCTTTGTGAAGCTGTCCCCCATGTCGCCCCAGCGCATGGTCAGCACGGTGAATTCCACAGGCTCCGGGCTGAGTGCTCCTTCACCCAGCGCCGCGGCGGAGGTCGCCAGCATCGTCAGCAGCAAGAGAATGCTTACCAGGCTCCGTAGTTTTTTCATAGAACAAGCCACTCCTTTATTTTTACGCGGACATTTGCCGCGCATTTTCATGTTTATCCCTTCACAGCGCCGATCATGACCCCTTGGTTGAAGTACTTTTGCACAAAGGGGTAAAAGCACATGATGGGGATCGTCGATACGATGATAGAGCTGTAGCGGACCAGGGCCGCCTTGCGCAGCGCTATCTGCACATGCTCGCCGGTTCCCATGGCGGATTGCATCTGATTGGTCACCAGGATATTGCGCAGCACGATCTGCAAAGGCATCAGGTTTTCATCCCTCAGATAGATCAGGGAGTTGAAATAGGAGTTCCAGTGCCCCACCGCGATCCACAAGGCCAGCACCGAAAGGATCGCCTTGGACAGGGGCAGCACGATGACAAAGAAGAAGCGCAGGTTGCCGCATCCGTCTATCTGGGCCGCATCCCACAGATCACCCGGAACATTGCTTTCAAAGAAAGTGCGTGCCACTATCACGTTATAGCTGGATACCGCGAAGGGGATGATCATGACCCAGAAGTTGTTGTACAGCCCAAACTCCTTCACCGTTAAAAAGGTGGGGATCAGGCCGCCCGAAAAGAACATGGGGATGACGAACAGTATCATCAGCGGTGTGCGAAACGCCAGATCCTTGCGGGAGAGGGGATACGCAGCGGCAATGTTCACAAACAAGCCGAAGGCAGTGCCAAGCAGCGTGTAGACCAGCGTATTGCGGTAACCCAGCCACAGCTTGTCATGCTCAAGGAGGGCAGTGTACCCATCCAGCGTGAAGCCCGCTGGCTTCAGCCATACCTGGCCTGTGCTGACCGCGGAAGGGTCGCTGAAAGAAGCGATGATGATGAAGTACAAAGGATAGAGGATGACCAGCAGCGCCAGCGCCGCGAAGATATAGATGATCGCGCTGAACATGCGGTCAGCACCGCCGCTGCGGATACGCTGCCGGGAGGATGCCGCGCCGGCTCCGTTCGCCATGAGACCCCTCCTTTCTTAAAACAGGCCTGAACCGTTCAGCCGCTTGGTCGTATAGTTGACCATCATCAGCAGTGTCAGGTTGATCAGGGTATTAAACAGGTTAATGGCCGTGGAATAGCTGTACTGGGCGCTGATGATCCCGATCTTATAGGTATAGGTGGATATGATCTCACTGGTCGCGGCGTTTAGATTGTTTTGCATCAGATATACTTTTTCAAAGCCGACGTTCATTATATTCCCGGCCCTGAGCACCAGCAGGATGCAGGCGGTAGGCAGGATCAGCGGCAGATCGATACGCACGATCCTCTGCAGGCGGCTTGCCCCGTCCACCGTAGCCGCTTCATACAGGGTTGGGTCGATCGCGGAGAGCGCTGCCAGATAAATGATGCTATCCCACCCCGCGTGCTGCCAGATGTCCGTCCATACATAGATATGGGGAAACGCGCCTGACGAGCCCATCAGATTGGGTGCCTTTGAGCCGAAAAGCCCGTATACCTGCCCGATCAGGCCTGAGCCCGGAGACAACATGATCAGGATCAGCCCCACCATGACAACGGTTGAGATAAAGTGCGGCAGATAGGTAACGGTCTGAAACAGCCTGCGAAAGCGCTTGGCGTCCATCTGATTCACCGCCATCGCCAGCATGATCGGCAGGGGAAAACCCGCCAGAAGGCTGTAGAAGCTCAGGCGAAGCGTGTTAAACACCGTGGCTTCAAATTGAAAGGAATTGAAAAACTTTGTAAAGTTCGCGTACCAGGGATCAAGCCAGGGGCTGCCCAGTATCCCGGTGGAGTTCCGGTAGTTTTTAAACGCGATGATCACGCCGTACATGGGCTTGTAGGCGAAAATGACGAGCAGGATGACGGCGGGAGCAAGAAGGAGATACAGGCCCGCGTTCTTTTTTATATTGCGCCGGGTGATCCGCGGCCTTGGCCGGGCGGCAGCCGTCAGTGGGCTTTTAGTCATCGTGACAAGCTCCTTCACCACTGTTATCGTTAACATTTATATATGTATCATATATCCGCCAGATAGTCAATCCTTTTTCCCGATTTTATTATTCTCTCTGTATTATTTGTATATATGAAGGGAATACCGCTTGTTTTTTCTATTATTCTCATGTTATATTTGTTAACGTTAACAAAGGAATACATGCCACAAGGAGGAGCCTCATGATTACCCAGAAAGATATTGCCCGGGAGGCGGGGGTAAGTGTCATGACTGTCTCAAGGGTGGTAAACAAGCAATTTGAAAAGGTGTCCCAAGAGAACATCAAGACAATACAGCAAATCATCAATAAATACAGCTATGTCCCCAACCTGTCGGCCCGCGGACTTTCATCCAAAGCATCAGGCATCATCGTGCTGATCATCCGGGGGGAGGGCAACCGCCTGATGGACCCTTATAACGGCACCATCGTAGGCTACATGTCCCAGTACCTGCAGGAGGCGGGATTCAGCGCCATGATCTATACAGTGCTCGATTTCAGGGATGTGACCCGCCGTCTGCGCACCTGGAACGCCCAAGGCGCTATCTTCTTTGGTATGTTTGACCAGGAGATGGAGCTGATCCGTGAGGAAAACAAGATCCCCCTGGTATTTAACGATTCCTACAGCACCCTGCGCCAGGTCACCAACATCGGCATTGATGATTACAAGGGAGGGCAGCTTGCCGCGCGGCATTTATTGGAGATGGGCCACCGCAACGTCGGCTTCTGCGGCAGCGATGTTCACAGCAACGGTGTTGACCGCCAGCGCTTTCTGGGCTTTGCCTCCGTACTGGAAGAAGCGGGCGTGAAACTGACGGAGGACCGGATCTTTCATCCGGATCTGGAGCGCATGCCGCCGGCCACGCACTTCAAGTCAGGCAAAGTGCCCAGCGCCCTGTTTGTCACCTCCGACCTGAAGGCCATCGAGCTGACCCTACGCCTGCGCGAGCAGGGGCTGCGCGTGCCGGAGGATTGCTCGATCATCGGCTATGACGACCTGCCCCTGTCCCGGTTCATGACCCCCGCCCTCACCACCATCAAGCAGGATATTGAAGCAAAGGCGCGCTATACCGTGGACACGCTCAAAAAACACATCAGCCATCCGGGCCATCCCTCCGAGCGTATTGTGCTGGACGTGGATCTGATCGTCCGCGGCAGCGTGGCCGATCTGCGCAGACAGGCAAGATAGGCAGAAGCACACGCGTCCTTATAATAACGCAAAAAATACTGATAAATTTTCAAACCCGCCGGGCAGCGTTTAGCGTTTTACTGTTCCGAAAACACGAACGGGAGATTTTCATACACTATATAATCACCAGGCCAATCATGCCAGGATATATTGAATAGCCCAGGCCTATATTGGCATGATCTCTATTTGACGCCCCTTTCCCGCTCTGCTACACTGAACAAAGCTTCAACAAGGAGGAACTTTCATTGCTACAAGACATTGTCAGCCAATATAAGGACAGCTTTGCGCCCGGCTCTTCAACCGAGCTGCGCGCGCAGCGCAACCTGACCCGCAGGGTCACTTTGATTTCCGGCAGCCTGACCAACAACCAGCGCACGGATGTCGGCGGCATTGGCGCACGCGCGTACCGCGACGGCGTCTATGGCTTCGCCTCCGCCGCCGACCTCAGCGCCGGCGCAGCCAAGCGCGTTCTGGAAAATGCCACCGAAAACGCCGAGCTGCTGTCTCGTCACGCGGGGCGGGGCACAGGCAGCCTGCCCGAAATTCTCAGGGGCAGCGAGCGGCACCTGCCTGAATACCCGGACCTGCCTCAGAAAAGCTACATCGATTACCTGCAGGGGCTGGACAGCTACCTGAGCGCCAAGTACCCCGCCCTTGAGAGCCGCACGCTGGTCGCCTATCACGACAGCATGGAAAAACTGCTGCTCACCTCAGACGGCTATTCCAGCCACAGCCTGCAGCCGCGCAGCTATGTCTACATCTTCTTGACCGCCAAGGGCAAGGACGGCGCACCGGTTGAGATCTTTGAATCCATCGGCGGTTTGGGAGGCTTTGACAGCCACTTTACAGACCCCGCCCTGATGCATGAGCGTGTGGACAAGCTTTATGACCTGGTCATGCGCAAGGCAGAGGGCGTGCATGCCGATGCCGGCAGCAAGACGGTCATACTGGGCGGCGACCTGTCCGGCATGCTGGCTCACGAGGCCGTCGGCCACACGGTCGAAGCGGACTTGGTGCTGGGCGGCTCTGTCGCCGGCCCAATGCTTGGCAAGCGGGTGGCAAGCGAACTGGTCACGATGACAGACTTTGCCCATACTGCCTTTGGCCAGACTGCCCCTCTGCCCGTCTATGTGGATGATGAAGGCGTGAAGGCAGAGGATGCCCCGCTGATCAAGGATGGCCTGCTGGTTGGCTACATGCACAACCGCCAGAGCGCCCAGCACTTCGGCCACCGGCCCGCCGGCAGCGCCCGCGCCTGGCTGTTCAGCGACGAGCCGCTGATCCGCATGCGCAATACCGTGGTCCACCCCGGCAAGGACAAGATCGAAGACATGATCGCCTCCGTGGACGATGGCTACTACCTGTTCAAGACCGGCAACGGCCAGGCGGACAGCACGGGCGAGTTCATGTTCGGTATCACGATGGGCTATGAGATCAAAAAGGGCAAGCTGGGCCGCGCGATCCTCGACACCACCATCTCCGGCGTAGCTTTTGACATGCTCAAGTCGGTGGACATGGTATCCGATGACCTGAACTGGTCGTCCAGCGGATTTTGCGGCAAAAAGCAGCCGATGCCCGTGGGCATGGGCGGTCCCGCCCTCAAGTGCCGTGTAACCATAGGAGGCAGATAAATGAACGCACATGAGACAGCAGCCTACGCGCTGAAGAAATTATCTGGGACAGGCGCCCAGCAGTACAGCTGCGAAGCCCATACGGCCGAAAAACGCGAGTTCAACGTGGATGGCGGCCTGTTCAGCCTGCTGCGCACCACCATCGACAACCGCCTGGACCTGACCCTCATCAAGGATCACCGCCGCGGCAAGGTGCTGATCAACAGCTTCAGCGCCGAGGCGGTGGACAGCGCCGTCAACGATTGCCTGGCATCCGCCGGCAGCGCGCAGGAAGATCCCGCCTGGCAGCTTTATGAGGGCACCCAAAAAAGCTTTACACTCGGCACGCCCCAGGGCGATATGGAGCGCCTCTTTGAGCGTTCGCGCGAGCTGCTGGAGACCATCAAGCGCGATTACCCCAAGGTGATGGTGGAGCAGATGATCGTCGAGCACGAAAGCGCAAAGGGCATTTATCTGAACAGCCTGGGCGCCGAGTATGAGACCCTTGAGGGCAGCTACTCCCTCAGCCTGATGTTCTCCGGCCATGACGGCGACAAGACCTCCAGCTTCAACGGCGCGGGCGTCAGCACCGATTCCCTTGACACGCCCCTGATCGAGCTGGGCGCGCTGCGCCAACTGCTCTCGGACGCGGAAAAGCAGATCGATACCGTCGCCACAGACGGCAAGTTTGTGGGCCCGGTCGTCTTCACGCCCGACTGCGCGGGCAGCATGATCTATGAGTTGCTTGGCAACTTTGTTACCGACGGCGTGATCCTGGACGGCACCAGCCGCTGGAAGGACAAACTGGGCCAGATGGTGGCCGATCCCGGCCTCACCATCAGCGCTTCGCCCCTGCACCCCGCCATCGTCTGCGGCGAGCGCTACACCTCAGACGGCCGCCTCAGCGAAGATTATGACATCATCAAGGATGGCCGCCTCAACGCCTTCGCGCTGTCCAGCTATGTCGCCAACAAAACAGGCCACAAAGCCGCCCCCAACTCCAGCTTCAGCCTGATCGTGCCCGAGGGCGCTCAATCCATCGCGGAGATCATCGCGGGTATCGAACGCGGCCTGCTGGTCAGCCGCTTCTCCGGCGGCAGCCCCTCCAGCAGCGGCGATTTCTCAGGCGTCGCCAAGAACAGCTTCCTGATCGAGAAGGGCAAAATCGGCCCCGCCGTCAGCGAGACCATGATCTCCGGCAACCTGGCCGGCATGTTTGAGAAGCTGCGCGGCATCTCCAGTGAACGCGTGCAGGACGGCAGCAGCCTGATCCCTTACATCGCTGTTGATGGCATAACAATCTCAGGTAAGTAATCAATCATTCAAGCCGCAGCCTGGCAGAAGGCTGCGGCTTTTTCACGCAAGGACACGCCGGGGGAACTTTATTCGGGGATATAGTATGAATCCTTTTTATCAGCAGGTTTATGACATCGTGGCACAGGTGCCGCCGGGCAAAGTCGTTTCCTACGGCCAGATCGCCAGAATGCTGGGCCGGCCCCGCGGGGCGCGGGAGGTAGGCCGCGCTATGCACATCTGCCCGGAGGGCCTGCCCTGGCAACGCGTCGTCATGCAGGACGGCGCCATCGCCGGCGGAGGCTTCGCGCAGATCAGAAGAACTATTCTTGAGAAAGAGGGGGTAATATTCCTGTCTGATGGAAGAGTGTATATGGATCAATGCAGTTGGATCAGGTAGCGCATATGCTGCCGTCAGGATAATAGCGCCATCATAATTCAACTGATTTCCGCACAAAATTATATTTGCGGAAAATTATTGAAATACAGGTCCAGATACCTTATCATTATCAAGAACGATGGAGGGAGGGGCTTCAATGACTCTGACACTTCCGGCTGACCGGCATTTTCTGGCAGTATCAGATCTTCTGTCAGCAGGTTTTTCATACTATAAAATCAATAAACTGGTAGCGGAAGGAAAGCTGATAAAGCTGAATAACAAAATGTATGAAAACACAGCTTACAGTGGCGAAGTCTCCGATTTTTCGGTTGTTTCTGCATACGCCCCAAAGGGAATTCTCTGCATGATGACGGCCGTTCGGTATTATGCTCTAACGACATATCTTCCAGACTCTGTGGATATCGCCATCGAAAGAAACATGAAGATTTCAACGATGCCTGAATGGCCGAGCATAAATATCTGGTATTTCCCTGAGAAACGATACAATACCGGAATTGTCAGGATTGCCGATGCTGCGGGCGAGTATCGCATCTATGACATAGAGAAAACCGTTATTGATATTCTCTATTACCGGAACAAAGTCGGCATTGAAGAAACAAAAGAAGTGCTGAGAAACTATCTCGCAAGACCAGATCGGGATCTGATCCGGCTTCGTCGTTACGCCGATACGCTGGGATGCAAGAATATTCTCGGAACCTACCTGGAGGTGCTCCTATGAACAATGTGGCTTCCGTCAAGGACAGACTGAAAAACAGAAGTATCGCAACCGGGAAAACCGTGCAGGAACTCCTGACCGCATACGGCCTCGAAAGAACGCTTTACCGCCTGTACAAGTCAAACTATGCCGGCAACTTCACCCTGAAGGGCGGTATATTCCTCTACGCTGTATTTGATGGCAATTATTCAAGAGCGACGACGGATATTGACCTGCTTGCCCATAGGATCGGCAACGATGAAAAGGATATGAAGCGTGTTTTCATGGAGATCTTCTCTCTGGATGCTGACGATCCGCTCCGTTTTGATCTTGATACCCTTGAGGTTCATCCCATCACTGAGTTCAAGGATTACCATGGAGTCAATGTGTCTATCATGGCCTATCTGGATAGAACGAGGATTCCCATATCAATCGATATTGGATTCGGGGACGTGATTGTCCCAGGGAGAGTGATAATGGATTTCCCTGTCATTCTCAGTGATGAGTGTCTCCGTATTTACGCATACTCTCTATGCTCATCGGTAGCGGAAAAGTTTGAGGCCATCGTTTCTCTGGCGTATGACAACTCGAGATTTAAGGATTACTATGATCTGTACGCATTGTCAATAACACACGATTTCAATGGTACTGAAATGACGGAGGCTGTCCGGGAAACCTTTAATAACCGACATTCATCATTGAATGAGATCGTAGCTTTCGAAGAAGGATTTGCAGACGACCCGCTACGCCAGTCGAGATGGAACGCCTTTGTCAGAAGGAAAAGGGCCATGCTTCCGATAAGGCTGGGCGAAACAATCATCATGATTCAGAAGTTTATGCATCCTGTGGCTGAAGCCGTGATGAAAGATTCAAAGCTGGAAGCCAGCTGGTCACACGAACAGCAGCGCTGGATATAATACTGATTCAAAACTTTAACGCATCGTCGCGTTGGTCCTTTTGCTTCGGCGCTGTGTCGCCGGAAGCTTGACGAAGCGCTGCTACGTCTGCGCTCCCGCTCCTTGCGCACAGATAAAAGTACTCAACGCTTTGGATGCGTTAAAGCTCCTCATCAGTATCAAAAGGAAACCGCTGTCTGTCAGAAAGATTGCGGTTTTCTTATAACCAAATCCCGGTGTATTTGGAGACGAGCATATGAACCTTTTTTACCAACAGGTCTATATCATCGTGGCGCAGGTGCCGCCGGGCAAGGTCGTGTCCTACGGCCAGATCGCCAGGATGCTGGGCCGGCCCCGCGCGGCCCGCGAGGTAGGCCGGGCTATGCGCATCTGCCCGGATGGCCTGCCCTGGCAGCGCGTCGTGATGCAGGATGGCGCCATCGCGGGCGGAGGCTTCGCGGGGCTGCGGCGGGCCATGCTGGAAGCGGAAGGTGTCGGGTTTCTCCCGGATGGACGCGTCGAAATGAGTATTTTCCGATGGGACCCATAGATAGAAACCCCTTCCGGCAAGTGCGGAAGGAGTTTCTGTCTATCACCTAATCAATTCGGCTGCTGCACACCCAGCATCTTGGTCATCATGTAGCCCGTTTTCCCATCTGCCCACACGCGGCACCACCACTCGCCCCAGCGGAGGAGATAGACCTTCGTGCCGTTCATGTACAGGCCGTAGGATTCGGATCCGGATGAGGCCCTGGCCCGCAGGTTGGCTCCCTCGCCCCCGGCGTTGTCGACTGTAATGGCGGCCGCGTCAGGCGGCGGGGTCGCGGCGGGCATTTCGGGGGCAGATGTGCCCTCAGGCGTGACAGGAGCGGTCTGTTTGGCCTCCTCACGCGCGGCGGATACCGTCAGCTGGGGATCGACACCCCAGGCCATCATAAAGCCCACCTGAAGGTCCGGCCCCATGACATGCGCGAAATCATCCGTAAAGCCCAGCACCGTCATCTCGGTACCGTTTTCATAAGAACCCAGCTTCTCGCTCTGATAGTTCTGTTCCGCCCGCATCGTCAGCCTCGGCCCATCCTTGTAGGCCACCTTCACGGTGGGCAGCTCTGCCGCCGCGGTGTCCGCGGGCGGGTCGATGATCAGGCCCTCTTCCCTCAGGTAGCCTTTCAGGCTACCGATAGCCACCTGCACCCAGCCTTTCGCCGGGCCGCTGATCACTTCGGCATTCACGCCACTGAAGTAATAACCGAGATTATCAGCGTTCGATGAGGGCCGGCTCCTGAGCACCTGAAGCGTATCCTCAGCACTATCAAGCAGCGCCCGGGATGATCCCAAGGCCGTTTCGCCCGCAGCCGGCAATGCCGATAAGGCCAGAAGCACCGAAGCCAGCAGCCACGCGGTCAACATTTTCTTCATAAAATCCTCCTCTCCGGGCATACTGCCCGGCGTAAAACAAGTCACCCGGTGATCACTTCATTATGGATCCGCGATCCGCTGGGATGTGCCGATCCCTACAATATCCTGCTGACGGCGCACCTTGTGAAAGCCATTGTACGTACCCGGGTCCATCACATACTCGCCCAGAAAGAGCATGGCGGCTGTCTGGCCGCCATCCAGCGTAAAGGCCTCCATGCAGCCGGCCTCCAGCAGCCTGTCCGCAACAAAGCGCAGCGGCGCTCCGCCCGAGCGGTCATTGCGGCCCTCCACCATGATGCCAATGAAGTGCCCGGGCGCGACCACGCCAAGCGCGCTGCGCGGCTCCCTGTGGGTGAAGCTCATATCCAGGCGGTCATCTTTCACGCCCCCATGCAGCAGGATGGGCCCGAAGGCCAGCACATCCAGCGCCCCCGCGTCCAGATAGGCCTGCCCCGTCATCTGCCCTGGCGTGCGCATCTCCATATGCCCGTCGGGAAAGAGGGCCAGCTCATCCAGCGGCGGTATCTTCGCCACCGGCTTGGTGTAGGTATCCTCACGCAGCACCTTGCCCGCGCGGATAATCAGGCCCGTCTTCTCCTTGTTATACAGCCGGAAGGAAAACAGGTCCCCGTTCTGGGCATAGACCACGCGGTTGCGCCGCGCGATTAGCGCCGGCTTATCCTGGGCGCGCGAAGGCCTGGCCGGGTCGGCAGAGAAAGCACGGAAATAATTAGGCGCGGCAAAGCGGATATCCGCCATGTACCATATCACGGTTTGTCTGTTGTAAACCCCGCTGAAGCGGCGGATATGCACCGCCAGGTGTTCGGACAGGTAAATGTACTGCCCCGCCTCCTGATCGATATGCACAAACTCGTCCTGCTGTTCCCGGGGATCATCCTCCACCACAAAGGCCCCAAGCGGGTCATTTTCAGCCAGCCATAAAAACCCCTCCGCGGTACGGCGGGGCCAGTCGGTAAAAAGGAGCGGCTCCTTCACGTTTGTCAGCGTATCCGCGGCAAACGCATGGGGCTGTACAAACAGGCACAGCAACGCAAGCGCCGCCGCCATCACCCTCACACGCAAACCTCTCCTGTTCATACATCTCCCTCCGGCGGAAAAACCCGCCTTAAGAGAATTATACCCTATGGACGCAAGAGGGGGCGTTCTTCCCCCGCAGCAGTTCCCTCACCTCCGGCATATTCTCCCAATACCGCTTGGGCATGTGGCTCATGCGGCAGCGCGGATTTTCTCGCCCCTCAATGGCGATGGTATTGTAAAACCGCTTCCAAAGCTCCTGCCAGTGCTTTTCCCGGGGGCCGGGCTGGGGCAGCTCAAAGCGTTCCACACGCAGCAGTTCCGTCCTGCCTTCCCGGTGCACGAGGGCTGTCTGATGGGGCTTATCCATGATCACAAAGTTCTCTGTTTTTAACCGGAGGCTGAAGTGCTGGGCGATGAAGGGCAGAATATAGTTCTTCGGCGTGATCTGGGCGACCAGCGCGTCTTCCGCCTGCATGAAGCGGGTAAAGCCCTTTAGCAGATGCGCCTCGTGCAGCAGGTGCCTCTCGGCGGCGAGCAGCACGGATACCAGCTCGTCTCCCAGCTTGTAGCACAGGTTTCCGCCCTCCTTGTAGCCGCGCAGCAAAAACCGCAGCAGCATCAGCTCCTTGTTATCCAGGCAGCTGCAAAAGACGGTGACTGTCAGCTCCAGCGCCCGGCCGGATATCTTTTCGGGGATGGAAGCCTTCACCCGCGCCGCCCGCGCCTGATCGGTGACCACAAAACGCGCCTGATCCAGCAGCATCGGCGCGTCCTCCTCCCGCGTAACCGACAGGGGCATTTCCCTGCGGTACACGCTGTCATACACGCAGCACAAAAAACCTTCAAAGCTGCCGTCATATATATAGGCTACAGAACCGCTCATGCTCACATCCCTGCCGCCAGGCATTTCACAGTCTCCTCCACCGCCTCAGCCAGGCTCCTGACATCCCCGCCGCCGGGCAGCATGCCAAAATCGCGGAACATCGAAACCTGCTCCATCCCGAATCCGTGGATGCCCGGATCGATCAGAGCGCGCACGGTCTCCTTTTTATTCTGGCGCAGGGGCGGCAGCCAATCGGCCGCCCGGATAAAGTACTGCGCCCGCTTGAATACAATGCCCATGCGCTTGAGCTGGGCGGTATCCAGCCTGCCATGCCGCCTGGCCACAACGATCTTCCTGGCGCCCGTCGGCCCGATGCCGGGCACCCGCAGCAGGGTATCAAGGGACGCCGTGTTCACATCCACCGGAAATTGCTCCAGGTGGTTCACCGCCCAGTTGCATTTGGGGTCAAGGTAGGGGTTGAAATTGGGCAGCTCGGGGCTGAGGATCTCCCCGGCCGCGAAACCGTACTGCCGCATCAAAAAATCCGCCTGGTAAAGCCGGTGCTCCCGCAAAAGCGGCGGCTTGGTATCCAGCGAGGGCAGCAGGCTGTCAGACACAGCCGGGATGTAGGCCGAGTAAAACACGCGCTTCAGGCTGAACTTTTGATACATGGCGGAGGCCAGGTTGATGATCTGGTAATCGCTCTCGGGGCTTGCCCCGATGATCATCTGCGTGGCCTGCCCGGCAGGGGCAAACCGCGGCGCCCAGCGGCCCAGGCTGAGCGCCTGCGTGCCCGGCGCCGCTTCCCCCGCGATCTGCCGCATCGGCGTAAAGATGGCTTCCCTCTTTTTGTTGGGGGCCAGGCGGTTCAGGCTGTCTTCGCTGGGCAGCTCCACGTTGACGCTCATGCGGTCGGCCAGCAGCCCCAGCGCGTGCACCAGTTCCGGTGAAGCGCCGGGGATGGTCTTGGCGTGGATATAGCCCTGGAACTCATGCTCATAGCGCAGGATATGGATCGCCCGGATCATCTGTTCCATCGTATAATCCGGGCTTTTGATCACCCCGCTGGACAGGAACAGCCCCTCGATAAAATTGCGGCGGTAAAACTCGATCGTCAGCTCCGCCAGCTCGCGGGGGGAGAAGGCCGCGCGCCTGCAATCATTGCTGGCGCGGTTGACGCAGTATTTGCAGTCGTATACACAGTAGTTGGTCATCAGCACCTTGAGCAGGCTGATGCACCGCCCGTCCGCCGAAAAGGAATGGCAGCAGCCGGCGGGCAGGGTATGCCCCGGCCTGTTCGATCCCGAAGACGTACAGGCCGCGTCGTACTTGGCGCTGTCCGCCAGTATGGTCAGCTTTTCCATGATGTCCATCGTCAGCACCCCTCACAACGCGGCAGTTGAATAGATTTAAGAACACTTGTTCTCTTTATACCCATCATACAAGCCTTGGCAGCTTTTGTAAAGGGTTTTCCATTTTATGCCGGCAAAGGCCTATCTTGAAAAACAGTCGGGTTGAAAAACCAAAATCTGTCGGATTGGAATTGCCAAATCCGTCGGGTTGTAAAATCCCCCTCCGGGCAAAGCCCGGAGGGGGATCAAAGCTGTTATAACCTGCTGTCAGTTTTCAAGCCTGTCCATGTACTCCTTGATGGCGGCTTCTTCCTTCCACTTGGTGATAGCCGCTTCCCAGGCCTCGTTCTGCCCGGCGGTCAGCAGCTCCCCGCGGATGGTTTCCTTTACATCGTCATAGTTGACGGGGCCGGCCTTGATGTCAGCGGCGTACTGCACGATGTAGTAGCCGTAGATGCCCTGGGAGGGCTCGGCCACATCGCCGATGGCCGCCAGCGCCATCGCGGGCTTCACAAAGGCCTCATCAAAGCTGGCAAAGCCTTCGCGCACGGCGTAGCCGGCGGCGGGCATGCCCGAATCCTCATTAAACTCGGTGACCAGAGCGTCAAAGTCTCCGCCTTCAGCCACAGCGCGGTTGTAAACGTCCTGCGCCTTTGGCAGGATGTTCTCATAGCCCTTGTTGCGGGCAGCCAGCAGCTCCTGAGCCAGCTTGTCAACCTTCTCCTGGGCGGCAGCCACAGCAGCTTCCAGCTCGGGGGTCTTCGCTTCCAGCGCCTTCTTGTCATCTTCCGAGATGCCCTCGGCAGCCATCGCGTCATCATTGGCGGTCTTTGCGTCCTTGGCGGTTTGCAGCTCGGTATCGGCAGTGGTCTTCTCACCCTGGATGCGGTCGATCTCCGTCTGGTCCTCGGCCAGGAACTTCACCAGCACCTGCTTGACATAGCGGTAGCCTTCGGGCGCGTAATAGGGGGCGGTCCCGCCGTTGATATCCCGGCCGTACTGGTCAGGGTTCTCCTCATAGGAAGCCTTGGCGTCAGCCACCTTGGCGTCATATTCCGCGAGAACCTCGTCATCGCTGACAGCCACATCCTTGACGGTCTCATTGCGCAGCTTGTCAGCGATCAGATTGGCCTTCAGGGAAGCCTCAATGGTTCCCTTCGTGTTGCCGGTATCCTCGGCCAGATGCTCAAGCTCACTATTGAGCTCATCGCCTTCCAGCTTGGTGTCAGGCAGATAGTAGCCCTTTAGCTGCTCCAGGGTATCGGCGTAGGCGGCATCCACATCCTCTTTGAGCTTGGCCTGCTCCGCTTCACTCAGCTGGTCAAGGCCCAGCGCCGCGGACTGCTGGCGGATGATCTCCTGGCGGATCACCTGATCCTTCGCCTGGGTCTGCAGCTTGTCATAGTCGATGGCGGGCGCCTGCATGCCATACATCTGGTAGAGCTGCTGCATCTGCATTTCCTGGTTATACAAAGCGTTATAGGCAGCCACAAAGGTCTGCTTGTCAACCGGCTGGCTGTTGATATCCAGGATCACCTGCCTGGCATCCACCGCAGGGTCCTTCACCACCAGGGAACAGCCGCTGAGCACCAGCGACAGGGCCAACACGAGCAGGAGCAGGGTTTTCTTCATTGAATCGATCTCCATTCCGTCACAATATCGGGCATACCCGGGAAACTAACCCCTTTATTATATCCTCAACAGCGTCTTTGGGCAAGGAAAAGCATCGACCATTGATGAAATGTTTGAAAACACGGACAAGACTAGTCGAGCTGATGATACATCAGCGACAGGATGCTGTCTCCCGCAACCGCTGCCTGATAGAGCAGGCTGTACTGGGTATAGCGGATGCCATCGCCTTTCTCGGGCGGGGCGATCAAGAAGGCCGTATGCTCCAGGCTGTACTTGAAATCATTGATATACAGGGGGAAATCCTGCGCCTGTGCCTGGGCGATCTCCGCCTGGTCCGCAGGGATTGATTGCGGGACCGCGATATAGGCGTCCTCCCGCAGCTCAAACACCAGTTCATTCTCTTCCACCAGGCGGTAGGCCTCCCGCGGCGCGCCCTGGGGCAGCTCTACGCGCGCGGGCCGCGCCGTAACCATCACCCGCCCGCTTTCATCATAATAGGCTCCGGTCACCACAAGCAGCGCGCTGTCCGTCTCCTGCTGCGCCATAGCGGCCAGCGGCAATAGAGAAACCATCGAAATCAGCAGCGATATCCATCGCTTCATAAATATATCCTCATCCTCCCGCGCGGTCCTTCCGCGCCCTGTCATGATACCCCATGGGCCGACAGCCTGCGGAGTGTATCACGCTGCCGGAGGCTGTGTCAATCAGGCGGCGCGCCCAATGCCGCGCCATCACCCCGCCATACCGCTCCGGTCAAAAATGTGCTATAATTTTTTCAGAACAAGCTGCCACAAGGAGGTCCGTCATGGCTCGCAGCCGCTTTTACAAATTACGGTATAAACAAGTGCCCGGCATCGTGCTGGTGACGGCGCTGCTTATCATTGTGGCCGTATTTACCGTGATCAACTCCAACCTGTCAAGCGAATTGAACAGGCTTCGCGAGATGGTCCAGGAGGGCAATCGCCTGGTCGCCAGCAAGCAAAGAGAGGTCGCCAGGCTGACCAATGAGGTGCAGCTGTCCGGCACGGACGAGTTTATCGCCAACGAAGCCCGAACGAAGTACCGCTACCTGGCCGACGGCGAGATCCGCTTTGTGATCACCAACCCTGAAGTACTCTGGGGGGAGGAAGGGCTGCCGACTCAAGCGCCCGTAAAGCCATGAATGTCAGCCGCGCCGGCGTGATCGCCATTGGGTCCAACTCAACCAGGATGCTGACGGCAGACCTGGACGCGTCGCTTTCCAACCCCGTCCGCGGGCGGGAGGAAACGGCACTTTTTTTGTCGATGGACGAGAGGAAGCGTTTCAGCGAGGCGGGCATGGAGCGCTGTGCCCGCGCTGTATCCAAGCTGCATTATGAGGCCAGGCAGGCAGGCGCCCAGCAGGTGCGCCTGATCGCCACCAGCGCCGTGCGCGACGCGGCCAACCGCCACGAGCTGGATTTTTATCTGGCCGCGATCGCGCCGATGATGCTTACCCGCATCATCTCAGGCGAGGAGGAGGCGCAGCTGTCCTTCATGGGCGCCACCTGCATCCCCCGCCGCGAAGGCCCGCAGGGTATGATCGATATCGGCGGCGGCTCCACCGAAGTGGCGCTGGGCGACGCGGGGAGCGGCCTTTCCTTCGCCCGCAGCCTGCAGCTGGGCGCCAGCCGGCTGTTAAAGCAGCAGGCAGTCAATTCACCCGAGGATCTGGCCCGCGCCCGCGCCGCGGCGCTGGACGTGATCGATCAATTTCTGCCCCCCCTTCCCCTCAAGCCCGATGAGTGGGCGCTGGTGGGCGGCACCGGCACCACCATCGTCAACATGATATTGAAGCAGCCCTGGGATAAGCCCTGCCCGGAAGAGCGGTATGTGGCCAGAGCGGAAGCGGATGAATGGCTGGAGCGCCTGTGCCGCATGGCGGCTGAGGACCGCGCCCGCCTGCCCGGCATGCCGCCCGCCCGCGTGCATATCCTGCCGACAGGGCTGACGATCCTGTCCTGCCTGATGGAGCGCCTTGATATCGGGCGCGTCCGGGTCACGCGCCGCAATAACCTGGACGGCTACCTTTACCGCCTCTTTTGTTGCCCGCAGGAGGATCCCGATGCCTGAATGGACGCCCAAACAACGGGCCGCCATCCAGGCGCGCAACCGCAGCATCTTAGTCAGCGCGGCAGCAGGCTCCGGCAAGACGACGGTGCTGATCGAGCGCATCATGGCCCTGCTGCGCGAAGGGGTCGGCATCGAGCACATGCTGGTCGTCACCTTCACCCGCGCCGCCGCCAGCGAGATGCGCGAGCGCCTGCAGCGGGTGCTGACGGAGGAGGCCAGGAGCAACAAGGCCCTCAAGGCGCAGCGGGACCGCCTGGGCACAGCCGATATCAGCACGCTGCACCAGTTTTGCATCAAGCTGATCCGCCGCCACTTTCAAGCCGTCGGCACCGACCCCATGGCGGGTGTGGGCGACGAGGGCTTTCTCAAAAGCCTGCTGGACCGCGCGCTGTCGGAGGAAATGGAAGCCCTCTATGAGCAGCCGGACGAGGATGGCAGCCGCCTGATCGACCAGTATACGGATATGC
>JAEWRJ010000079.1 GCA_023460055.1 Bacillota bacterium | reverse complement strand
CTCTTGAGTTGGTTGATTCCTGGACATCAACAGCTGTGCAGAAGGTTATCGGCCTTGAGCCCGGTACCTACATCATGGAAGAAACTTCGGCGCCCGCAGGCTTCGTGGTTGCTGAGAGCATCACTTTCCGTGTCAACGCTGACGGCAGCGTTGACATCAAACAGGGAGAGGTATGGGTGGCGGCCAATAACGCAACGGTGCGCATGGAGGATGCTTACGCTACCAGCTTCTCCAAGACAGCGGTCAACGGGACGGCAGAACTGCCCGGCGCTGAGCTGAAGGTGTACCGGATAGAGGGCGAGTCTCTTGAGTTGGTTGATTCCTGGACATCAACAGCTGTGCAGAAGGTTATCGGCCTTGAGCCCGGAACCTACCTGATGGTAGAGACCTTGGCGCCCATGGGCTACGAGATCGCTGAGAGCATCACCTTCCGCGTGAACGAAGACGGAACCATCGACATATGGGATTCTGAGGCGGAGGATTGGGTATCCGCCGAAGCCGCGCTGGTGCACATGGAAGACGCATACACGCAATATGATATCGACTTCTCCAAGACAGCGGTCAACGGGACGGCAGAACTGCCTGGCGCTACGCTGCGGGTATACCGGGGCGAGGAAGCAACAGAAGAGGGCCTGGTGGAAGAATGGATATCCACCGATGAGGTAAAGACCATAAAGCTGCCTTTCGGCACCTATACCATGGTAGAGACCTCGGCGCCCATGGGCTACGAGATCGCTGAGAGCATCACCTTCCGCGTGAACGAAGACGGAACCATCGACATATGGGATTCTGAGGCGGAGGATTGGGTATCCGCCGAAACCGCGCCGGTGCACATGGAAGACGCCTACACGCAATATGATATCGACTTCTCCAAGACAGCGGTCAACGGCACAAAGGAACTGCCGGGTGCGACTTTACGGGTCTATCAAGGTGAAGGAGCCATTGCGGGGAACCTGGTAGAAGAATGGATATCTACCAGTACAGCCAAGACTATCGAGCTGCCCTTCGGCATCTACACGATGGTGGAGATTACCGCGCCCAAGGGATATGAAGTGGCCGAAAACATCACCTTCCGCGTGAATGAAGATGGAAGTTTGGAGATCAGAGAGGGCGGGAACTGGGTGCCCGCGAGCGAAGCGCTCGTGCATATGAAGGACAGGCTGACGCCTGTCGATCCGCCCACCACTTATCCGACCATTGAAGTGCCCCTGACGGCTAAAAAAGTGCTTCGTAATGGTACACTAAAGGCAGGCGCCTACAACTTTGTGCTGAAAGATGCCAAAGGCACGGTGCTGGCGGAAGCAAGCAACCAAGCAGATGGTACAGTCGTATTCCCCAACCGTACCTTTAGCCGCCAAGTGAACAACTACCTTTACACCATCACCGAGGTAGCCGGAGATAGCAAGAACATCACTTATGACAAGACGGTGTACACCGTTAAGGTGACGACCTGGCCTGTCAGCGGCCAGCTGAATTACAGAGTAGATGTGGAGAAGGATGGAACACCTTACGCGGGTGGGGTCGTCTTCACCAATGTCCGCAAAATGCCCTCAACCGGAGATAACCAGCCCATGATGATCCTCATCCTCATCGCTGTGGCGGTGATGACAATGCTGCTGGTTTACGGTATGAAGCGGCGGGAGATAAGGAACGACAAGCACTGAACCCCAGCGCCTTGAAATAGGGACGGGAACAGAAAGCCTCACGGCTTTCTGTTCCCATTTTAAAGATTATACCGGCCGGATGAGGAGCGCAATGGAGCAAGTATGAAACGACGCATACGCTACAGATATCAAAATGCCCGGAAGAAGCTGATTAGACGCTCACTGGTGGGCGTGTCGGTGCTATGTCTGTTGGTGGCTGGGGGGCTGTTGCTGCGCTATGCGGGGCATGCGGCGCAAACCAACAGCAACTTTGAGGCTTTGAAGCAGGAATATGATGTCCGGGAGGCGAAGCAGGCAGACTCGCGGGCTGAGGAAGCGGCATTTTCAGATATGGCTGAAGCACCTGAGAACTCAACCTGGGAGCGTGAGCAGGACGTTCTGACCCAAGAGGTACAATTTCCTGCTTCGCAGTCACTTATCATGCCTAGGACGACAGTTGCGCCCAATGCCGCTATGAGCCCGGAGTTCTTGTCCCTTTACAAGAAAAATAATGATCTGATCGGCTGGCTGCGCTCTGACGCGATTGAGGAGATAGATTTCCCTATCGTGAAGCGGGACAATGATTACTACATGGCTCATGATTTCTATGGGCGGGAGAATCTTGCGGGTACTGTCTTTTTGGATCAGGCGGGCTCTATCCTTCCCAGAGCGAGCAACCTGGTGCTGCATGGCCATAATATGAAGAATGGCAGCATGTTCGGTAAGCTGAGCCGTTATCTCGATGTGTTTTTCCTGAAGGGCCAGCCGATGTTTACATTTAGCACGCTGTATGAAAGCGCTACCTATGTCCCCTATGCTGTGTCCATCGCCTCGATTGATCTGAACTCCCCTATGTATGCGGAGTTTGCTCACAGCGAGTTTGCAAGTGATGCGGAGATGCTGGCATATACCGCGCGCCTGTCGGAGCTGTCTGTGTTTGACCTGCCCGTGGATGTGCGTGCCGATGATAAACTACTGACATTAGCCACCTGCCACGGGCTTGAGGATAGCGAACGGCTGATTCTCGCCCTGCGGGAACTGAGACCAGAGGAAGATAAGGCGGACATGGCGATGAAGTTTAAGGCCAACGCCGGGAAAAGATAGCGGATATACGGACCCAACGGTATCAATAATATACTGGCTCAACGCGTTGCCGTATCCTTGCGCCGATTATTTTGACTCGGTGCTGTGCCTTTACCTGTAGTCTTTGTCTCAAATCAAAATCTTTCGCCGCTTTGGATGCTTTAGTGTTTTCAAGCAACATAAACCACTCGCAACTACTGTTTTTCAGCAGCTTGCGAGCGGTTTTTCGTTATTCTGATATTGATACTAATACTGATACTGGTTCCGAACGCTAGCGCATCGTTGCAGCAGTTGTTTTAGCCTGATGCTGCGCCGCGGCAAGCCCTGCGCAGCGCTGTTTCGCTTTCACTTGTGCTTCTTGCGCCGAGCTCTTTAGTATGATTTGGCACAGCGCCCCCGGTCAGTCGGGCAGGCATGCTTTATGGTTTGCAAGGGTCAGGAGATCACTATGTTCCTTCCCTGCCCCTTGGCCATGTACATCTTCTTGTCCGCTGCCTTCATCAGCTCCTCGGGTGTATTCCCTTCGCTGGTGCGGGTCACTGTGTGCACCCCGATGCTGCAGGAGATGTGTACATCCATGCCCCCGCAGTCAAGCGGCTGGGAGGCAAGCACAAGGCGCAGCCGTTCTGCTATCCTGTGCGCTGTGTCGCTGCTTGTGGCGGGGAGGCAGATAACAAATTCATCACCGCCGTAGCGGGCGATCCATCCGTCCCGGCTTCTGATGTTTGCGCGCAGCAGCTTGGCCACGGCGTGCAGCACCTGGTCGCCGGCTGGGTGGCCGTGCAGGTCATTGATTCGTTTAAAACGGTCAAGGTCGAGGAAGATCAGAGAGAGCGGCTTGTCATTTTCAAAGCAGGCGCTCAGATCGGTCTGCAGGCGCTTATTCAGATAGAAGCGGTTGAATAAGCTGGTCAGCGGGTCGAGGTTGACGAGGTCCTGTATCTTCCTTTGCTCTGTACCATCGATCTTAAAGGCTGCATAATGCAGCTGCCCCAGTTTATCCTTAATGGGGAAGATGGAAGCGACCTCAATGTATATATTGCCGTTTTCCTTGAGGTTAATGAATTCGCCCTTCCAGCTCTCACCCTGCAGGAGCCGCGACCAAAGGTCGCAGTATACCTCTGAGGGGGTTTGGCCGGATTGAAGCAGGCGAGGGTTGTTGCCGAGCGCTTCATTAAAGGAATACCCGGTCAGCTGGGTAAAGTACGGGTTTACATACTCTATATCTGCATTAGAATCGGTGATTACGATGCTCATCGGCGCGCTATCGATCATTGTCATGAAAATATCAAGAAACTTGGCCTTGATATCATCCCGGGTCGCGTCAAAACTCATCGTCTTTCACCTTCTTACGGGCCGAGCCCTCACAAGTTGCCTGCCGCGGGGGCTTAGCGTTCAATCATTGGTATGGTATCAATTATTTAATAAAATAGCAACCATTGCTTCGGCGTATCGTCGCCGCTGGGGACGGAGATGAGCGCTGCCAGCCAGATGAAATGAATATTTTGATCATTGTAAAAACCTCCCCTGCATCCTCGGAAGGATACAAGGGAGGTAAGGCGAACCTTCGGCGAAGAAATTACTCCTCAACCAGGCTGAAGCTATCCTTGTCGGCGCCGCAGACAGGGCACTCGAAGTCATCGGGCAGGTCTTCCCATTTGGTGCCGGCGGCGATGTTGTTGTCCGGATCGCCCTCCGCTTCGTCATAGATCCAGCCGCAGATATCGCATACGTACTTCTTCATGTCTGTTCTCCTTTAAGTTTTGTAATTTTTAAGCCTTCCACAGGCCGTGGAGGTTACACCATTCGTAGGCAGCGACGACCTCTTCACCCTCCGTGAGAGCAAATGTGGCTTCCGGCGCCTGCGCGGGGCTCAGTTCCCTTCGCTGGATGCCCAAGTTGGTTTCAAGGACAATCCAGCCGATGTAGTGCTCGGGCAGCATGGGGTGCGCTACGCTGCCAACTTTGACAGTCACGGTGCTGCCTTCGCGCTCGATGACAGGGATGTGCTTTTCCTTGGAAGCGTCAACGGTGCCGGGAATCAGCTCCTGCATTTCTTCTCCGCAGCATACAACCTTGACACCCTTATCGACCGCATACGTGATGATGTTTCCGCAGTGGGCGCATTTGTAGTACTTCATCAATGATATACCCCCTCATTTTGATTAAGTACTATCATAGAATGACCTTTCCGGTTAGTCAAGACAAATCGCGGGATTTCCCGTGGATGCCCCAAACCGCTGTCCATCATCCGCTGACCCGCCAAAACAGAATACCCGATAGCTCTTGCCTATTCTACCCCTTGTTTGGCCGCTTCAACAGCCCGGCCGTCAATGTAGACACGAATAATCTGCGTGCTCACCTCAAAGGGGCAGCCGTCTGTGATGACGATATCCGCGTCCTTGCCCGCCTCCAGCGAGCCGACGCGGTCCGCGATGCCGATGTGGCGGGCGGGATTGATGGTGATGGCCTGCAGTGCCTTGAACTTATCCATACCTGCCTTGACGGCCATGCCTGCGCACAGGGGCAGGTACTGCTGGGGGATGACAGGCGCGTCCGTGATGATGCTCACGCTGCAGCCTGCCCGGTCCAGCGCGCCCGGTGTGACCCAGGATTTATTGCGCAGCTCAAACTTGGTGGCGTGCGTCAGCGTGGGCCCGACTGCCAGGGGGATGTTTTCCTTCGCCAGGTCATCCGCGATCAGATGGCCTTCGGTCACATGTTCAAGGGTCAGCTTGACATCAAACTCTCTGGCGACGCGGATGGCGGTGAAAATATCCTCCGTCGCGTGGGCGTGGGCCTTTAATGGGATCTCGCGGCGAAGCACGGGCAGCAGGGCCTCCAGCTTGATATCATAGGCCGGCAGCTTGGACGCGTCGCTTCCCGCCGCCTCCTTCTTTTGCATATACTCCCTTGCCTTCATCAGCGCTTCGCGCAGCCTGGCGGCGGTGGTCATGCGGGACGAAATGCCCTTCTCGCGGTATACGCGCTTGGGGTTTTCGCCGAAGGCGCACTTCATGGCCGCGTCCTGCCTGATGACCATGTCATCCGCGCGATGGCCTACCGTCTTGACGGCCATAAAGGTGCCGCCCAGCACGTTGGCGCTGCCGGGGCCGGTGGATACACAGGTGACGCCTGCCTGCGCAGCCTCCAGCAGCGTAGGCTGCATGGGCTTGAAACCGTCAATGGCGCGCAGGTGGGGGGTGCAAATGTCGTTCAACTCGTTGTAGTCCGTGCCCTCATAGCCGATGCCCCATCCATCCATGCCCAGGTGGCTGTGCGCGTCAATAAAGCCTGGGAAGCAGTAAAGCCCCTGGGCGTCAAACACCTCGTCAGCCTTTGATTTGATGCCCTTGGCGATCTTTTTGATCTTGCCGTTCTCCACCAGGATGTCGCTTTGATAAGGGTCCGGATGGATCGCGTCAAAAACAGACGCGTTCTTGATCAAGAGTGTCATGCTTTTATCTCCTATAGAATTATTTCGCGCTTCAAGTCGCTTGAGTCATAGATGGCCTGCATCATGCGCGCGGTGGGCAGCACCGTATCGATGTGGCTGGGCAGCTTTTCGCCGGTCCGCACACAGCGGACGAACGCGTCAATCTCATTTTGGAACATGTCGCTCATCTCAAACTCGGGCTTGGCGGTGACCAGGGCGCCATCTTCCGCTGTGTACAGGGTAAAGCCCTTGCCGTACTGCAGGCGGATACCGGCTTTGTCGCCCATGAAGTCGATGTAGCGCTCTTCCTCGCCGATGTTTTGGGCCCAGGCGCCGTGCACGCTGATCACGGGGCCAACGGTTCGGATCAGGGCGGTGACGGAATCATCCACATCGTAGACGCCGTTTTCCGCGCGGGGGCCGGCCCACATGCTGGTGCAGGTATAGCCCTTGATGTCGCGGCCCAGGCGTGAGAAGGCCTCACCCGATACGGTCAGGGGCGCGGGATCGCCGCAGCAGTACATGACAATATCCAGGTAATGAACGCCCCAGTCGATCAGCGCGCCGCCGCCCGAGATATCCTTGGTGGTAAAGGCTCCGCCCAGGCCAGGAATGCTGCGGTGCGCGCGGAAGGAGACATAGACGTGGTAGATATTGCCCAGGCGGCCTTCATCGATCATCTTCTTCACCCGGCGCACGCTGTCGTTGAAGCGGTTGACCACGCCGATGTTGAGGGTTTTGCCAGTTTCGTGCTGGGCTTTCTGCATGTCCAGCGCTTCCGCAAAGGTGCGGGCGATGGGCTTCTCGCACAGCACATGCTTGCCGGCCCTCAGGCAATCGATGCTAATGGGGGCGTGCATGTTGTTGGGGACGCAGACTGAGACAGCTTCGACTTCCGGATCCTTCAGGATATCATGATAATCGGTAATGGCCGTGCCGCAGCCGTACTCCAGCACCGCCTTTTGCGCGCGCTCGGGGATGATGTCGCAAAAATATTTGATCTTGGCTTTCTCGTTTTTTATATAAGCCGGGATATGCGCGGCATTGGCGATCGTGCCGCAGCCGATAATGGCGACCTTCATGCGGGATTTATCCTCCATGCTTTATTTTGCTCATTATAGCATGGAAAACTTGGAGGGGAAAGCGATGAGGAGCGCTTGAGTTTCCGTATGGTGCGAAGGGTTACAAAGGAGGAGGCGGGATTGTAGTCCATAAACCATGAGCCAAAGGAATAAAGTGTCAAAAAGCCAGTTATTTCGACATAAAAATGAGGAGTCCCTGCT
>JAEWRJ010000078.1 GCA_023460055.1 Bacillota bacterium | reverse complement strand
AATTTCAGTAACAACTGTGCATCTTTTGCAAAGGTAATTTATTCATTCACATTCCCATTTTTTTGTTTCCATTTTTCATTCATTATTTTGCGATTTTCAGATTTCCTTTATTATGCAGTCTAACGGTTTGGGGCTTGGCGAAGTGGCGGAAATCGAAGCACAAATGTTCAGTTTTGCACAAAAGTTCAATCGAAGAACTTCCGTTTAATTTAGCACTAAACCCGCCATTTTGCCAAACTGCTGTTATCGGTTCGGTGTTTTTTTTTGTTTGTCAGCGTTGGAAAAGCAAGCTCTTTTGCAATTTTGGCTTTGTGCGGTTGGCTTGTGCGAATTGCAAATGTGCTTGCTTTAGCTTGGCGTTGTTACATTGGTTTTATCATACTTTCTATAAATTCAATCTCTTCGTCTGTTAATTTGTATTTTTCATACAATTGTTTATCTATTTCAGCGATTGATTTAGACCAATCAATGTCAGAATTTTCTGTAAAATCTTGAAGTGGAACAAACCTGTAAGTCTTTGACGTTCCGTGCTGACTAACTTTAGGTAAACTATGCATAAATCTTGCAAATTTTGTGTAAAAGTATTTCACAAGATTATTTGCTGAAACTTCGTTTAAATTTAAGTCAGCTCCCATAACAATATATGTTTCTGTACAAATTGTATTTGGATTACCTACAAACGCATTTAAATTATCATCATTCAATTCTGTTCCAATGTTGTTAGCATAAGGAGCAAATACTTTGAATTTGCCTATCCAATTTTCATTTTTCGTAATTTCATTTCTTTCAATGTAACCAATTTGTTTTCCTTTTCCAAAACAAGTTATTGGATTTTTTAATCCTTTTATACTTGGTCTGAATACACTTGTGTTTTTAACTATATTTCCTTCAAGGTCAAATGGCTTTCTTGATGAAATATGATTTTCAAATGTTTTAAAATCAGCACTTGATTTTATTTTAGAAATTATTTCTAATGCAATGCTATGTCGAATAAGTATATCAGAATCAGGAGTTTTTAAATTCCGTGTATTAAGAACAGGTTTTAAATTGTTCTTATAAGTAAAGACTTTAGTTAAGTGCTTGGTATTGTCATAGGATTTATCTCTTACAAAAAAACAAATACCTCCACGATTATTTGTGTTTTGAAATAAAATATCAGGTTTCAGAAAATCGTGTAGTTCTGAAATGTGAGAATCATTCAACATTTGGTCTCTAAATTTATCTAAACCTTTACCTCCTGCATACCAGCGTGTTGGCATAATCATAGCAATATTACTTGGATTTAACTGTTTTGCAACATCTACAAAAAGATTGTAGATTGGTTTGGCACTCGCTTGAGCACCTCCGTCACTTTGTTGATAAGGCGGATTTCCTACAATTACATTAATGTTCATTTTCTTGCTGTTTATTGTTATGGTGTCGTTTTCGATAAAATTATTTTCAATGATTAAATCGTAAGAAGTGTAATTTGCTTCTATAAGATTTACGTTTAACTCAAGGAGTTTATAGACCTTTCTTGTAAATTCATACGCAATTTTTGAGGTCGGAATAGCATAAAAATTGTTGGCAATTTCTTTCCCGAATTTCTTGTAAATAGCATATACAAACTCTCCTTGTTTGGAAGCAATGTCTAACATTTTTGCACTGCTGTTGATTGCATTCTCGGGCAATGCGTTTATCATCATATCCGTAACGGTTTCGGGAGTTACGATTTCTGAATCCGATAAACGGCTGAACTTTTTCATTGCATTACTCGCTCTTTCTATCGGAGAAATAGAAGTGTCGTTTGCCAATGAATTGATGTTTTGAATTTTATAATCCAGTTCGCTTAATACAAACGGATTGATGTGTTTTTGAAACAACGAAAGTATTTGTTTGTCAAGATTTAAGTTGTTTGAAATTCTTTGATTATCCTCATTCTTTTCAATCTCGTTGATGATTTCCTGCAAAGATTTTACTCTTGAATCTGTGAGGAATGCAAAGAACAAAATCCGAGCGTAATACATTGCAAACTGACCTTTGTAATCGTTTACAGGTTCTTCATCTTTTGTTGATTTAGATTTCGTTTTATCTTCATTGTCGTCCTCGTTAATAGAGGTTTCATCTACATCAATTTCATCGCCTTCGCCTTTTCCTGGTTTTATCTCCATTCCACCGCGAGAATTGATTGCATTTTGTCTTTCAATTTCTGCTTTAATGGCTTCAATGTCCAACAAAGAATAATCTATGGAAATTGTTGTTGCTTCGTCAAAAACACTTCTACTATTGGAATATTGACGAACAGCGTCCAAAATGTCGGTTGGCTGAATTTCTACCATTTTGTTGTTGTTCAACACAATGATAGGAGAGATTTCAAGTTCTCGCTTAATTCGCTCTGCCAAAAGACTGTTTCCGTTTTTATCGGTATTTACGTTGTAAATCTGTGCTTTTTGTTCCTGCATTTGGAACATTCTATTTGGGTTAAAATCGACCAACAAAGTTTGCGGTTTCATATTGAATTTAACCACATCGCCATTCGGTTCTTTATAAACTTTGATGTATTGATTTTGCAAGCGAAAAACAGCTTGGTCGTACTCTTGCGGAGAAGAAGTGTCTTTCAGATAAAGCATTGTGTCCCATTCGGGAACAGTGCTACCTGTCAACATTCTGTTTACCGTCAAAGTAATCGTTTTTACATTTTCACTTTCGCAATTTTTGATTTTGGCTTGTACAGATTGTGTGTCTTTGTAATTTCTTTCGTTTTCAACTCCCGAAATATTGATGATTTCGTAATCGGAAAGATGTTTGAAGTCGTTATTTTTGATAAGTTCTTCCAAAGCATCACAAGAAGCACGGTAAGGCAACACGCAAACAATATGTCGGCACATTTTGCCCTCTTTGATTTTGTCGTAATCCAAAAAACTCAACAAATTTTTTTCCGTTTCCGAGCCGTCAATGACTTTTAGTAAATCTAAAATTTCGGTTTTGTGAATGAATTTTTTGTGAAGCTCGTTTTGGTTGTCTTTCGTAATGGATTGCGGTTTGAAAAGTTCTGAAAAAGCATAGGTAACACCATTTTTTTTCAGTTCTTCCATTTTTTTTCGGGAAGATTCGTTTGGGTTAAAAGCAAAACGAACCATTTGAGGAAAACCGTAGTAAGGATTGTCCCATTCCTTGATTTCGTCTTTGTTTAGATTCTCTAAATCCCATTTTTCTTGGTCTTCGGCAATGTTTGTGAATTGATAAAATGCAATGATGTCATCATCTGTAAACTCGCTGTTCATCAAAATTCGGTAAGGCGTTCCCGAAAGATGAATGCGAATTTTTGCATCAAAAACCTTATTGGTAATTTCTAAATCGTCTAATGTGTTATCGTTAAGTTTTAACTCATTTTTTAATTGACTTTTCGTGAGTTTTTCTGTTTTTAAAAC
>JAEWRJ010000077.1 GCA_023460055.1 Bacillota bacterium | reverse complement strand
TGAGCGAGCTGATCTGGCGGCCGATGATGGCATCGGCTGTGATGGCCGCCGTGCTGATTCCCATCAGATGGGGGCTTGGAGCCGCGCTTGGCCGTTCCTGGCTGTATATGCTGGGTTTGATAGCCCTGTCCGGTCTCGTCTACTTTGCCGCTGCCTTGCGCCTGAAGGCCATCTTGCCGCAGGATATGCCGGGCATTATCAGAAAGAGGATGAAATAGCGTGTTTAACATCACTGTCGTCGCGTTGGGGCCGGGATCAAAGGATTACCTGACCCTCGGGGCTGTGGAAGCGTTAAAAGGCGCTAAACAGCTTGTTTTGCGCACCGGCCGCCATGGCGCTGCCAAATACCTTGAGGAGCAGGGCATCCCGTTTGTCACCCTTGACCATCTCTATGAACAGAGTGAGGATTTTGACCAGCTTGCCGACAGGGCGGCGAATGAGCTGTTGAAGCGCGCGGAGTCTGCCCCGCTTTGCTTTGCCGTGGCTGATCCTTCTGCCGACACCATTGTCGGGAGGCTTCTGGAACCGGCGGGAGAGCAGCTGCGCATTCTGCCCGGCGTGGGGCTTGAGGTTCCCTTTTTGGCCGCTAAACCCTGTATCAAACCAGTGCTCACGGCAGACGCGCTCAGCCTCAGGGTGTATGATGCCCAGCGGCCCGTCTGCGTGACGGAGCTGTTTTCCCGCGAGATCGCGGGCGAGTGCAAGCTGCGGTTGCTTGAATGCTTTGACGCGGATTGCGTCCTCTATTTCTTCCCGCCGGGTCAGGGAACCTCCCGCCGGATCGTGAAAACCACGCTGGAGGAGCTTGATCGCCAGCCCCGGTATGATCACACCTGCGGGGCCCTTTTACTGCCCAAGGAGGGGCATTGCAAGGACCGGTACGATGTGCAGGACCTTGTTAATATCATGCGCCTGCTGCGCGCGCCGCAAGGCTGCCCCTGGGACAGGGAACAGACGCACAAAAGCCTGGCGCGTTACCTGATCGAAGAGGCAAACGAAGCCGCCTGGGCGATATCCCAGGAGGATTGGGAAGCGGCCGCGGATGAGCTGGGCGATGTGCTGCTGCAGGTGGTGTTCCATGCTGTGGTCGGTGAGGAATGCGGTACCATGACGCTGGGGGATATCAGCACGGCGATCTGTTCAAAGCTTATCAAGCGCCACAGCCATATCTTCGGCAGCGATCGCTTGAACAGCGCCGAGGAGGTCAGCGATAACTGGGAGAAGATCAAGGCCAAGGAGCGCGGCAATCAGACCCAGGCCCAAAAGATGCGTGCTCTGACACCGTCCCTGCCCCCGCTGCTTCGCGCGGTGAAGGTGCAGGAAGCGGCGCGCAAGGCCGGTTTTGACTGGGATGATCCCAGGGAGGCGCTGAAAAAGGTGCATGAAGAGGCTGATGAACTGCTGCAGGAACTTAATGCCGGCCGCGACGGCAAGGAGGAACTGGGTGATCTCTTCTTCGCGGCGGTCAACGCGGCCAGGCTGATGAATGTATATCCGGATGATGCGGTTAATATTTCGACCGATAAATTCATTAAGCGCTTTGAATTCATGGAAAAAGCGCTGAAAAAGGATGAAAAAACAAGCAAATACTTGACTTTAGAAGAATGGGATGTATACTGGAACCGAAGCAAGCAAGCGGAATGAGGCCTTGCTTTCATTCAATCGATGGAGGGAAAACTAATGAATAAGACTGAGCTCGTAGCAGCGGTCCAAGAGGCTACCCAACTGAAGAAGAAGGACGCGGAAGCTGCCGTCGTCGCCTTCGTTGACACCGTTAAAGAAGCCTTGAAGAAAGGCGAGAAGGTCCAGCTGATCGGCTTTGGCACCTTCGAGAGCAAGGAGCGGCCCGCGCGCGTGGCCCGCAATCCCCGCACTGGCGAGGAAATCAAGGTCGAGGCCAGCAAAGCCCCTGTCTTCAAGGCCAGCAAGGCCCTGAAGGACGAGATGAACTGATTTTCCCAAGGCATACGAATGAACGGGGTGTGTTCACCCCGTTCATTTTTTCCTGTTTTTCTTCTTCGATTGAGACCCGGACATGATTAGAGAGGCAGATATGCGTTTAGATAAGTATTTGAAGGTCTCCCGTCTCATCAAGCGGCGTACTGTGGCCAAGGAAGCCTGTGACGGCGGACGCGTGTCGCTCAATGGCCGTCAGGCCAAGGCCGGCAGCGAGGTGAAGGCGGGCGACATGATGGAGATCCGTTTCGGCAGCCGCGTCGGGCGCTATGAAGTGCTCGATACGCAGGAGACGGTGAGAAAGGAGCAGGCGGCGGCGCTTTACCGCGTGCTTCTGGAGGATGAGGAAACAAAGCGTGAGAGAGAGTAGTTAAGACATGGCATCTTTTGTAGACAGAGCGCCTTTGCGCTTAAAAGCCGGCAATGGCGGCGATGGGGCGGTCAGCTTTCACCGCGAGAAGTATGTGCAAAACGGCGGACCCGACGGGGGTGACGGCGGCGACGGCGGCAACGTGGTGCTGGTTGCCGACCACAACCTCCATACCCTGCTGGATTTCCGTTTCAGGTCAAAGTACGCGGCTGAAAACGGAGAAAATGGTTCTGCCGTTCGCCGCTCGGGCAAATCGGGCGAGGACCTGATCATCAGGCTGCCTGTGGGAACGATTGTGCGCGACAAAGAGGGGCGTATCGTGGCTGATATGTTCCAGGACGGGGAGCGCAAGGTGCTGCTCAAGGGCGGGCGCGGAGGCCACGGCAACGCGCGTTTCGCCACGCCCACCCGACAGGCCCCCAACTTTTCCAAACCCGGTATCCGCACCCAGTGGCATGACCTGACGCTGGAACTGAAGACCATTGCCGATGTGGGCCTGGTGGGCTATCCCAATGTGGGGAAGAGCTCTATTTTGGCCGCTGTGTCATCAGCGCGCCCCAAGATCGCCAACTATCATTTTACGACCATGACGCCCAACCTGGGCATTGTCTCGCATCAAGGCGTCAGCTTCGCGATGGCGGATATTCCCGGGCTGATCGAGAACGCCTCTGAAGGCGCCGGACTTGGGTTTTCCTTCCTGCGGCATGTGGAGCGGACGAAGCTGCTGATCCATGTGGTGGATGTGTCCGGTTCCGAGAGCCGCGACCCGGTGGAGGATTATCACCAGATCAACGAGGAGCTGCGCCGTTACGGCCAGCTTGACCGGAGGCCGCAGATTGTCGCGGCCAATAAGATGGATCTGCCCGGAGCGGAGGAGAACTTGGCGCGGCTTCGCGAGGCAGCCGGTGATATGCCCGTATTTGCGGTCAGCGCGGCTGCAAGACAGGGTTTTGACGATCTGCTCAACCGCGTGATCGAGATGCTGTCAGCGCTTCCCGCTCAGGAGCGCTACGAGGAAGCGCCTGCCGAGGTGGAGGAAGCGCTCAAGGGATTCACCGTCACGATGGACCGCGATGTCTATGTGGTGGAAGGCCCCTCTATCGAGCGCTTGATTGCCTCCGTCAATTTTGACGACCACGAGAGCCTCCTGTGGTTCCAGGCGACCATGCAGCGCGGCGGTATCATAGACGCCCTGCGCGGCGCCGGAGCACAGGAAGGCGATACAGTGCGCATGGATGATATGGAGTTTGACTTCGTTGAATAAACTGACATGAACTTTGAAAGGAATAAACAATGGAACTGACCCCCAAGCAAAGAGCCGCGCTGCGCGGCATGGCCAATACGCTGACCCCCGTGCTCTATATCGGCAAGGAAGGCATCTCCGACGCGACAGTCAAGGAGGCCTATGATGTGCTGCAGGCACGCGAGCTGATCAAGTGCGCGGTGCTGCAAAACGCTCCTCTGTCCGCCCGCGAGGCGGCGCAGGAGCTGTGCCTGCGGACAGGCGCTTCGCCGGTCCAGGTGATCGGCAAGCGCTTCGTGATCTTCCGCAGAAATGACAAGGAACCGAAGATCGAGTTTTAATAACGATTCTTCCCGGTCAGCAGCGACAACTACATGTAGTGTCGCTGCATTTATATTCACCCACATACGGTGGATTTCGCCTTGACAGCCCTATGCTGCAAGGCTATAATGGCCGGGCAGAACGATATTGTCAGGCAGCATCAACAGGAGGATATGTTCATGATCACCAGTATTAAAAAACGGGACGGCAGGGTTGTGCCCTTTGACAGCGCAAAGATCGATCAAGCCATTGCGCGCGCCTTTGCCGCGTCCGGAAGCCAAAAAGGGGAGGACACAGCGAGGGAACTGACCCGGCTGGTGATGGAAGACCTTGAAAAAAATGAGAACATCTCCGCCACCCCCGGCGTAGAGGAGGTTCAGGATGCTGTTGAGCGCATACTGATCGAGAAGGGTTTTGTCCGTACGGCCAAGGCCTATATCCTCTACCGCGCGGAACGCAGCCGCGTGCGCCAGATGAATACGCGCCTGATGAAAACCTATGAAGATATCACCTTCAAATCGGCTTCGGATTCCGATATGAAGCGTGAGAACGCTAATATCAACGGCGACAGCGCGATGGGATCGATGCTCAAGTTCGGCTCTGAAGGCGCCAAGCAATTTTATGAGATGTATGTGCTCAATCCCAGGCATTCCGAAGCCCACCAAAGCGGGGATATTCATATCCACGATATGGACTTTTTGACCCTGACGTCTACCTGCTGCCAGATCGACCTGCTGGAACTGTTTAAAGATGGCTTTTCAACCGGCCACGGCGTGCTCCGCGAGCCGATGGACATCGCCAGCTATTCAGCGCTGTGCTGCATCGCCATCCAGGCCAACCAGAACGACCAGCACGGAGGACAAAGCGTCGTCAACTTTGATTACGGCATGGCCCCCGGCGTAAAGAAGACCTACCGCAAGCGCTTCCGCGACAACATGATCCGCCTGCTGGAAGCGGAGTTTGATACCGAAAACGCGGAAGAACTGGCGCGCGGCATGCTCAAAGAGGTGGAGGCTGACACCGGCCTATACCCTGAAATGGCTGAGCGGGAAGCGTTTACAGAGGCTATGGCAGCCAGGCTGGGTGCCTTGGTCTCCAAGGAGGATGCCGCGAAGCTGCTGAAGAACGCCCGTAGATTTTCTGACAGGGAGATCGTCAAGGCAACCTATCAGGCGATGGAAGCGCTGGTGCACAACCTCAACACCATGAACAGCCGGGCAGGCGCGCAGGTGCCCTTTTCCTCGATCAACTATGGCACCGATACCTCGCCCGAAGGCCGGCTGGTCATAGAACAGCTGCTGCTGGCGACGGAAGCCGGGCTTGGCCGGGGAGAAACCCCCATTTTCCCCATCCAGATTTTCAGAGTGAAGGAAGGCGTGAATTCCAGTCCCCAGGACCCCAACTATGATCTGTTCAGGCTGGCCATCCGCTGTTCGGCCAAGCGGCTTTTCCCGAACTTTTCCTTTCTGGACGCTCCTTACAATCTCAAATATTACAAGCCCGGCCATCCCGAGACGGAAGTGGGTTATATGGGCTGCCGCACCCGCGTGATGGCCAATGCCCATGATACGGACCGCGAAGTGGCGCCCCGCCGCGGCAACCTGTCCTTTACATCCATCAACCTGCCCCGCATCGCCATCGAAGCCAAGGGAGATGTGGACTGGTTCTTTGAAGAACTGGAGCGCAGGATGGACCTGGTCTATGATCAGCTCAACGAGCGATTTGAGATCATCGCCCGCAAGAAGGTATATAACTTCCCCTTCCTGATGGGCCAGCATGTCTGGATCGACAGTGAAAAGCTCAAGTGGGATGATGAAGTGCGCGAAGTGCTCAAGCACGGTACTCTTTCCGTGGGATTCATCGGCCTGGCGGAGACCCTGGTGGCCCTGCGCGGCAAGCACCACGGCGAAAGCCAGGAAAGCCAGAACCTTGGTCTTGAGATCATCGGCTTCATGCGCGGTTACCTTGACCGTAAGACGCAGGAAACAGGCATGAACTATACCCTGATCGGCACTCCTGCCGAGGGCCTCAGCGGCCGCTTCGTCAGGATGGATAAGGAACGCTACGGCAGCATCCCGGGCGTAACGGACAGGGACTACTACACGAACTCATTCCATGTGCCGGTCTATTATCCCATCAGCGCCTTTGAGAAGATCAGCGTTGAGGCGCCCTATCACGCGCTGACAAACGCCGGGCACATCACCTATGTGGAGATGGACGGCGACCCGCTAAAGACCCTGGAGGCTTTTGAAAAGATCGTTCGCCACATGCAAAAGAGCGGTGTCGGCTACGGTTCCATCAACCATCCGGTCGATCGCGATCCTGTCTGCGGCTACAACGGCATCATCGGAGACTGCTGCCCGCAGTGCGGAAGAAACGAGGAAGACCATAAGTTTGAGCGAATCCGCCGCATCACGGGCTACCTGGTCGGCACCACCGACCGCTTCAACAACGCCAAGCAGTCGGAAGAGCGGGACCGGCTCAAGCATACGGTATAAGGAAGGGCGGGCATCATGCAGTTTCGGTTATCGGGTATCGTGAATGACAGCATTGTGGACGGGCCGGGTCTGCGCCTGACCGTCTTTATGCAGGGCTGTCCCTATGGCTGTCCGGGCTGCCATAACCCGCAGACTCATGATGTCATGGGCGGCCGGGAAGCGGACACCCAAGAGGTGCTCGCCATGCTCAAGAAAAACCCCCTGCTGGACGGGCTGACCCTATCCGGCGGCGAGCCGCTTTTGCAGCCCCAAGCCGCGCGCGAGATGGCGGAGATGGCCAAAGCGCAGGGCCTCAATGTATGGTGCTATACGGGCGACACGGTGGAGCATATGCTGAAAAACCGCGCCTCGGACGTCATGGCGGCTCTTGAACACGTTGACGTTTTGGTGGACGGCCCCTACATTCTGGAGCAAAAGACGCTTGATCTGCGCTTCCGGGGCAGCAGGAATCAAAGGCTGATCAATATGCCGGCCACGCTGAAGGCGGGTAAGGCGGTCCTGTGGGATTAACAAACTGATATAATCCTCATATAAAGACGCGCCCCCCGCGCGGCGGCACCCCC
>JAEWRJ010000076.1 GCA_023460055.1 Bacillota bacterium | reverse complement strand
GTCAAAAAGTATACGAATCTCAAATGCCGGCTGATGCCCTATCTGTATGCCAAGGCCGTGGAAGCGAGTGACACCGGCATCCCCATGATGCGGGCCATGGTGATAGAGTTCCCGGGGGACCGGGCCTGCGAGGACATTGATCTGCAGTACATGCTGGGTGACGCGCTGATGGTGGCCCCGGTTTTCCGGGAGGACAGCGCCATAGAATACTATCTGCCCGAAGGCTGGTGGACGCATCTGCTCAGCGGCCGTACGGCTCATGGCGGCAGATGGCAGGAAGAGCGCTGCGGCATGGATGATCTGCCGATATTTGTCCGTGAAAACACCATCCTCCCGATCGGAAAGGATGAAAGCCTTGTCGACTATGATTATCTCGACGGTCTTGAGATCAGGATCTACCAGCCAAGCGAAACAGGCGCTCAGGCTGTTGTTGTTGATCAGTTTGGTAATAAGGCGCTGACCCTCTCCGCCCTCAGGTCCGCGAGCACCGTCAAGGTGACAGTCGAGGGCGAGCACAAAGGAATCAGCGTTCTCCTGTATACCGAGTCCGGGGTGAAGACCAATAGGATCGAACCCGGATCATCCATCTTGGAATTGGAAGCATAAACCCCGGCAGCGCAGCGATTTGCCCCTCGATTTTCAACCCGTCTCCCGGGCTTTATTTGCTGTACCCTGAGGAAATCCGGCGGCACATAGCACAGAAATCGTGATTGACATTCAAATATTTCTATAGTAGAATTTGGGTAGAGAAAACGTTTTATCTGCTATCCTGCCCGACAAACAATGAAGGAAACACACATTCATGGCGACGATCAAGATGCTTGCCGACAAATGCGGACTATCCATTTCCGCCGTATCCAAAGCGCTGAACGGCCGTCCCGGCATCGGGGCGCAGAAGGCAGAGATGGTTCGCCGGGTGGCGCGGGAGATCGGCTACTATCCCAACGCCGCGGCGCGCACCCTCAAGTCTCACCGCAGCCGCAACCTTGGCATCCTCTACCGCAACAACATGGCCCACGAGTTTTTCTCCATGGTGCTGGAAGGCATACACAGCCAGGCCGAACAGCTGGGCTACGACATCACCTTCCTCAACAACTCCCTCCATTCCTCCGGCATGAGCTATTGTGACCATGCCAGGCAGCGCCAGTGTGACGGCGTCATCATCGTGGAGGGCTCATTCGAGCAGGAAGCTGTGAAGCAGCTGCTGGCCAGCGAGATCCCCGTCGTCACCATCGACCACATCGCGCAGGGGCACAGCGCGATCCTGGGCGACAATGTCCGCGCCATGCGGGATATCATCAGCTACCTGCACGCCATGGGACACAGCCGCGTCGCTTTCATCCACGGCGAGCCGGGCGGCGTGACAGATGTCCGGCTGGAGGGTTTCCGCCGGGGCTGCCTTGAATGCGGATTGACCGTGCCTGAGGAGTACATCAGATCTGCCAACTATCACAACGCGGACAGCGCCGCCCAGGCTACGAGCGAGCTGCTGGCGCTGCCCCGGTGGCCCACCTGCATTCTTTATCCTGACGACATTTCCTATCTGGGCGGCATAGCCCGGATCGAACAGCATGGCCTGTCAATTCCCCGCGACATCAGCTGCTTCGGCTTTGACGGCATATTGATCGCGGGCGCCTTGAGGCCCCGGCTGACCACCTACAAGCAGGACAGTGACGGCATGGGCCGCCGGGCCGCGCTGGAGATCATCAAGGCCATTGAAGAAGGAGACAGTTACACGCCCCGGATCATGACAGTGGGCGGCAGCATACAGTTTGGCGATACTGTGCGGGATATAAACCAGGCCGCGCAGCATTGACCGATCAAGGAGGTCACATGGACATCTTCCGAAAAGCCGATGGCACGCCCCTGCTGCCGCTTGGCCTGCAGGCGCACAACTCCTCCACCGGCGACCCGCGGATGCTGGATCTGGAGATCGCGGCGGTAAAGGCCTACGGCGGCAACCTGCTGGAGGCTCCGGTCTATTGGTTTCGCGCTGAAGCCCTGCCGGGACAGTATGATTTTTCGGACGCGGCTGACCTGATTGACCGCTGCCGTGTCCATGGGCTTTACCTGATCCTGCTCTGGTTTGGCGCCAGCAAGAACGGCCACCCCAACTACGCGCCCGAATGGGTGAAGCTGGATCCCAAGACCTACCGCGTAGCTCAAGGGCCGGACGGCGCGCCTGTCGCCTCGCTTTCCCCGCTTTGCGCCGCCACGCTGGAGGCCGACAAGGCCGCCTTTGCCAGGCTGATGGCTTTTGTGCGCGGTTATGACGGCACCCGGCGTACCGTGCTGGCCGTGCAGGTGGAAAATGAGATGGGGCTGGCCAACACGGATATGGACTACAGCCCGGAGTCTCTGGCCTTGTACGATCAGCCGGTTCCGGCGGCGCTTGATGGCATCACACTGGAAGACAGCGGCGTGACGCCATCGGGCAGCACCTGGCGGGGCCGGTTCGGCCGTCACGCGCATGAGGCCTTTATGGCCTGGGCGCACGCCCGCTACATGGATGAAGTCGCCAAAGCGGGAAAAGCGGCCTATGACCTGCCGCTGCTCATCAATGTCATGCTCGGGGAGCAGGGCTATGAGGAGGCTGGCGCCTGCTATAACAGCGGCGCGGCCGTGGGCCGGGTGCTGGATATCTACAAAGCCGTAGCCACCCATATCGACCTGATCTGCCCGGATATGTATGTGCAGGACCGCCTGCGTTACCGCCGGGTGCTGGGGCTGTACGCTCGGGCGGACAATCCCCTGTTCATCCCCGAGTGTCCCACGGGCGGCGAGGCGGCGGCAATGAACATGATCGAGGCCTTCGCGGACTTTGGCTGCATCGGCATGGCCTGCTTTGGCGGGGCAAGCGCGCTGGATCTGAACGGCGGGCTCCTGCCAGCGGCCCGCGAGGTGGCCTTGAGCATGAAAACCATCGCAAATGCCGCCCCGCTGCTGCTGAAATACCGCGGCACCGGACGCGTGCATGCCCTGGTGCAGCAGGAGTTTATGGACATGCAGTACCTGAAGCTGGACAAGTATCATGTCGAAGCCAGATTTATCAGCGCCTCTCCCTCCCTCTGGGGCCTGGGCAGCAGCATCAACCTGCATGACCCGGCCAACCGCGATGTGCTCACAGCCCGCGGCCGGGCCCTGCTCATTCAGACAGGGGAGCATGAGTTCTACCTCTGCGGCCTTGGCGTGAAGGTGGGCTTCCGCGCGCGGCCTGACCCTGAGGATGAGGAAGGCTTCACGCTGACGCAGTCCCGCCAAAGCGGTACGCTCAACTTCCTGTCCGTCGAGGAGGGCCATTTTGAAGGCGAAACCTGGGTCTGCGACCGGTACCGCAACGGGGACGAGAGCAACTTTGAGCTGTTCGCCCACCGCGGGGAGATCGTTCGCATCAGGCTGAATCCAAGCAAGCGCGAGGCCGGCAGGCAGGGAGGGAGGCCGCGATGAAGAGACGCCGGCTGATCCTGCTGTTTCCCTCCCTTGCGATCATATCCTTCTTCCTGCCCGCGGTGAAGCTGTATATCCACAGCGGGCTGGGCCCGGAGATCGCCGCCCTGTTCCCGTCCGCTATTTCTCTCAAGGACATCATGCTGAGGGGGGCGGCCAGCCTGCCCGCGGACCAAATAACAGCACTGCAGACTATCCATTTTGAAGGCTGGCTGTTGTGGGCGGGCATCATCCTGATGTCTTTGGGCGCCGCCGCGGCGCTGACAGACCGAAAAGGCGCCCTGCAAGCATCGCTGGTCTTGTCTTTGCTGGCAGCAGGCCTTTTCTTCACCTTCACGATGCAGCTGATGAACCTGAGCGGCTCGCTGCTATTCCGGCTGCTTCTCAGCGCGCAGGCATGGGCCTATGTGCCGCTGGCGGCGTGCATCGCGCAGCTTGTTTGCGCGGCGGTGTTCATGAAAGGCGCGCGGCCTCTGCCCCTGAGCGATACCGCCTGGCGGCGCGCGGGCGGCGCGCTGGCCTTGCTGACGGTGGCCTGCATGCTGCTGCCCGTGTTTGTCATTTCTGTGCCTGACACCATCACAGCATCCCGTGCCGACGCGGCGGCCATGAACCGATCCTCTTCCATGATCCGGGAGATGCTTGGCAGTGAGCCATCGCTTTTCCGGATAGCCCGTGACGAGGGGGTATTCAATGATGTGCTCACCGGCGACATCGCGGCGCTTGCGCCCTTTTCTGCAGACAGCAGCAACATCAAAGGCATCTTTACCATCTCGACATCCAAAGCGGCGCCTGACATCAGCCTGATGGCAGCAGTCATCCTGCTGGCGGTTTCTGCCGCGCTGGCGTTCATGCCCAGGGTGGACCGCTGGTTTCCCATGAGCATCAGCCTGGCATCGTTTGTCATCGTGGCGGCGTCTTCGCTTGGCATCGTGAGCGTGGATGCCGGGGATATGTTCACCACCGCCACCCGCCAGCTGAGTCACCTGGGCCTGGGCAAGCTGACGGCAGTCCCCATGATGGCGGTGCTGCTCTGCGGCGGCGCAGCCCTCTGCGGCGTGATGAGCGTGCGCAGAGCGAACGAGCCGCACTTCGTCAACCCCATACCGGCCAAATACCACCTCTACCTCACCGCGATGCTGCTGGCCTTGATATCGCTTGGCCTGATGCTGCTGCCGGGGGTGGAGTTCTCCTTTGTCAAGCCCGGAAAAAGCAAGGCGGTGTCAAGCGTAGCGTTTTCAGGCGCGCAGGCCCTTGCGATGCAGACGCCGGATGACATTCTGCGTCCCAAGGATGCCAAAGGCGGCCTGCTCTACGGCCCGCAAGCGGAAGAAGGCGGGATGAGCGGCGCAGACGTGGAAGGGTCTATGCGCGGCCTGTCCGCGATCTACAGCGCGCTGACCTGGTCCGCGGCGCTGCTTGTTTCAGCCTCGCTGTACACGCTCGCGGCCAGGCGGCGCAAGAAGGTGACCATCACCTTGCTTCTGGCATCCTTCGCGGCCCGCGTCCTCACCTGGCTTGTGATGTCATCCCGGATGCCCGAATCCATCGGCAAGGCATCCGGCATGCTGAGCCTGTACATCTCGCTGCCGCTTCTGCTGTTCGCGGCCTTCTTCACCAATTTCGCCGCCCACGAGACACTCCCTAAAAAGTACAAGCTGTTTTTGATGATCCTGCCTTTCCTGGCGGCTGTATTCCTGTTCAGTTACCTGCCCCTCTACGGCTGGAGTTACGCCTTCTTCAATTACAAGTTCGGCCTGCCCATGAGCCAGCAGGAGTTCGTCGGGTTCAAGTGGTTCAGCGAGATGTTTACAAACCTTGGCCACCGCGAAAACATCTTCCGCGTGTTGAAGAACACCTTTGGCATGAGCGGCTTGAACCTGCTGACCAGCTGGATGCCCATGGTGTTCGCCATCTTCCTCAACGAGATCGGCAAGACCCGCTTCAAGAAATCCGTGCAGATCTTTACCACGCTGCCCAACTTCATCTCCTGGGCGCTGGTGTTTTCCTTTGGCATGGCCCTCTTCGCGATGGATACCGGCATATTCAGCAAGTTCATGCTGGCGATCGGCGCCATTGACCAGCCGGTGCCGTGGCTCAACAGCCCGGACCATATCTGGATCAAGATGTGGGCATGGAACACATGGAAGGGCCTGGGCTGGGGGGCTATCATGTATCTGGCCGCCATTTCCGGCCTGGACCAGGAACTGTACGAGGCGGCCAAGGTGGACGGCGCCAACCGCTGGAAGCAGATGCGCTACATCACGCTTCCTGGCCTTTTGCCTACCTATTTCGTGCTGCTGCTCCTGTCCATTTCCAACATTCTCAATAACGGGCTTGAACAGTATATGGTGTTCCAAAACAGCATGAACAGGAGCACGATCGAGGTGCTTGACCTGTATGTGTTCAATATCACCATCGCCTCCAAGGGGACCGCGCTGTATTCCTTCGCCACAGCCATCGGTATCCTCAAGACCCTTGTCAGCGTGACTCTTCTGTTCAGCGCCAACTTCGTCTCCAAGCGCCTGCGCGGCGAATCCATCGTGTGAGGAGGACAGGATGATGAGTGCTTCAGCCAACAAGCGCCCGGGCCCGCGGGGGATCCGGCTTTCCAGAGGGGATATCGCCTTCAACATCATCAACTACACGGTGTTCGGTCTCATCACCCTGCTGTGCATCTTCCCGTTTTATTACCTGTTCATCAATACCATCTCCTCTAATGAGCTGGTGCGCCTGGGCAAGATCCAGCTATGGCCGCGGGATATCCACCTGGAGAACTATGTTCAGGTGCTCAAGGTCGAGGGGATCGCGGATGCCCTGTTCACATCCCTTGCCAGAACGTCACTGGGAACGGTCTGGACAGTCGCCGGCTGCGCTTTTCTGGGCTACCTGGTCACCAAGGAGGAGATGTGGCTGCGCAAGGTATGGTACCGGCTGATCATCATCACCATGTATTTCAACGCCGGCCTGATCCCCTGGTACATGAATCTGAGGATGCTTGGCTTCCTGGATAATTTCTGGGTCTACGTCATCCCCGGCCTGGTATCGCCCTTCAATGTGATCCTGGTCAAGACCTTCATCGAAAGCCTGCCCGCGTCCATGGAAGAAAGCGCGACGCTGGACGGCGCCGGCTACCTGCGATGCTTCGCCTCGGTGGTCGTGCCCCTGATCACCCCTATCCTGGCCACGCTTTGCGTATTCTCAGCCGTTGGCCAGTGGAATAACTTCATCGACACCATGATGCTGATGCCGGCCGGCAGGTTCTATACCCTGCAGTTCTTGCTGTACAAGTACCAGAATGAGGCGCAGTCCCTGGCCGCGCTGGTCCGCACCACCCAGGATACAGGCGCCATTGCCAACCTGGCGATCAAGCAGACCGCTTTATCCGTCCAGATGACGGTCGCCATGGTCGTGACCCTGCCGATCCTGCTGGTCTACCCCTTCTTTCAGCGCTATTTTGTCAAAGGCATCATGATCGGCGCCGTGAAAGGCTGAGGGCATCCCTTCCCCTGTGCTTGACCTGCGTATGAAGCAGGCCGCGAAATATAAAAGGAGGTTGTACCACATGAAAAAATTCCTGTCCCTGATCCTATGCCTCTCCCTGCTGGCGATGTCCCTGCCCGCCCTCACGTTTGCGGAGGCAGCGTACCGCGAGCCCATCACCATGACAGTATTCTCCGAAGTCGCCAACTTTGCCGGCGAGCAGAAGGGCTGGTTCGCCAAGGAACTCAAGGATCGCTTCAATGTCACGCTGCGGTTCGTTTCCACCAACGTGGACGCCAACGCCTACGCCGCCGGCGTTTCCGCCGGCGAGCTGGGCGACATCATTAACTTCGGCGACATGGGCAAAAACTTCACGACCGCGCTGGATGCCGGCCTGGTCTTTGACTGGAGCGATGCCGACCTCACGCCCTATACCAACATCAATTCCGTCATGAAGGACGGCTTCAAGAAAGTCACCGACTATGTCAAGCAGGTGAACGGGCAGGACGGCATCTGGGGCTTCCCCTACTCCGTGGCGCTGCAGAACAACGCCTGGAGCAACCTGATCGACCCTGATTACGCGCTGCAGATCCGCTATGACGCCTGGGAAAAGGCCGGAAAGCCCGCGCTGGGCAGCCTAGAAGACCTGCCGGCCTTCCTCAAAGCCCTGCAGGACGCTGTGCCCCAGACTGCCGGCGGCGAAAAGATCTACGCCTACGGCGGCTTTGGCGATTGGGAAGACTGCGTGATGAAGTTTACCTGGGACCTGATGACCTTCTACGGTTACCAGGAATATGACTTTATGGGCGTCAATTATGCCACGCGCCAGATCGTCAATCCCCTGGAAGACGGAAGCCTGTATTACCGAGCGCTCAAGATGAACAATGAGCTGTACCGCGCGGGCCTGTTTGATCCCGAGTCCGTCTCGCAGAACTTTGATACCTACAGCCAGAAGCTGACCGGCGGCCGTTACCTGATGGCTCTGTGGGGCTGGATCATCAGCCAGTTCAACAGCGCGGAAAAGGCCAAGGACAACATCGGCTTTACCACCTTCCTCCTGGATGATTCCGCTCCCGTGATGCAGACGCTGTCCACCTCCGGCTCAAACCGTCTGTGGAGCCTGGGCGCTGACTGCAAGGATCCCGAGCGCGCGCTTGCGATCATTGACTGGCTGTGCACCGAAGAAGGCATTATCATCCAGAATTACGGGCCCAAGGGCCTGACCTGGGACTACAATGCCCAGGGCATCCCTGAGATGACCGAGTTCGGCTGGAAATGCCAGGAAGCCAAGAAAGACACCGAAATGCCTGCCGAATACGGCGGCGGCACCTATGAAGACGGCGAGAGCAAATTCAACCACGAGACCATTAAATTGGAACAGATGATCCCCGGAAAAACCTACTCCTTCTCATACAAGGGCTGGCCGGGATACGCCGCGCGCTACGCGACAAACCTGAGCAAGAACTGGAGCGAACAGTACGCCGGCGGCGCCATCAACGGGGTTGAGCTGTACCGCGCCACCGGAAAGGTATCCGTAGCCCCCGCGTCCGCGACCGCCTGGAGCAAGGCTGACCTGTCCGACGCCGGCAAGGAAAAGCGCGCCCTGTTCGCCCCTGTCATGAAGGAAGGCAGCTGGAAGTGCGTATACGCCGAGACCCCCGAACAGTTCGAACAGCTTTGGAATGACATGGTTACTACCGCCAGGAGCTATGGCTATGATGACGTTGTGGCTGAAAAGATGGCAGACATTGAAAAGTGCTTTGCCTTCATAGACGCCAACCCGTAAATGTAAAAAGAGGGCTGTTTCTCCGGAGGCAGCCCTCCTATCCTTGAAAGGAACCGCTCTATGGACAAGGCCGAGTATCTGGAACAAATAGACCGGGTGAACCGCGAAGGCAGGTATCATCCGGATTGGGATTCGCTGGCCGCCCACCCCATCCCCGCGTGGTACGTTCAAAAGCGCCTGGGCATCTTCCTGCACTGGGGCCCCTTCTCCGTTCCGGCTTACCATGACTGGTATGCCCGCAACATGTACATACAGGGATCCCCCGAGTATGAGCATCATCTGGCGAACTACGGCCCTCACAAGGAGTTCGGCTTCAAGGACTTCATCCCTCTGTTCACCATGGAGAAATTCGACCCCCGGGCCTGGGTGAAGCTCTTCCTTGATGCCGGCGCGGATTACATTGTCCCTGTGGCGGAGCATCATGACGGGTTTCAAATGTACCGTTCCGAATTGTCCCATTGGAACGCCGCGGAAATGGGACCCCGCCGGGACCTGCTGGGCGAGCTGCTGGCGGAGGCAGAACGGGCAGGCATGACGATCGGCGCGTCGACACACCGGGCGGAGCACTGGTGGTTTATGAGCCACGGCCTGGAGTTTGACAGCGATGTCAGGGCGCCGCTCAAGCTGGGCGACCTCTATTGGCCCGCCCAGCCGGAATTCAGCCATCAGGACCTGTTCAGCAAGCCGGAGCCGGATGAGGAGTACCTGGATGATTGGCTGCTGCGCTGCTGCGAGATCATTGACCATTACCAGCCGCGCAACCTCTACTTTGACTGGTGGATCCAGCACAGCGCCCTGAAGCCCCACCTGCTGCGCCTGGCGGCGTACTACTATAACCGGGCGGAAAGCTGGGGCGGCTGCGTCATCAACTACAAGCATGACGCATTCCCCTTCGGCTGCGCCGTGCCGGATATAGAACGCGGCCAGTTCAGCGAGGCCAAGCCCTTCCTGTGGCAGTCAGACACCTCCGTCATGCGCAACAGCTGGTGCTACTCCGCGCGGGGAGACTATAAAACCCCGCGGGAAATCATCTGGGACCTGGTCGATGTGGTCAGCAAAAACGGCCGACTGTTGCTCAACTTCGGCCCCAAGCCGGACGGCACCTTCACCCGGCAGGACCATGAGATACTCAGCGCCCTGGGGGCATGGATGAAGCGCAACGACGAGGCCATTCACGGCACCGGCGTCTGGCGCATCGCGCAGGAAGGCCCAACAGCCATCCGGGAAGGGCAGTTCAGCGACAGCGAAGCGCGGCAATTCACGGCTGAGGATTTCCGTTTTACCTGCCACGGGAGCAGCGTGTACGTCATCGCCATGGTCTGCCCCGGGGATGGCGTGCTGCGCGTCAGGAGCCTGCGCGAGGCCGATGCCAGCCGCCTGCCCGTGTTCCATGGCATCGTGCGGGATGTGTCCGTGCTTGGCTATGATGAAAAGCCCGCCTGGACGCGCGGCGCGCAGGCCCTGACCGTACATTTGGGCGGCATCAGAAGTGATCTGCCGCTGGTTTTGAAAGTGACCGTCACCTGATCGGCCTTTGCAAAAAGAATGCCTCCGATGGAGGCATTCTTTTTGCATGGATTTGCTCTATTGATGTCCAGAAGTCTGAATAGTTACAGGGATGCTTCCTTCGGGGATGAAATCACCCAGCACCGCGCGCAGCAGGGCCGGCAGGTTGGGGCCGTACTTTCCGGTGATGACGCCTGACGCCGCGTCCGCGTCGCTCATCCCGACGCAGCCGTAGGACAACAGCACAGCGGGGCAATCCGTGTAGTTAACGATGTCAAATGGCGCTCCGATGCTGGCAAGCACAAAGCGGTCCTGCCTGCCTTCCTTCTTGACCCGATCCCATACGGCTGCGGGCAGGTCGGTCACCCAGTGTCCGGGCAGGAGCGAGGCGGTCCCGCTCATTTCTGTCTGCAGGAGGATATAATCCGCCCGCGCCAGCTTCGCGCTGAGATCTTCATCCACCTCGTTCTTTCCCCGATATACATAGGTCTCAAGCAGTACATCCTCAGGAACCTTTCCCTCAGCCTTCAGCCCGTTCAGCGCGTACAAGGCGCTGGCCGTTTCGTTAACGTAGGGAGTGATGAGCAGCATCGTCTCCCCACTCCTCGGCCTGAAAGGCACAGCGGAAAGATCGTCCCGCACCAGCGTGATCGCGGCTTGGGCAATCTCCCGCTCAATAGCGCGGTGCGCCTCGCTTCCCACTGTTTCCAGCGCGCCGCTGATGGCCGCTTCATCATCCGCCGCGTCAAAGGTTTCATCCAGCAGTCCGGTCTCGATCTTCAGCCGTACAACCCGCAGGGCAGACTTGTCGATCTCGCTGGTCTCCAGTTCCCCCTGCTTCAGCGCCGCTTCCACCGCCAGGACGATCTCCTCAATTTTAGCGGCATCCGAGGGGCCGCGCAGCGTGGCCGGCATGCAGATCATATCCGCCCCGGCTGCCAAAGCCCGCACAACAGCGTCAGCAGGCGCGATGTGCTTGGTAATGGCTTCCATATCCATCGCGTCGGTGATGATCACGCCGTCAAAGCCCATCTCGCCGCGCAGCAGGTCCCTCAGGATCACGCGGGAAAAGGTCGCCGGAACAACGGCTTCCTGCCCGTCGGACAGGGACCTGAAGGTCGCGCTGTCCAGCTGGGGATACTGTATGTGCGCGCACATCAGCATGCTGATCCCCTCATCGATCAGCGCCTGAAATGGTTTCAGTTCAGTCTCCCGCAGTTCGTCGAGGCTCTTTTCAACACGCGGCAGGCTGGTATGAGAATCGCTGGATGTGTTGCCATGCCCCGGAAAATGCTTGCCCGAAGCCAATACCCCCGCGGATTGGATGCCCTTCATCATAGAAAGAGCCATCCGCGATACCATCTCCGGGTCCGATCCGAAGGAGCGCAGGTTGATGATCGGGTTTTCGGGGTTGTCGTTGACATCAGCGACCGGGCTGAAATTGATATTCAATCCGATGGCGCGCAGCTCCCGTCCGGTGACCGCTCCGGCTTCGTACGCGTACTCAGTTCGGCCTGTCGCGCCGATCGCCATGTTGCCGGGAAGGCAGGTGCCCTGCCCAAGCCTGGTGATGTTGCCGCCCTCCTGGTCAGCGCCCAGGAAAAGCGGCAGGCCTCCTTTTTGAACCGCGGCCCGCTGGAGTTCACGGACAAGCTGTACCGATTCTACTGTATTTTTAAGGTTCTCGCTGAACAAGATCACGCCGCCAAAGCGGTATTCCGAGAGCATGCGGGCGATTTCCGGGTTGATCCCTGTCACGGGTTCGCCCTTGTAATGCGGGTCTTCCACAAACTTCGCGATGACTTCTTCTCCGTCCAGCGGCATCCATCTGCGAAAATCCATCAAGAAAAGCTGGGTCACTTTATCCCGCAGAGACATCCCCGAGACGATTTTCCGGGCTTCGTCTTCAGCCTTCACTTGCTCCGCGCCGGCCAACAGACATGAACAGAACAGCATGAGCGCGCAGAATATGCACAGAATATGCCGGGAGCGATGGATCATGGAATATTTCTCCTTTTTCACCGGCCGAATACCTCTGCCGCCTCTGCCATATTGCTGATCACAGGGACGTCAAAGGGGCAGCGCTCCTCGCAGCTTCCGCAGGAAATACAGCTCCCTCCGCCCGCTTTGAGGGTATCGTAATGCTGCCTGACGCTGGGCGGGACGTTCTCCCGGTCAAGCCTCGCGATATCCAGATAGCGGTTCACCGAGGCAATGTCGATGCCCGCCGGGCAGGGCAGGCAGTGGTTGCAATATACGCAGGCCCCGCGCATCAGGCCGGTATAGCCGCCGGTGACCCCGGTAAAGTCCTTCTCAGCCTCGCTCATCTCCGGGTAGGCGCAGGCCTCTTCCACCTGTTCGGCACTGATATAGCCCGGCATCACGCTGGCCACAGCGGGGCGCGACAGCGCGTAGTGAATGCAC
>JAEWRJ010000075.1 GCA_023460055.1 Bacillota bacterium | reverse complement strand
ATATTCCGTGATGATTTCCAATGCCATCAAGCAGGTCGTGGGCGGCGATGTACAGCTGAACATTCTCACACCCAAGCAGGCGGCTGATTACCGCAGCGGCGGAGACGGGGCAGCCAAAAAATCTATTCCCAAGCTGAACAGCAGGTATACATTTGATACCTTTATCGTTGGCAGCGGCAATCGCTTTGCTCACGCGGCTTCTCTGGCTGTCGCCGAATCCCCCGCCGATGCCTATAACCCCTTTTTCATTTACGGCGGGGTGGGGCTTGGCAAGACTCACCTGATGCAAGCCATCGGGCACTTCGTGCTGGAGCAAAAGCCCGATGCGCGCATCGAATATGTGACCAGCGAAACCTTTACCATTGAACTGGTTGCCGCCATCCAATCCAACAAAAACGCAGCTTTCCGCGAAAAGTACCGCAATGTGGATGTTCTGCTGATTGATGACATTCAGTTCATTGCCGGGCGCGACAGCACGCAGGAGGAGTTTTTCCATACCTTTAACGCCTTGCACAATGCCGGCAAACAGATCATTATTTCTTCCGACAGGCCACCCAAGGAGATTGCCCGGCTGGAGGAAAGGCTGCGAAGCCGTTTCGAATGGGGCTTGATCGCCGATATCCAAAAGCCGGACGTGGATACCCGCTGCGCCATCCTGCGCCGCAAGGCTACGGATGACATGATCAAGGTAAGCGACGAGGTCCTGCAGATGATTGCCCAGCGCGTGGACTCCAATATCCGCGAGCTGGAGGGAAGCCTGAACCGCCTGGTAGCGTATGCTTCACTGTCAAAGCGGGAGATCGATATGGGGCTGGCCGAGGAGGCTCTGCGCGAGGTATTTCAGGATCACTCGCCCACCTCCATCACGGTTGACGAGATCATCGAGGCTGTCTGCCAGTACTACGCGGTGACTCCCGAAGAAGTGCGGGGACCGCGACGCAACCAGAGCTTCGCTGTTCCCCGGCAGATGGTGATGTATCTTTCCCGCAAACTGACCAGCGCTTCCCTGCCCAAAATAGGTGAAAGCCTCGGCGGGCGGGACCATACCACGATCCTGCATGGCTGTGCCAAGATCGAGGAGCTGAGCCGGGCAAATGCCGCCTTGAAAAACGCCATCGATGACATCGGCAAGCAGCTCAGGCGCGAGAACTGAGTAAGTACACTATCAAACCTGGACTTGATGAGGCTGTTTAGGCCTTCCTGTTGCCGTGTCGCTTTATTTCAGGGGGTGTTTGTCTTTCCGGATCTCCGGCGGGCTTGTGCCGCCGCTTTCCAGCGGCGGCTTTTTTGCGCCTTTTTAACATGGCGACACTAAAAGATGGATGAACTTGGATGAATTTCTTCCTTCTGCTATTGACAAGAAGGGGGATGCGTGGTACATTGAGTCCACGAATTAGCACTCGAGCAACGAGAGTGCTAATTCCACAGAGAGGCAAGGGGAGGGAGTGGAAGGTGCAGCTGGATGAGCGTAAGAAGCGCATTTTGCAGGCTGTGATCGATGACTATATATCGACCGCGGCACCGGTAGGCTCCCGTACCATCTCAGGCAAGTATATCTCCGGCCTGTCCAGCGCCACCATACGCAATGAGATGAGCGATCTGGAGGAACTGGGTTATCTTGTCCAGCCGCATGTATCAGCCGGCCGCGTACCCAATGCCCGTGCCTATCGCCTGTATGTAGACAGCCTGCGCGATCGCCTGACTCAGGAGCTTGAACAGGAAGAGGCGGAGATGATCCGCCGCGCTTTCATCGGCCGCCTGAACCGCCTGAATGACCTGGCGATCGCTGCCGCGGAGGCGCTGAGCGACATGACTCAGTACGCCTCCGTCGTCCTGGCGCCAAGGCAGGACGAACTGCGGATACTCAGCATGCAGCTTGTGCCTGTCAACCGCGCTTCGGCGCTGGTGGTGGTGGTGACCGATGGTGGCGTGTTCCGTGATAGCGTGATCAGCGTTTCCCATCTGCTGGACGCTGACGGATTATATGCCATCAGCCGGATGCTGACAGAGCGGCTGTGCGGAAAGACCCTCAAGGAAGCGCAGCAGCTCTTGAAAATATATGCCCAGCATGCCCCCTGGGACCAGCAGGTGCTGGGCGGCATTGCCGAACTGGCGGGGCAGCTGGACCGGCAGAACGCGGGAGAAGATCTGAAGTTGGCTGGTTCCCACAGGATGCTGCAGCACCCGGAGTATGCCGATGTTGACAAGGCAAGGCAGGTGCTTTCCGCGCTCAATGAACACAGCAGCCTGCTTGATTTGCTCAAGGAGGAGACACAGGGCGAGTACAGCGTCCACATCGGTCCGGAGTGCGGGATCGACTGCCTGAGCGACCTGTCGGTCGTCACGGCCTATTATGATGTCGGACACGGTCACAGAGGAACGCTTGGGATCGTCGGTCCCCTGAGAATGCCTTATTTCAAGGTGCTCAATACCCTGAAGGTAGCCGGTCAGGCACTGAGCGAATTATTGGCTGCCGGCAATAACAATTAACCCGGAGGAAATATGAAACATTCAAAAGACACGGGCCGGAACCAAGAGGAGATGGAGACACCACTGCAGCAGCCCGAAGGGGAGCAGCCTGATCAGGTACAGCAGGCAGCGGAGACACAGGATACAGGGGCGCTTGAAGAGGCTCTGCGTAGGGCAGAGGCTCAGCGGGATGAATACCTCAACATGGCCCAGCGCGTCCAAGCGGATTTTGATAACTTCCGCCGCCGCAACGCTTCGGTCAGAAGCGAAGCCTTTGATGACGGGGCTGCCGCGTTTATCAAAACCATTCTGCCTGTGTGCGACAACTTTGAACGAGCGCTGGAGCAGGAAAGCGCAGATGAGGCATTGCTGAGCGGCGTGCGCCTGGTACACAAGCAGCTGATGGAGGCCCTTGAAAAGCGGGGGGTGACCGTGATCGACCGAAAAGGCGAAATCTTTGACCCCAAGCTGGAGGACGCGGTCGTTCAGGGGACGCCTGATGAGGGCGAGCCGGGCACCGTAGCCCAGGTGCTGATGAAAGGTTACCGTATGGGCGATACCGTGCTGCGCCACGCGATGGTGAAGGTTATCGTCGGCTGAGCACCGTAAATAAAGCAAACAACGAATTTATAGATAGAAAGAGGATTTCAGCATGAGCAAAATTATCGGCATTGACCTTGGCACGACCAACAGCTGCGTCGCGGTGATGGAGGGCGGAGAACCCGTCGTGATCCCCAACCCCGAAGGCGCGCGCACAACTCCTTCCGTTGTCGCCTTTTCCAAGGACGGCGAGCGTCTGGTGGGCCAGATAGCCAAGCGCCAGGCCATCACCAACCCGGAGCGGACCATTTCGTCCATCAAGCGCAAGATGGGGACCGACCACAAAGTAACGATTGACGGCAAAGCCCATACGCCTCAGGATATTTCCGCGATGATCCTGCAGAAATTAAAGCAAGACGCCGAAGCCTACCTGGGCGAGACGGTCAATCAGGCTGTCATCACCGTGCCCGCGTATTTCTCCGATTCCCAGCGCCAGGCCACCAAGGATGCAGGCCGCATCGCTGGCCTGGAGGTGCTGCGCATTATCAACGAGCCCACAGCGGCCTCGTTGGCTTACGGCCTTGATAAGGAACACGCCCATAAGATCCTGGTCTATGACCTGGGCGGCGGTACATTCGACGTTTCGATTCTGGAGATCGGCGACGGCGTGTTTGAAGTGCTGGCCACCAACGGCGATACCATGCTGGGCGGCGATGACTTTGACAACCGAGTGATCGATTATATTGCTGAGATTTTCCGTAAGGAAAACGGCATCGACCTCAAGAAGGACCGTATGGCTTACCAGCGCCTGAAGGAAGCGGCCGAGAAAGCAAAGATCGACTTGTCCGGCGTGATGGCAGCCAACATCAACCTGCCCTTCATCACTGCCGACGCCAACGGCCCCAAGCACCTGGACATCACCCTGACCCGCGCGAAGTTCAATGAGCTGACCGCCGATCTGGTGGAGCGCACCATCGGCCCGATGCAGACCGCGCTGAAAGATGCCGGCCTGACTGCGTCCCAGATCGACCGTGTCATCCTGGTCGGCGGTTCCACCCGTATCCCCGCCGTACAGGATGCCGTGAAGAACGTGACGGGCAAGGAGCCCTTCAAGGGCATCAACCCCGATGAGTGCGTAGCTATTGGCGCCGCCATCCAAGCCGGCGTTCTGGGCGGAGAGGTCAAGGATGTGCTCTTGCTGGATGTCACGCCGCTGTCCCTGGGCCTTGAGACCGAAGGCCACATTTTTACCCGCCTGATCGAGCGCAATACGACCATCCCGACTGAGAAGTCACAGGTGTTCTCGACCGCCGCTGACGGGCAGACCACCGTTGAGATCCATGTATTGCAGGGTGAGCGTCCCATGGCTTATGACAATAAGACACTTGGCCGCTTCCAGCTGACCGGCATTCCGGCCGCGCCCCGCGGCGTGCCCCAGATCGAAGTGAAATTCGCTATCGACAAGAACGGCATCGTCAGCGTGTCTGCCAAGGACCTGGGCACCGGCAATACTCAGAATATCACAATCACGGCGACGACCAATCTGTCTGAAGATGAGATAAATGCCCGCGTGAAGGAAGCTGAGCAGTACGCTGAAGAAGACAAGCGCCGCAAGGACGAAGTGGAAACGCTCAACCGCGCGGATAACCTGATCTATGACCTTGAAAAGCAGCTGCGTGATAACGGTGCCAAGCTCTCGGATGCCGACAAATCTACCGTTGAAAATGAAATCGCGGCCTTCAAGAAGGTACGTGAGGGCGGCAAGGCTGATGAAATCAAGCCCGCGATGGACACGATGACCCAGAAGGTTTACGAGATTTTCGGCAAACTCTATCAGGATCAGGGCGCTCAGCCCGGCCAGCAGGCAGGCAGCCAGGGTCCCGTTGAAAATGCCGACGGCTCTGTTGACGCGGACGGCGAAGTACACTAAGCTTCAGCGCGCATCCTGGGGCTGCAAGCGCAAAACCGCTTGCAGCCCCATACGGCGTTAAATTCCCCCTTGGTTTAGGAGAGATGAATGGCAACAAAACGAGATTATTATGAGGTGCTGGGGGTCGGTAAAACTGCCAGCCAGGAAGATATCAAGAAAGCCTACCGCAAGCTGGCCAAGGAATCTCACCCCGACCTGCATCCTAACGATAAAGCGGCGGAGGAGCGCTTCAAGGAGATCAACGAAGCAAATGAGGTGCTCTCCGATACCGACAAGCGCGCGCGCTATGACCAGTTCGGTATGGACGGGCCGCAAATGGGCGGGGGCGGTTTTGGCGGTTTCGGATTCGATCCCAGCCAGATGGGCGGCTTTGAGAGCATATTTGATCAGCTCTTTGGCGGGGGCATGGGCGGAGCCAGATCGCGCAACGCGCCCCAGCAGGGCAATGACCTGCGCTTCAGCCTGGGCATCAGCTTTGAGGAAGCGGCCACGGGCGCGAAGAAGTCTTTTGAGTTCACTCGCAATGAGAGCTGTGATATCTGCCACGGCAGCGGAGCCAAGGCTGGCACCCAGCCGCAAACCTGCCAGACCTGCAATGGCAGCGGCCAGGTGCGCTCTGCAGGCGGTTTCATGGTAACGGTCAGGCCGTGCCATGCCTGCGGCGGTACAGGAAAGGTGATCAAGGAGCCCTGCACGGGCTGCGGCGGTTCGGGCCTTAAAAAGCATAAGCGCACCGCCAATGTGAACATTCCTGCCGGCATTGATGACGGCCAGGTGATCGTGCTGGGCGGCCAGGGGGAGCCGGGTCGCAATGGCGGCCCCAACGGCGACCTGCAGATCGTCATTCATGTAGCTCCGCATAAGCTGTTCAAGCGCGACGGCATCAACCTCTACATGGAGATGCCCATCAGCTTCGCGCAGGCGGCGCTGGGAGCGGAACTTGATATCCCCACGCTGGAAGGCACCGTGAAACAGAAGATCCCTGAGGGAACGCAGACCGATACCACCTTCCGTATCAAGGGAAAGGGCATGCCCCGCCTGCGTACCAACATCAAGGGAGACCTGGTGGTCACGGTAAGGGTCGAGGTGCCCAAACGGTTGAGCGAAAAACAAAAAGAACTGCTGCGCCAGTTTGATGAGGCGACAGGCAGCAAAGAAAACGAAAAGCAAAAAAGCTTTAAAGATAAAGTAAAAGACATTTTTCAGTGATTTGCGCTGACAAAGCCGCCTCCGGGCGGCTTTTTGCCGCCAACGCATCATTCTTGGGAATCTATTAGTTTAGCATTCTTAAGTCTCAGTTTCATTTTTTATATTCGATTTGTTGCTGATATCCTGTTATTCTGTCAAAATATCATGTATAATCCTGGCATAACAATCTGATGAGGTGAGGCGTATGCGGTATTCAGGCCTTTTTACCAAGCAAAAACTGATGCGTACGGTGCTGCTGGCTCTGGTGCCGGCAGGGTTGGGATCCATCTACTTCTTTGGCTGGCGGCATGCGGTCATGGCGCTGGTTGTGGCCCTGATTGGCGCCGTGGCCGAATATCTGGTCATGCGTTCAATCAATAAGGATAAGGCCAAGGTGAGCGAGGCGGTGTTCGTGACAGCGGCGCTGTATACGCTGACCCTGCCGCCCCTGACGCCGATGTGGATCGCCGTGATCGGCATGCTGTTTGCAATCGTATTTGCCAAGATGGCTTTCGGCGGATTCGGGCGCAACATCTTTAACCCCGCGCTGGCCGGGCGCTGCTTCGTTTACATTGCCTTTCCCACCCAGATGACGATGGAGTGGCCGCTGCCTTTCTCCGGCTTTCCGGGCGGCTTTGCCGCTTGGTCAGCCAGGACCGCGGTGGATACCGTGGCTTCGGCTACGCCGATCATCACACTGAATTAAGGGGGGGGCGCGGCTCCCGTGTCTCAGCTGTTCCTGGGAAATATCGCCGGCAGCCTGGGCGAGACAAGCGCCTTGCTGATCCTGATCGGCGCGGCCTATCTGCTGTATAAAAAGGCGGCGAGCTGGCAGATGATGGTATCCACTCTGCTTGGCGCGGGCGTTCTGTCAAGCGTGTTGTACC
>JAEWRJ010000074.1 GCA_023460055.1 Bacillota bacterium | reverse complement strand
CCTGTGTTATGCTTCTTCTGATCCATTTTGATTCTCTCCAGTCGCTTTTGTCTTCAACACTAAGCATAACTGGTTTGATCCCTTAATGGATCACTTTTTATGGGCAACTCATTTTACAACTCACCATTCTATATCAAAAGGCAGAGAGCCTGTTGACTGCCGCTTTTTGAGGTGAGCTTACCTTAATCACACGAGGGGTATAATAGACAAGGTTCTCTTTGATGGAGCGCAATTCCAAGAGAGCCCGGAAATATTTGGCTTAGATGTCGGGTTATGCTATTTTGATCATAACGACAAACGCTAAGCCGCGATGAGGAATGTATAATTGAGCACTGAAGAAATGGTCATTCAAGCGAGAGAACTAAGCAAGCTGATTCATCAGGAACAGACGGACCAAGAGGGAAATCCGCATTATGAGTATTTGAACGCTTTGGCGGAGGATTGCTACTTTGATGAAATGAAGGCCGTTGCCTATCTGCAGGATGCCGTTGAACACCAGCCGGATCGTATTAGCGTAGGGGATATCCGCAGACAGTTTGGAGATGAGATAGGCGATGCCGTAGACGCGATTACCAGAAGGCCCAGGGAGAGTTCGGAAGATTACTATGTGCGCCTGAAGCAAAACCCGCTGGCTTTGGGTGTTAAAATGAAAGACCTGCGCCGCCGGATAGCGGATCTTGAGAATACTAACGCGGATGAGGATGTCACGCAGGCAAGGCGTGAAGCATACCAGGCCTCGCTGAACTATTTCATGAATTGAGCGAAAAAGAACCCGCCTTTCGGCGGGTTCTTTGTTTTGAAGTCTTACTTCAGCTTAGCGGCCGCTGTGACGGGCAAAGCAGTCACGGCAGTAAACCGGACGATCACCGCGGGGCTGGAAGGGAACCTGCGTGGTGGCGCCACATTCATCGCAGATTACATCATACATCTGGCGTTCACCGCCGTTGTTGCCGTGGCTGTTGCTGCGACGATTCGCGCGGCAGCCGGGGCAACGGCCAGGCTCATTCTGGAAGCCTTTTTCAGCGTAGAAAGCCTGCTCAGAACCGGTGAAGAGGAATTCGGCGCCGCACTCGCGGCAGGTAAGGGTTTTGTCGGTATACATGCTAGTCATGTACCTCCTTTAATTATGTCCAAACCGATGTGTTTCAAGCTGGTTCCGTGGTTTCACACATCAGTCACCTGACGACACAACCTGGAGGAACACCTGACCCTTAGGCTTGGCACCGATATAAATATAACACACATTACCAGCTTTGCATAGTGGTTTATGAAAAATTTGTAAATAATTGATCGTGCGCTGCTCAGCGCCTCAAACTTGCTTTTTAGTGTGCGTGGAGTATAATATATTCAAGGCTGGAATGACCGGACCGCTCTTGTATCAAGGCTGCGCATCCTGCAATGTCTGCGAGAAGGGCAGAGGCCTTTCTGCCTGAAATGCTTACGATGTTTCCCGGGTACGCTTAGGCCGATTGCCAACACGATAAGCCGCAGGAAACAGTACAATGCTGAAGGTTGTGCTGTTTTTTGTGCGCGGGGATGAAATGATAAAGGAAAGAAGGCGCCCTATGGATTGCATACAGAGGATAGACAAGGATATTTACTGGGTGGGCGGCAGTGACCGCCGTCTGGCGTTGTTTGAAAACATGTTCCCGCTGGATAACGGCGTCACCTACAACGCCTACATGATCGTGGATGATAAAACGGCTCTGGTGGATACGGTCGATAACGCCATCCGCCAGCAGTTCTTTGATAACCTGCGCGCTTCACTTGGCGGCAGACCGCTTGATTATATGGTGATCAACCATATGGAACCGGATCACTGCGCTCACATAGAGGATATCTGCCGCATGTGGCCTGATGTCAAGATTGTCGGCAACTCGAAAACCTTTCAGATGATCAGCCAGTTCTACCAGATGGATCTGGAAGGCCGGACCCTGGAGGTGAAGGAAGGCGATGAACTGCCGCTGGGCAGGCATACCTTGCGTTTTTACATGGCCCCGATGGTGCACTGGCCGGAGGTGATGTTCACTTATGAGACCAGCAAGAATATCCTGTTTTCCGCGGATGCCTTTGGCAGTTTCGGCGGCTATAACGGCAACCTGTTCTGCGACGACATGGATTATTTTGACCAGCATATGGAAGAAGCCCGCCGTTATTATACCAACATAGTCGGAAAGTATGGCCAGCAGGTGCTTGGCGCGCTGAAGAAGGTGGGCGGACAGAAAATTGAGCTGATTTGTCCCCTGCACGGACCTGTACTGCGCGGCGACGATATGTGCAAGATGCTGGAAAAATATACCCGATGGGCTTCCTACAGGCCTGAGAAGGCAGGCGTGGTGATGGCCTATGCTTCCATGTATGGCAATACCGAGGAAGTGATCCACCGCTTGGCCGGCCTGCTCTCACAGCGCGGTATCCGGGATATCCGCATCTACGATGTGTCAAAGACTCATTATTCATACATCATCGCCCGGGTGTTCCAATACAGTCACCTCGTGCTGGCTTCACCCACGTATAACATGCACCTGTATCAGGGAATGGACACCTTGATCACGGACATGGGCAACCTGAACCTGCAAAACAGAAAGGTGGCCCTCATCGGGAATGGGTCCTGGAGTCCATCGGCTCATACCATCATGCAAAAGAAGCTTGAAACTATGAAAAATATGACGCTGCTCGTGCCTCCGATGGTGATCCGCTCGTCTATGCTGCCCGAGCAGGGGGCGGAGCTTGAACTGATGGCGGACGCGCTGGCGGAAACGATCAAGCGGGATGAGGCGGCCATCAACTCATAAAACGCGCTGGCCTTTCGAGTATTGGCACGAGTATCCTTTGCTTATAAGGATAGTCTTGCCAATATTTTATTGAGGTGATATGATAAGGTTGTAGTTTTATGAAACAAGGATACATCCTGGAGGGACAGCACATGGTGTCTCAGCATGTCTTTTTGGTTGGCATGGCGGGCAGCGGGAAATCCACACTTGGCAAAAACCTGGCTAACAGTCTTGGTGTTCCCTTTATCGACACAGACGAGCGCGTCAGCGCGATGATGGGAATGTCTGTTCAGGATGTCTGCAAAAAGCTGGGGGAGTCCTTTTATCATAACGCTGAAACGGGTGTTCTGATGGAACTTGTGGGCGAAACGCCCAGCGTCATCTCGACGGGCAGTGATGTGCCGATGATGAAGGAGAACGTACAGCTGATGCAAAATCACGGTCTAATCATCCATGTAGACCGTCCTTTGGATCAGCTGCTGGCTGACCTCCTGACGGAAATTGGGACGGGCTCAGGCCGGGATGAGCTGATCCAGCGATATAATCAAAGCATCGGCTTTTACAGAGCGTGCGCTGACTATACCGTGGATAA
>JAEWRJ010000073.1 GCA_023460055.1 Bacillota bacterium | reverse complement strand
CATAATAATAATGCAATAACTTTCCTAAACATTTTTTCCTCCCTTGATTGATAAAATATTAACCAATTAAATCTTAACATAGTTAATATTTTGCACAAGTGCTAAAAATTTTAGAAAAGTCAGAAATAATTAATTAATTTATGACTACTCTACTCACTATACATAGTGAAAATCACAACCTCAGGTCTTGTAAAAATCCTTGGTATATTAGAAAAAGTGCCTGTTCCGCTGGTTGTAAACACGGGTACATCGTCAGCTGAACGGGCAAACCCATAAGCAAAACGTGTCCCGTAATCTGTTATAGGCAGACTACCGTATATCAAGTAAAACGGATAACCAAAAAAAGTAATTTGTCCGGCATGGGTATGACCGGAAAGTATTAAATCAATTCCATCTGTAGATTGTTGCATAGACAAGTCCGGACTGTGTGAAAGGAGCAAAACAAAATCGTTTGGATTTGCACCTGCAACAGCCTCTTTTATGTCAGGTCTTCTGTTATACATATCATGGACACCTGCCAGATAAAAGCCTTCTCTTATACGCGTTCCGCTATTGTCCAGTGATTTTATACCGTATTCATTTTGTGTCCGGAAAAGTTTATTGTAGTCATCATGATTTCCTTCCACACCAAAGATTCCGTCCGTTGTACTTATTTGAGCTATTTCTCTGACAGTTCCTTTATAATGATCGTCCTCCATTAAAAAGTCTCCGCCTGATAACAGCAAATCCAGATTTCTGTCATTTAGCTCTGCTGCGACTTTGCGCATATCTTCATCTGTTATGGCATGCATGTCTGACATAAAAGCGATGCGATAACCATCCAACTCAGGCGGCCAATTTTCCGAACGAAACTCAATTTCCACATAGCGGATTATCTTACTCAGCGTAAGCCCATGTACAATATGTATCAGGGGAATAAGTGTAATAATAAGACCAATTACTACTACGAATTTGAATTTCCTGTTTCTCGTTTTATGATTTGCAAAATACATACCCAACAGTGCCCCTATTCCTCCACACAATATAGTGAAAATTAATAATGTTTTTTCACTTATGCGCCGTCTGCCTTTTACTGCCTTTCGTTTGTCTGCCACGTATAGTAAAAATGTGAAAGTATTTGTCAGTAAAAGAAACATGAGAAAAAACTCCATTATGCCAATATAAAAAATCAGATTTATTATTGATTGCAATTTCTCTTCTCCCCCACAATTTAAACTTCATCTATTAAAAACTAACTTAAAGGTCATGGCATCAATTCCTGCCGCCCCTTTATTCTTCAATTATCTCTATAAAGCTAATTATATCCTCATACTGATAATCATCTGTAACACCTGAAGTCGGATCATAAAAAACACCGTCAAAGTAAACCAAAAGATGATTCTTAACAGGGCTTCTGACATTTATTATGCAACATTTTGGAAAGTTCACCTTTTCTCCTTGTGTATAAACAACCCTTTTATATGAAAACCCAAAATAGTCAAGAGTTTCAAGTACTTTACTTATGCTTGCCTGCCATTTTTTACTTTTCATTATTTTCATAACCTCATCAACAGAAATCCCTGCCAGCATCGCAATACATGTTTGTCCACAATAACCATTTGCAGGCTGCTTCAGGTAATTGATACTTTCAATGTGTCTTATTGGATTATCTTTATTGTACGGACTGTTATTATTTATTCTCGTCAATTGTTCCAGTATAGTAAATTTAACATCTAATTCACCATTTGAACTCAGTTTATTAAAGATATCCTTATTAACCGGAAGTATATATTCTCCTTTACCTTTCGGTATAAGCTTACATTCAAAGATTATATCATCAATAAATGCTTTAACGGGTATATTTCCTTTCTTACCACAAGTATCCCAAACATTGAAGGGGATTTTTATAAATATCCTGTTACCTTCATTATAATGGTATGACTTAAATGAATACGTCATGGCTTATTCACCTTCCTGTTTCTTAACCACTGCAATCCAAACTTCCTGACGGTTTTCCTGCATATAACACTCGATAACCGGCAGGTCTGCCAGCTCATATCCTGAATTTGGCAGCCATTCAGTGTAAAACTGCTTGTAGACCTTTTGCGTTGCACTTGGCAATTCTCCATTAGCTTCAAAAATTGCCCAGGTTGCAGCAGGATAAGAAAATTCCTTCATACCATCAAGTATAGGTATATGTTTGCATTGAGAATCATAAACATAGCTTGTTACAGCTAATATATAATTCATTTCTTCCGAATCTCCCCACTGTCCTCCCTCTGCAATTCCTAAAAATCCTGCAGGTCTGTAGTCAGGAAAATTCTCAATAAATCTTTTCATTGTTCCATCTTCCCATGCATTTTCCCATATCTCCGGAATAACTTCAAATGCCGTTGATGTTTTTACTTTATGTGATATTCCCATTACCTTAAATGCCGGGCACTGTTCAATCTGATAATTCATATGATTTTCTCCTTTTATTGTAATTTGAAAGGAGAGTCTTGGGCAGGATTTCAGCTGAACTGTTTCATTTCTTACACTTGAAGGCAGTACACTGTGAAAGCTTTTAAATGCACGAGTAAATGCATCTTGAGATTCATACCCATATTTTAATGCAATATCAATTATTCTTTCTGTGCTGTTCAGTAAATCAAAAGCTGCCATTGTTAAACGCCTGCTCCTTATATACTCAGATAATGGTTTGTCTGCGATATAAGAAAACATTCTTTGAAAATTATAAACAGAGCATCCTGCAATTTTAGATATTGTTTCATATGATATTTCACCTGCAAGATTTTCTTCAATATAGTTAATTGATTCATTCAGTTGTTTAACCCAATCCATATTCTCACCCTCATTAGAATCATATCTTATCCGGATTTTATTTACTCGACTTCCTATGCCGCTTTTTGTCGGCTATATTTTTCTCTTTAATTACTCAACATATATTGCTGCTTCAATTCTGATTGCCATCGCATCTAATACCCCTTGGTGTCAAGGTATATTTTCAATAATCTCGGCAAGTAACATATTTTATAATGTCTTATCTCTCAACTGAAGGAATAAAACAGATATTGTAATTCTTTCCGTCCGAAGCAGTTGTTCGGAATTTCCGAACAACTGAATTCTCCTCTAACTCTCTTTCTTCAAAAATATGCTTTATATGTTCACTAATATTAGATTTTGATGTCTGGTATAACTCAACTAACTGTGCTTGCGTTAACCATACCGTTTCATCTTCCACCTTAACATCTATATTAACTAATCCGTCTTCTGTTTGATAAATAATAATCTCACCTTTATTATCCATACAAATATTTTCTCCTTTATATCTCTTTACATTCGATTGCAACACATCGAATGTA
>JAEWRJ010000072.1 GCA_023460055.1 Bacillota bacterium | reverse complement strand
CCGGGCTTTGGTGACGGGCAGCCCTTTGTGGCCAGAGTGAAGCGCCTGGGCCTGCTGGAGATGGCGCAGAGCGGCAGCGTGCCCAACGAGCTGCTGAACGCCGTGAGCGAGCTTTACACCAAAGGCGTGGGCGGCGTGCGCGGCATTAAGGACAACGCCAAGGTGCTCGACTATTACGCCGGGCGTGTGCTGGTGGAGCCCAGCTATGAGGAGATCGTGGAGGCGGGCGCCGCCCTGACGGACCGTCAGCTGCTGGCGATCTACTACTACGGCATCGGAGGCACCGAGGGTCTAAAGGCCTTTCGTTAAGGAGCCGGGTTTCTACTCGCTCTGCCTGACGGCCAAGAGCTTCGGATCACGGCCCAGCGCCATGCTGGGCATCAGGGACGAATACATCGCGTACTGCCTGGATGAGGCAGGCGCTTTTTTAATGCGGCAGAAAAAGCCGCCAGACTACGCAATCAAGGACAAGATCGGCAAGCCTGTCAACCGTAACCGGGCCGCTCTGCAGGCGTTAAAAGCGCTGGGGGCGACGGTGAATATAGGACAAACCGATGCACATTAACTGATAAACGGAGGGAAAAGAATGGCATTTCGAGCAGGCGATATCGTCAGCTATCTGACGCTGGATACTAATAAATATATCGCCGGCCTGAATGCAGCGGGCGCGCAGGCCAAGGTATTCGCGAGCGAAAACGCGACCGCCGCCCAAAAAGCGGCCGCGGCCTGGAATATCTTTGGCACCGCCGGCATCGCCATGACTGCCGGCGTGACTGCTCCTGTGGTGGGCGGCTTTGTGGCCTCCACCAGGGCAGCAATTGAGTTTGAAAGCACCTTCGCCGGCGTGCGCAAGACCGTCAACGCCAGCGAGCCGGAATACGCCGCGCTCAATAAGCAGCTGCTGGAGATGAGCCGGGTTGTTCCGAAAAGCGTGGAAGGCCTGGCCGGGATCATGGAAGCCGGCGGTCAGCTGGGCGTGCCGCAGGCGCAGCTGGAGAAATTCACGCGCACGATCGCGGATCTTTCTGTGGCCACCAACCTATCCGAGGAGGCCGGCGCCTCCATGCTGGCGCAATACGCCAATGTCATGGGGATGGATATCTCCAACATCGACCGCCTGGGCAGCACCATCGTCGACCTGGGCAACAACACCGCTACCACGGAGGCGGATATCGTCAATATGGCTCAGCGCCTCAGTGGCGCCGGCAGCATTCTCAACCTGAGCAACGCGCAGGTGATGGGACTGGCCGCCACGATGGCCAGCCTCGGCATCAACGCGGAGGCGGGCGGATCGGCGGCAAGCCGTGTGCTGCAGCGCATGCTGCAGGATGTGCGCGCGGGCGGCGACGGCCTTAAGGTTTACGCCAAGACCGCCAATATGAGCGAGCAGGCCTTCGCGGCCGCGTTCGGCGCGGATCCGCTGGAAGCTTTGATATCCTTCATTGACGGCCTGGCCTTGCTCAACGAAACCGGCGGCGACGTGTACGGCGTGCTGGAAGAGCTCAACCTTTCAGACATCCGGATCACGGACACCCTGCTGCGCATGACCGGCGCCCAGGGACAGCTTGAGAAAAATATCAGCCGCGCCAATGAGGCCTGGGATGAAAACATCGCCCTGACTAAAGAGGCCGAGCAGCGCTACGGCACCACGGAATCCAAGATCCAGCTGGCGAAGAACAGCATCAACGGCGCCGCTATCTCCATCGGAAACGCTTTCCTGCCCGTTGTGGGCGACGCAGCCGATGGCGTGGCGGATCTGGCCAACAAATTCGCCGACCTGGATGAGGAGCAGCAAAAGAGCATCATCACGCAGGCGGGCGTCGCCGCGGCGATTGGCCCGGCCATGATGCTGGTCAAGGGCCTGGTGGGTGTGCTGAGCGGGCCGGGCGGGCTGATCGCCCTGGGCCTCGCCGGCGCGGCAGCCATTGCCGGCATCGGCATTGCCGCGGCTAAGGATTATGACAAGTCCGTGCTGGAACGCACAAGTGAGCTGTTTGGCGACATTGAGCTGTCGGCCAGCGAGGTGCAAAAGATCATCGCTGAGGGGTTCGGGAAGCCGGTTATCGAAACCAGCGGATTGATAAGCGCCAGCGATGCCGCCAAGGCTGCGTGGGACAACTTTAGCGGCCTGCATAACCAGCTGTCGACAAAGGTGTACACATTCACGGTCACGGGCGACACAAGCAGCCTGGCCGGTTTACCCGGCGATGTCGACAGCCTGATAGACGCCGCGGAACAGTCTTTGGACAAGGGCCGGGAACGGATCGTGACAAGCCTCAACCAGCTGTTTGATCCGGGCGAAGGTGAAGAGTTCAAGCTCAGCACGAGCCAGTGGTTCAGCGGGCTTGACAGCGAAATGGCGGCCAAGGGTGAGGAACTAAGAAAAGCCGTGAAAGACGCGCTCGCGGGTGACGGAGAGCCTGATCCCGAGGATGTGGAGCGCGTCATACGCCTGCAAAAAGAGCTGTTTGACCTGGTCCAGAAGGCAACTTCCATTGACGAACAGGCGCGAGACAGCGCCTTTATTCAGCGCGCACGGGCCGGCGGCCTGAGTGCTGACAGCGTACTCGCCCTTGAGGCTGAACGCAAAAAGATCGAAGAGGAAGGCCGCCAGGCGGTTGACAAGGTATTTGAGGACGCGGTCTATCAGGCCGAGAAAATGCGCCTCAACAACTACTACGATAAAAACCAGTACTCCAGCGTAGACGAACAATACAACGCGCTGATGGCACAGGCGCGCGAAGCGTATGGGCAAAAAGAGGCGCGTGTTATCCAGCGCGGGCTGAACATCGCCGATCAGGCCTACTACGGCGAAACGATGGACAATTACCGGGCCGAGATCCAAAGGGCGAAGGCTTGGTCTGATAAGACCCGGGGCCTGACCGCGGTGGAGCTTGCCGCTGATCAGAGCCTGGTGAATGAAGGGGCGTCTTTAGAGCTCTCATCTGATTCGGCCAGGAAGTTCGTTGAAAACTTCAAAGGAATCTATGACGACCTGATCAAGCTGCAGGGCATCTTTAACACGGAGGGGCTTGAGCTTCCGCAGCAGTATCAGGATATGCTGCAGCAGTATGAGCAGCTTGAGAGCTTCGCGAATAAGGATTATCTGACTGCGGAAGGCGATTATCAGGCAACAGGCCGCGGAGAATCTCTAACTCAGATCGAAGCGGAAGCTGGAACGAAAAATGCCGACGTATATAAAGAGAGCTTTGACAAGACGCTCAGCGATGCCCCTGTGCGTGACTACGAACTGACGACTGAAACGGACCCGGCAAACAGCAAGGCGGCCCAGGATGCAGCCGCGGCGGCTAAGAGCGCGATCGATGCGGCTAACAATGCGGCGGAAGAGGAAGAGGTTCACATCTGGGACACCCTCACCCCTCCCCCTCAGCTCAAGAACGATCTGAACCAAGCCGGGCAAGACGCCGGAGGGGCGCTTGTCGACGGCGCCAACACAGGCGCCGAGGAAGAGGAAGTCCACATAGAGGACACCCTGACCGGCCCTGTTGGCAACCTTCCGGCAGCCATGGGGGCGATCGGCGCTCAGGCAGGCCGGGATCTGGCCGCGCAGGCGCGCGCCCAGGGCCCTCAGGTCAGAGCTGCCGGCGTATATCTGGGCAAGCAGATGGAAGCGGGCACCAAGCAGGGGCTTGGCATTGCTTCGCCGGCCAAGTCAATGATCAACATCGTGCACAACATCCGTGACACGGTGGTTAATACATCAAAATCCATTGTCGCGGCCGTCAAAGGCGCAGGCAATACAGTGGGAACCGCTTACTCCGACAGCTATAATGCCGGCGTGATCAATGAGATTCTTAACCCTGCGGCAGTGACACCCGCCGCAAACCCCCGCGTAGAAGAAACCCTGGCCAGGATCTCCGGCATGGGCTACATCCCCGGCGATGTCTGGACGGCCATGGATCCGCCTAAGAAAGGCAGCGGGGGCGGGGGCGGAGGAGGCGGCAATAAAGCTGCGCCTGCGCCCGACTACTCCGCCGGCATCAATGCTACCCTGGCCCGCGTGGCCCAGGAACAGGCCAACCTGCGGGCGGCCATCAACGGCTATGATGCCGAATACCAGCGGATGCTGGAGCTGACGGGCAGCTGGCGCCCGTACTATGACGAGACGGAGCTGGACAAGCGCGTCGACGCCATCGAAAAGAAGTACAAAGCCCTAATCGACGCCGAGCAGGCCGGGTATGACGCGCTGTCTCAGGAGGAGCAGCAGGCTAGATCTGAGGCGCACAACAAGCTGATGGCTCAGCTGCAGGAAAACCAGCGCGAGGAGATCTCCTCTATCCAGCAAAACTACAAGCTGCAGCAGCAGCTGGGCGCGGACTTCCTGGCCTCCGTGTCTTCGTCGCTATCAGCGGCCTTCGCGGCCAAGCAAGAGGCGGCACGGGCGGAGGATTACCAGGATAATGTCGCGGATCTCGAAAAGAGGATCCGGCAGACACGCAGCGCCAGGGAGCGCCGCGAGCTGACCGAAGAGCTGGAACGCCTGCAGCGCGATGAGGCGCTGAGGCTTGAACAGCAGCAGCTCAATGACACCCTGGCGGGCATCAACGCGCTCAATAAAGCCCTTGGCGCCGGCGTGATCGGCCTGGGCGACCTGCTGGCCGATCCCACGCTGCAGACAGGTACCGGCGGCCTTGGCGCTGTGCAGGGCATCACCGCGGAGCAGCTTGAAAGCGTGCTGCAGGCGATGGCCGACCGCCAGGCGGAGGGCGGCACACAGTACAGCATCGACCTCAGCGGCGCGGTGATCCGAGACGACAGCGACATTGACCGGATCATCGACGGATTCGAGGAGCGGATGAGATCCATACAGAGAGATATGTGGAGGTAGAAACATGGATAAGTTTCAGGCAAAGGATCTAACCATCAACGTTGTCTTTGATGGGGAAGTGGCAGCAGAGGCGATCATTGAGGCAATCGAAACAGGGATCCGTAAGGCCGTCAAGTGTGAAAGGATGCGCAAGTAATCCGGAGCAAGACAGCCGCCCTGTAGAGAGGGCGGCTGTCTTGCATCCAGTAGCGTTACGAGAGGCCGAGTTTCTTCGAGAAGTATTCCGCAGCTGCTTCGCCCGCGAAATCTTTCCAAGAGTTGAAATTAGTCAGTTCCTGGACCTTGATGTCAAGTTCATCTTCAGACAGGTCATCAAAGTCCTGTTGTGAATCGACCTTGAGACCGGTTGCGTCGAAGAAATCATTGATCGAACTGTAGTCGGTATGCTTCCGCATGAACTCCTCGGGAAACAACTTACTAAATTCGACTTTGTGCTCGCCGTCCAACGCATTAGCTTTACGAATCATACCGTCGAACTGCTTCTGGAGAGAGTCTAAACCAGTAACCTTAAATCCCATTTATTTCACCTCCTTTCTTGGAAAACAATATACCAAAACAATCGTCTAAATGAAAGGGGAAATATGTACGACTACATCAAAATCGGCAGCTGGCGCAGCGACAGCGTCCTGGATCTTCATGTGATGGACTGGGACGTGCCGCTGCTGGCCCCGGCCGATTACGGCAGCGCGCAGATCCCCGGCCGCATGACCGCTCTGCGGGACGCGCAGCGCAACTTCAAACCCGCGACCATCACCATCAACATGGCCATCACCGGTGACGACGAAAAGGACATCCTCCGCCGCCACCGGGCCATCTCCAAAACCCTGTGGGACGCGGATCACCTGATCCTCTCTGATCTGCCGGACCATCACTTCCGCGGGCACGTGTCCGAGGTGGTGGCCACGGACGTGGTGGAGGAATGGCTGCGATTCCGGGTTAAATTCATGGCCAACCCGCCCTGCCGCCTGCGCGTGCTGGGCGTATCCGCCGGATGGATCCCCAGCCAGGCGCTGCCCATCCCCGAGCAGATCACAGAGAACAACGCCGGGCACAACCTGGCCTTGCAGGGCAGTGGGACCGTCACCGGCAGCGTTGCCATCCATGACGGCACATCACCCTACCCCCCTGAGGTATACATGCTGCTGATTGGCAGCTGGGACAGCCTGACGATCGGCGGCTCCGGAGGCCTGACGATCCCCGGCCTGCCGGTGACAAGCGCCGTCTGGCTGGACGCGGAGGCGATGCAGGTTTACGACAAGGTGGAGGGTATCCGGACGCCGGTGCCCAACATATCAGGCGATTACGCAGCCATCGGCCGCGATCCCCTGCTCACGTTTTCCGGCGTCAACCCAAACCTGACCGCGCACATCCTGGTGATCGAGCGCAGCTAATAATCAAAAGGAGGCCGCCATGCTGGCCATTCACCCGCATAATCTCACCCCCGCGCAGGCGCTGGCGGCCCGTGACACCCACGGCCTGGGCATCATTCACGACGCGACCGAGGCCCGGCTGATCCGCCGCGTCAACGGCGACAGATCTTTGCGATTGACATGCCCATGGACTGAGAAAAACGCCAACCTGCTGATCGCCGACCGGCTGATCTGCTACAATGGCCAGTTTTACCGCATTACCATCCCCAGCCGCCGGGAGCGTGCCGGCAAGCGGGCCATCAGCCTGGAAGCCCCGCACGTGATGTACGACCTGCGGCACAGCTACATCGTGAACATCGAGACCGCCGAGGATGAGGCGACCATTGACGGCATCACGGGTACCCAAGCGCTGACGCAGGTGCTGGCCGGCACGCCTTTCACGCCCGGCACGGTGGATGTCGACGCTGAAAAACTGGAGTATCTGGATCTATTAGAGGTACCCAGGACCGCCGCGCTGGAGCAGATCATCGACCGCTGGGGCGGCGAAATCGTGCCCGATAATTGGACGATCAGCCTGCGCGAGCAGTCGGGCGCAGACCGCGGCTTGCAGATCCGCGTGGGCAAGAACATCGACGGCGTTGAGATGACCGAAGATATCAACGAGGTGGTCACCCGGCTGCATGTGCTGGGTTATCAGGGCGCAAACTTTGAAAGCATCAACGGCGGCAATAACTATCTGGACAGCGACGCGCTTAGCAAATACGCCTTTGTCCGCGAGGGCTATGTCACCTTTGACGATGACGAGGATCCCGAGATCCTGATGCAAAAGGGGCTTGAGGAGCTTGATAAACTCGACAAGCCCAAGCTGACGGTACGGATCAACATGGTCCGCGTGCGCGGCAGCCGGCAATACAGCTGGTATAAGGATTTGGAACGCGTGGATGAGGGCGACACCGTCACCGTGCACCACGAGTTCCTCGGCCAAAACGTCAAGCTGCGAGCGATGGAGGTGGAGACGGACTGCCTGACGGACAATGTGATCAGTGTCACGCTGGCCGAAACCGGCACAGACGGGCTCTTCCAGGGCTTCAGCTCCTTCGTGCGCACCACCGAGCTTGTGCGAAAGATACTCGACCATGACGGCCATGTGCGCGCCCGCACGCTACGCGGCGAGATCGACCTGCTGACCACGCGCCTGATCGCGTCCGGCAGCTATCAAAACGCATCGGTCATCGCAGGAAAAGGCGCATTGCTGGAAAATACCAACGAATCAAGCCCGGATTACGGCGCTCTCTACATCGGCCCCGGCATCCTGGCGATCGCCGACGCCAAGAACCCGGATGGCACCTGGGAGTGGAGAACGTTCGGCACCGGGAAGGGATTCAGCGGCAGCGAGATCCTGGCATACAGCATCAGCGGCACCAAGATCATGGCACACACCATCGGCGTGACGCACCTGGTGCCGGAGGTGATCACTGAGGTTCTTAATAATTCCCTCGGCCAGCAGATGGTGATGGAGCTGAGCAAGGGCACGATGCTCGACGTTCATAATCCGGTCACCATGGCCCGGCTGACGATCTATGACGAGGGCATTGACGTAACGGATGATCTTCCGGACGCGGACGTGCGCTGGGAAAAGATCAGCGGTGATGCCGCCGGAGACGCCGCCTTTAACGCGGACCCGGCGCACATCGGAACCAAGGAGATCTCGGTCAATGTGGCCGATATTACCTCGCCCGGTATCCTACGCTGCATCATTGACAGCAGCTGGACGGGGCAGATCGACACGGATCTGGGCAACCTTAAAACTTCCTCCATTGGCCTGTCCAAAGCGGGCATTGATGTATATGCCGATGGGCATCTCAAAATCAGGTCCGGCGGCGGATTTGACCTGGTTACAGGCGGCGGCGCCAGCTACATGCGCTTGACCAACATGGATCCGGATATCCGCCTGATCGCCGGAGGCGAGACAAAAGAGACAGCGCCGTTCTGGGTTGACCCAAGCGGAGGCATCAAGGCGACCAAGCTGATGCTCAAAAACTCGCAGATCAGCGAGTTTACGCAGATGTACCCCTATCACACCGCTGAAAACGCGGATCCGAGCAACCCGGTGATCTTCCGGATATTCGTGCCGGCGGAGCTGGTGGGGATCCAGAGCCTGAAGCTATCGTTTGTACTGGAAGCCTTCAGGGCTTACGAGACGGGCGCGGCGGCCGGGGGCGGAACATCAGTTACCAGTGAGTCCGGAGGCGGGGCGACCGTAACCAGCGGACAGGACAGCGCCGGACGCAATACCAAGGCATCGGGAGAGTTCGACACCGGCGGCCCGAGCACGGCCAATACAGGATCCGGCGGCCTCAGCTCCACGGGAGAGAGCCAACCATACACCAACTATTCCGGAACCGGAAACACCGGGGGTGCCTACGCTGAAAACGGCATATCTCATAACCACACAGGCCCGAGCCATCGGCACCAAGTCGACAGCCATACGCATGGAGTATCGAGCCATACGCATAGCATGCAAAGTCATACGCACGTCGTCGGCTCGCATGTGCACGGCTTGAATCAGCACACCCACAGCGTATCGATCGCCGCGCACAGCCATACCGTGACGCTGGCCGATCACACCCACGCGCTGGTCTACGGCATCTACCAGGGCCCAACGGCAACGGCCGCCAGCGTCAAGGTGGACGGCGTGACCATTGGTACCTGGACCTCGCGGATATCGCATGATATCACCGAGCATCTGACTAAAACGGCCGGCAAGGTGACCCGGGACGCCTGGCATACCATCGAAATCATACCAAACTCACTAAGCCGCATCGTGGCCCAGTGCTTCCTGATCGCGCTGGTTAACCAGGCCGACGCGGCAGTCTACTAAGATTGAAATAGGAGGGGAAACTATGAGAATCAAGGCAAAAGGCAGGAGAATCGAGGCGATGTGCGTCACCGAGGGACAGGGCGAGATCAATGGACAAACGCGGCCGACTATCGCCATTGCCGTCAAGGGCGGGCTATCCGAGGAGGATGTCAAGGCGCTGGCCTGCGGCGTGATCGATATTGATGATGGTTACAAGACTTATAAGGGCTTCACCGCCATCGTCGACCTGGAGCTGCTGCTGTATCGACCGTCGGACGCTGATCTGGTGCTGGATCAGATGGCTGACCTGCAAAAGGGGTTTGACGCCGCCAAGGAAGAACTGGAAGCCGCCAAGGCGGAGCTCAAGGCCACGAGGCAGCAGCTGATCGCGGAAAAGGAACAGCGGATAATGGCCAGCCAGCAGCTCCAGACCGCGCAAGAGGCCCTGGAAGCTGTTAAGGCCGAGCTACCGGCGGAAGTCACCCAAAAGCTGGAGATCAATAAAGCGCAGAAATAAGCGGGCAGCGCCCGAAAGGAGTCACTATGGACGTATACAATCCCGATACGCTGCAGGATGGAGCCATTATTCCGCTGGGCAATCAGGGCGAGAATGACGCCGTCGAGCTGCAGTTTGATATCACGGCCTGGCTGGCGGAGTGGCCGGGCGGCGCGGTGACAATCAGCTACAAGCGGCCTGATGATCCGGGTGTTTACCCGGTGCCTCCAACCAAGATCCAGATCTCCGGCAATACCCTCACCTGGATGATCTCCCAGGTTGTGACAGCTTACTCCGGGCACGGACAGGCAGTCATCACCTACACGCAGGGCGATGTGGTCCGAAAGTCCCCTCGCGTCAATACCTATGTTCGCCCGGGATTGCCCGCCGCGGGCGCCGCGCCGGCCCCGATCCCGGACTACGTGGATGAGATCAACCAGCTCGCCGCTGGCATTTTAGTGACCCTGGCTGATGCGGAGGCAGCCAAGGAAGCGGCCGAAGCGGCCAAGGGCGCAGCGGAAACGGCCGAGCAAAACGCGGAAGACGCGGCGGCAGACTCTGCAGCGGCGGCTCAAACGGCGATCAGCGAACGCCTCAGCGGCCTGTCCTTCTCGGTTGACCCTGCTGATGCCGGGCTTAACATCACCTACACCTATTAAGGAGGATCGAACATGCCCAGTGATACGGTTAATTTCCCCAGGGAGAGCACGCTTAGGGAGGCGGTCAACGCGCTTAATGTGATCGCCTTCGCACAGGCCGGCAGCATGACTGAGATCGACAGCTATTCCAAGATCAAGCAGCTTGTGCGGCAGGGCTTGGGCCCCAAAGCCTTCCCGACCGGCAGCGTTCTGCGCGCAGCTCATACGACCTATGGAGACATCCTTTGGCGCGTGATGGCGCACAATCATGACGTCAACAAGAGCGCCCCGGAGCTCCCCACTATGCGCATTGAGATGATCGCCTGCATCTATAACCGGCAGGCAGACGCGCCTGAGATGCTGTGGGCAAACACAGGCGCGTCCGAACTGCCCGCAGGGACGTACAACTTAACCCTGCTCAAAGCGGACCATGAAGGCCAGACGCGCGAGGATGGAACCTATCAGTTCACGACGGCACAGGCCATCCCCGTTGGCGGCGGGTTCAGGCACAGCCAGGCGGGCGTATACAGGGCCTCCTCCGGCCTGTATGTACCGGCTAACATCATCGGTAACCATCTGACCACCTATAATGCCAGCGGCGTGGCCATCGAGAGCAACCTGTCCGTCACGGCCGGGAGCGGCGGCACTTCCCTGGGCACAGCCAGTCGGAACTGGGCCGATACCGTCAATACAATCGGCCGGTTTAACTCGACGCAGCGTAACGCCTACGGATCTAATCATGCCGGAGAAAGCGGCGTGCGCCAGTGGCTTAATAGCGCCTTGGCCGGAAACCTCTGGTGGGTCAAGAAAACCCCGTTTGACATCAAGCCGTCATATGCCGCGGATCCCGGCTTCCTGGCCGGCTTTGACGCGGATTTTCTGGACGCTCTGGTCACTGTCGACAATGTATGCGCCCGCAACACGATTTTCGAGGAGGGCGGAACGCTTGGTGGCAGTTACATTACAACCGACAAAATGTTCAGGCCGTCCATGACCGAGCTGGGCCTTGGCGTCAATAACGCCATCGCTGAGGGTGCGGTGCTGGATTACTACGACGGCACCACCGCCCTTGAGCGTATCAAATTTGACATCGCCAGCCCGGCAACCGCGCGCTATTGGTGGCTTCGCTCCCCGCTCCCGTCCCACGCGTACTACGTGCGCAGCATCTACCCGGACGGAGCCCTCACCAACTACAACGCGAGCAGCGGCCTCGCGGTGGCCCCGGATTGTGTAATCGGTTAATCCAGCCAATCCGCGCCGTTAGGCGCGGTGGCAGAAAGGGTGATGCCATTGTCTGTCCCTCTATCAAAACGCAAGCAGGGCAAGCTTGAAACGCTGACCAGGGCGCGTGAGCTGTGCGCCTACACCATCCAGATCTGCAAGAACGAGAAGAACTTCCCCAAGCGCGACCGCTGGCTTCTCACGCAGCCGATCGTCACGGAAACGCTGAGCATCATGAGCTGCATCCGCCGGGCGAACTCTGTGAGGGTGGAGACGCGGGAAGATTACGTCTACCGCCGAGGTCAGCAGATCGAGGCCTTCGCGCACGCGGAGGCGCTGCTGACGCTGATCGACATCGCCTACACCTGCCTGAACATCGAGACAGAGCGCGTGGAACACTGGACCGGGCTCGTGATCGGCGTCGAGCGCCTGCTGCAGGAATGGCGCAGGAGTGACAAAACAGCCTGCAAGCACATCATTGGTGATGATGCCGCCTCCCCAGAGGCGTGATCATAAAGCCGGGCGCTGTTAGCTCCACCCCTTCCGTCCTTCGCTCCCCGAACCCGTCCAACGCGAACAACGTGCGCAACATCAACCCGGACGGAGCCCTCAACAACAACAACGCGAACAACGGCAACGCGGTGGCCCCGGATCGTGAGAAACCGTCAGCATAAAGTAGGCGCAAGCCGAAATCAGCACGCCTCACACAATGAGCGCCCGACTTATCCCCTCATCAATCGAAGGGAGAACACAGGCCGGTGATGCGGTCAGCCCCAGGGCTGGTATCGCTATCCACGCCGGCGATCTATGAGCAATTACGACACAGCCATCTCATTCGGCGAGCTCTACAGCGGCCTTGAGAAATGCCGGCGCAACGTGATGTGGAAGGATTCAGTGGCTGGCTATTCCATCAACGCGCTGAAAAATACCTACAAGCTGAGGCAATCGCTGCTGAAGCAAACCTACAAGATCGACCCCTATCAGGTGTTCACGATCCATGAGCCTAAGGATCGCACGATCATGGCCACCAGGATCAAAGACCGGCAAATGCAGCGCAGCCTCTGCGACAACATCCTGTATCCGCAGCTGACGCGCAGCTTCATCCGAGATAACTGCGCCTGCCTGCGCGGCAGAGGCGTCGATGACGCGCTGGGCCGGATGGATACGCACCTGCACCGGCATTATCGCAAGCATGGCCCTGATGGATGGGTGCTGCAGTGTGACATCAAGCAGTATTTTGCCAGCACGCGCCATGATGTGGCGATCAGCGCCATCGCCAAGCGCGTAGACGATCCCCGAGCTGTCGACCGGGCAAAGGAGATCATCCGCAGCTTTGGCAGCGATGGTGTAGGCATCGGCCTGGGAAGCCAGGTATCCCAGCTGACTGAGTTGGCGGTGCTGGACGATCTGGATCACTACATCAAGGAGAGGCTGCGCATCAAGCACTACATCCGCTACATGGACGATTTCGTGCTGATCCACGCCAACAAGGAGCGCCTGATCGAACGCCTGAGCCGCATCACTGAGATGCTGGCAGATCTCGGCCTCAGCCTTAACCGCAAGACGCAGATCTATCCGCTCAGGCAGGGCGTTAGATTCCTCAAATGGCGCTTTATACTCACTGATTCCGGCAAAGTCATCCGCAAAATGAACCCCAAATCGATCAGCAAAGAACGCCGGAAACTGCGCAAACTGAAGGCTTTGGTGGATCAGGGGAAGCTTGACATGCAGCGTGTGCGGGAGAATTACCAATCGTGGCGGGCGAACGCGGCCAGAGGCAACACGCGCTGCCTGCTGATCAAGATGGACAACTACTACCAGACTGTTTTTGGAGAGAGGTGGAACTATGGGAAACATCGCGGTAAGCGTACAAAAGCAGCTTGATCAGGCCAATGGCCGGGCGGGCATGCAAAGCGCTCAGAATGCCGATCTGACGGAGGTGGTGGCCGATATGCAGTATCGCCAGTGCCTCTCGGAGCTTGGGCTGACGCCCGAAGACCTGATGGAAGGAGGAACAATCTGATGACTTATAAGCTATGCCTGCGAATGATCGAACTCGGCCGCATGACGGCCCAGATGCTGGATGTGTACTATGCGGCTGGCCGCCTGACGGATGAAGAGTACACCGAGCTCATGGGGATGCTCACGCCCGCGGGCGAATGAGCAACCTGGAGCTGATCCAGCGGCTATGCTGCATGCTCGACACCGCCCAGGGTATTATCCGGCAGCAGGCGGAGATCCTGGCCATGCACGGGATTGAGAGCGTGGGCGGGGAGATCGAAAAACAGAGGGCGGCGCTGCTGGAAGACATAGAAAATTCGATCTGACAAGCGGTGCGGCCGCTTATTCTAATGCCGAGGAGGACGCAAAGTGGACATTGTAATTACCATCTGCTGGCTGATCCTGTTGTGCTTAATTCTTGGAGCGGCCGGGTTGACTTATCAACGGCTTAAGAAAAGGAGGGGGTGCTGAATGGCAAAAATCAACAATCTGCAGCTCGTGGAGCAGGCGTATGAAGACCTCGCGGCCGGGATCCTCTACAGCTCAGAGGACTGCGTGACCTGGGTGCGCTACTGTATCAGGCGCGCCGGAGGCGGATCTCATAGGTTCTCCGGAGCGTCGGACATGTTCAGGACCGCAGGAACGCCATACGAGATCACCAAAGACAATCTGAATAAGCTCCTCCCTGGGGAGCTGCTTTTTATCGAGGACAAGGCGATCAACGGCGCGTCTCACATGGGCATTTATGCCGGCAACGGCAAGTGCCTTCACAGCTCCGCTACCCATGACAAGTTGGTGGAATCTGACAATATGGCAATGTGGACGCATGCCATGCGGACCAAGCTGATCCAGTATGTTGACGGGCCCGCGGAGGATCTTCAGGATGCGCCGGCCATTGATGCGCCTGCCAATTCAGAGGATGTCCCTGAGGGTTATGTGCGCGTGCTGGTCAAAGTGAGGATGCGAAAGACGCCGAGTGCAAAAGGCAATGTGATCCGCGAGCTCATGCCCGATGAAACGATCAAAATGATCGGCGGGCCGATAGAGAGCGACGGAAAGACTTGGGCCCAGCTCGTTTACCAGGGCGAAAAGCACAAGCACGAGGGCTTCGCCGCCATTGAGGACGCCGGCGGCCGCTATCTGCAGCTGCCCAGCGAAGGCGCTGATGCCCCTGATTCTGTGCCCGATCCGGTGGATGCGCAGAATGATTTCCCGAATACCATTAACGCCGGGGATCTCACGATGACTCTGCCTCCGGAGACTCTGGCCATCGTGTCTGAGCTGGCGGACACCATCAATCATGCGCAGGATCTCATTCGGCGCATTACTGGAAACGGCTAATCGTGCATCAAAAAGATGCACATTAAGCAATAAAAAGCGCAGAGATCCTGCGCGGAAGGAGACCTATGAAAAAGATCTATGCCCTCATCTTGATCCTGATCATGGCTACCATGCTGTTCTCCGGTCTGGCCATGGCGGAGGCCGCGGCTCAAACGCCTGCCCTGCCGGTCACCGGAGAGGTGGAGCCGGCGCCAGCTGCGCCATATCCTGTCGATCAGGGAGGCGCCTACAACTGGGCGCAGCTGGCCACGATCACCGGCGCAACGGCTGCCGTGCTGCTCATTGTACAGTTCATCAAGCTGCCCATTGACAAGGTTTATCACATCCCCACGCGCGTCATAGTGTACGTTATCGCGCTTTTGGTGATGACTGGAGCTCAGGCGTTTACTGCAGGTTTTAAGTGGGCGGACTTCCCGCTTATTGTAATCAACGCTTTTGTGGTTGGACTGGCCGCGATGGGCGCCTACGAACAGACGTTTAACAGGTTAAACAGTCGCTGACGCGCCTGAAACGCGATCGAGTTTCTACTATATAAATGGAGCCGCCCAAATCGGGCGGCTTTTTGCTTTTTGGATGCCTGTTAAACGAAAATTTATGCATCATTGATTTTACACGGATTGTGCGTTAGAATTTTACACGTAATTCGCGCCGCTACAATGAGGAACTTTAACGCATCCAAAGCGTTGAGTAATTTTGACTCCGCGCAAGGAGCGGAAGCGCAGGCGTAGCAGCGCTGCGTCAAGCTGCCGGCGACACAGTGCCGAGGCAAAAGGACCAACGCGACGATGCGTTTAAGTTTGGAATCAGTATTGATCAGCCTTTCCCGATCTTGGGCGCGAGCGGCGCGCGCAGCCGGTGGGCTGCGGGCATATCGTTGCCAAGCAGAGGCTGGAGGTAGTATTTGAAGTCTTCCGTCACGTTGTTGCCCTCGGGGTTGATGAAGTTGTCGGGCATCAGCTTGGTGCGACCCGCCACTTCGGCAAGGTCTCTGATCTGATAGTCAACGGAGTAGTAGCCGGTGCGGTTCATGGTGATGGAGCCGTCGATGTTGTGCCAGATGGCAAACTGCGCGGCCTTTTCACCGACCTCGCGGGCTTCAAGCTGGTCAACCTCGCTGACGCAGCCGAGGAAGCTGCGCTGTATGTAGCCCAGCGTATCGCTGCGCACGCGGCTGATGCCCAGGTGCTCCTTGACCAGGGCGGCTAGGCGCTCGCCCAGGGCGGCGCTGCCGGACAGCTGGATGTTGCCGTGCGCGTCCCGCTCGGTCTTGATGAGGCTGGAGAGGATCGGCACGCCCTTGTCATCCTGTATGCCTTCGCTGACGGCGACGACGCAGCGGCCCAGCCGGTCATACACTTGCTTGACGTCCTTGAGGAAGAGCTCGATGGAGAAAGGACGCTCGGGCACGTAAACCAGGTGGGGGCCGTCATCCGGGTACTTCTGGGCGATGCTGGCCGCGGCTGTCAAAAAGCCCGCGTGGCGGCCCATGACGATGCCGATGTGGATGCCCGGCAGTGCCCTGTTGTCCAGGTTCATGCCGATGAAGGCCTGCGCCACATACCTGGCCGCCGAAGGGTAGCCGGGGGTATGGTCATTGAGCACCAGATCGTTATCGATGGTCTTGGGGATATGGATGGCGCGGAAATCATAGTGCCATCTTTCCGCCTGCTGGTTGACGATGCGCACCGTATCGGCCGAATCATTGCCGCCGATGTAGAAAAAGTAGCGCACGTCGTGCTGGCGGAAGATGTTGAAGATCTCCTCGCAGTACTTGTCGTCGGGCTTGTCGCGGGTGCTGCCCAGGGCGGAGGAAGGCGTCACGGCCACGCGCTCCAGGTTATTGGTGGTTTCCTGCGTCAGGTCAAGAAAATTATCATTGATGATGCCGTTCACGCCGTTGATCGCGCCGTACACCTTGGTGACCTGGCGGAATTTGCGGCTTTCCAGCACCACGCCGACCAGGCTCTGGTTGATTACCGCTGTCGGGCCGCCGCCTTGGGCGACGACGACTTTGCCTTCAAGCTCCATGCCCAATACTCCTTTATTTACGCTTTTCCGTTGCAGCCCAGGACATTGACGATCTTATGACGCACCATGCCGGCCAGTGCGCTTCGCGCTTCGGAGAGGTACTGGCGGGGGTCAAAGTGGTCGGGATGCTCCCCTAAGTGCTTGCGGATCACGCCGGTGAAGGCCAGGCGCAGGTCGGAGTCGATGTTGATCTTGCACACGGCCATGGAAGCGGCCTGGCGCAGCATGGTTTCCGGCACGCCCTGCGCGCCGTCCATCTTGCCGCCGTACTGGTTGATCATGGCAACATACTCGGGGATGACGCTGGAAGCGCCGTGCAGCACGATGGGGAAGCCGGGCAGCCTGCGGCTGACATCCTCCAGGATATCAAAGCGCAGCTTGGGCTCGCCCTTGAACTTGAACGCTCCGTGGCTGGTCCCGATGGCGATGGCCAGGCTGTCGCAGCCGGTCTTGGTGACGAACTCCTCCACATCCTCGGGGCGTGTGTAGCTCGAATCTTCATGGGAGACCTTGATATCGTCTTCCACGCCGGCCAGGCGGCCCAGCTCGGCCTCAACGGTGATGTTGCGGTCGTGCGCGTATTCCACCACGCGGCGGGTCAGAGCGATGTTCTCTTCAAAGCTCAGGTGGCTGCCGTCGACCATGACGCTGGTAAAACCGCCGTCAATGCAGCTCTTGCAGGTCTCGAAATCGGGGCCGTGGTCAAGGTGCACGGCAATGGGCAGACCGCTGGTTTCCACGGCGGCCTCAATCAGCTTCATCAGGTAGGTGTGGTTGGCGTACTTGCGCGCGCCCGCGGACACCTGGAGGATGACGGGCGCTTTTTCAGCTGTCGCGCCTTCCATGATGCCCTGGATGATCTCCATATTGTTGACGTTGAACGCGCCGATGGCGTAACCGCCCTCATACGCGCGTTTGAACATGTCCCTGGTATTTACTAACGGCATAAAGTTATACCCTCCTATATAAATTGCGACTTCCAAAGTTTGCCACTATAATTAGTATAGCAGGATGAAAGGTCGGATGTCAATGCGGGCAATCAAAGCGGTCAGGGCGAAAGATAAGCCGTGCTGATGGATATTGCCAAAGCGGCCGGTTACTCTCAGTACCACGCGGCCAGGGTATTCAAGGGAGAAACAGGCCTGTCTCCTTTTGAGTATATCCGCCGGGAGAGGCTGACGGCCAGCGCCTTCGCGCTGCGCGGCGGGCACCTCAGGGTGCTTGATGTGGCGCTTGACTATGTGTTTGACAGCCACGAGGGCTTTACGCGGGCGTTCACCAGGGGCTTTGGCATATCGCCCAAGAAGTACGCGTCCTGCCCGGAGCCTGAAGGCTGGCTGATGCCCTATCGTTATCTTGACCGTTCCGGATTAAATATGGAGGAATGCGTGATGAATCAAACTGCGGTGATCTTTACACAAATCGTCGAGCGGCCGGCCAGAAAGCTGATCCTCAGACGAAGCAGGAAAGCGGAGGATTACTTTGCCTACGCGGAGGAGATAGGATGCGGAGAGGGCGGCGGTTCCGCGGCCTGGGATGTGCTGTGTGAAATCAAGGAAGCCTTGTATGAGCCGGTCGGCCTCTGGCTGCCGGACACTATGCGCCCGGAGGGGACCGGGATCTACGCCCACGGGGTTGAGGTGCCGGATGACTTCCGGGGAGAGGTGCCGGATGGCTTTGATATGATCGGCCTGCCTCCCTGCAAGCTCATAGTGTTCCAGGGGGAGCCTTACAAGGACGAAGACTTTCAGGAGGCTGTCGGGCTGTGCATGGATCGCATCGCCGCCTTTAATCCTGAGGTATACGGCTATCAGTACGCGCCGGAGCTGGCGCCAAGGATGCAGCTCTCCCCGCAGGGATGGAGAGGCTATATCGAGATGATGCCTGTCATCAGCATCAAATAAGCTCTGAGGATCGAATAGCAAAAGGCGCGGGAACGGGGATCATCTCCCTGTCTCCGCGTCTTTGACTATGATCGGCTTCTTATTTCGGGCTTGCCTGCGCGTCTCCCACGCCGATAAAGTAATAGCTCTGCGCGCTGAGGGCAAAATCAGTGGAGATCACCCCGCCTGGCGAAGGGGAAGGAGCGCTCCCCCTGTCAAACATGGGCGGCTGCCCCTCCATGCCCTGGGGCGGCTGAGGGGCCTGACCCTCCGTCATGCCTTCCGGCAGCGCCGGCGGCTCTCCTCCCGGCAGGCTTTCGGGCGGGGTGCCCTCCGGCCGCTGCCCATCCTGCGGCCTCATGCCATCGGGGCGGCCCGTCTCTTGCGTGCTGCCTCCGTTTTGCTGGAGAGTTCCCGGCGCGTAGGCGCTTCCCAAGGGATACAGGCCGTCTTTTGCTTCGCTGTCCAGGCTGCCGCCTTTGTACACCTGATAGAGGCCGTCCGTCATGCCGGGGATGCTCAAGGTCATCTGCGTGTAGCCCACAGGGGGCGCGAAGGCGATCAGTGCCCGGCCGCTTTCATCGGTGAGCACCACAGGCGTGTCAGCAACTCCCGGCGCTGTGAAGACCAGGTGGATGAAACGCTGGGGAGAGGAAGGGCTGATCTCGTCGTACATATTGCCGCTGGCAGCCACGATTCCGCCGTTGATCGTGATGCCCAGGTCGCTGTCAAGGCCGCTGTCCATGCTGTTTGGGTTGGCGATGGCGATCACCGTGCCGCCGTTGACCGTGATGGAACCGTTGGAGTCGATGCCATCACCCTCCTTGCCCAGAATAGACTTGGCGGCAATGCGTCCCGCGTTGATCATGATATGGCTTTCATTGTCCCCGCTGCCGTTGATGGCGTCGTCATGGGAGAGGATCGAAATATCCCCGCCGTTGAAGATCAGGTGCATCTGGCCTTCGATGCCCTCGTTATCCGCGTTGATCAAAAGCGCGCCTTCACCCTCAAATCCCAGGGAAACGGCGGAGCTGACCGCCCCGTCGTGGTCTATCTCATTGCCTTGGCTGTCCGTATGCTTTGCATAGTGTGAGCCGTTCAATACGCTCTGTGTGCCCGCCTGCAGGTGGATCCGCACCGCCGCCAGGGCTGTATCATTTGTTTCAAAGGCATTCTTGACGTAGATGGCGGGGGCGGTATGGTTGGTCAGGGTGACGCCGGCCAGAATGATCCGGATATCATCGGCCTGCGGGGCATCCACGCGGATCTGCCCGTTTTCCAGCTCGCCCGTAAAGCGGTAGATGCCGTTTTCTGTGATCGTATAGACGGTATTGGCTGTCTGCGCGTACTCTTCAGCCACATCCGGATGGGTTTCCACGATGCTTTCAACTTTCACGCCGGGGGCTTCCAGGCCTGAGGAGAGATCAATATCCGTTACCATCTCATTCTCGGCCAGCGCCGTGCCGCCTGGGATGAAGGCCCAAAGCGCCATCGCCAGGGCCGCCGCGAGTATCCTGTTCATTCGTTTCATATCGTTTTCCTTCCCTTTGCCGGTCTGATGTTCGGGTCCCGGACGCGTGAATCCTCAGGCGTTCCTGCAGTCAGCATTATCCTATCAGTGAAAATCGAATAAAGTGTGTCGAAGATGTGGACGAATGGTAAAAGGTTGATTTTCTGCTTTCCTATGCGCGTTATGCAGACAAAGCCGGGCCTGCCCTGTATAATGGGGACGCCAGCAATTTCAGGGAGGGCAGATATGAGCAATGATCAGGACAGCCGCCGGGAAGAGATCATCCGGCTTCAGCATGAAATTATCCGTCAGATGACGGGCAAAAATTTAGAGCGCGTGGGGGAGGACCTGTTCGGCGGCGGGGGCGATTTGATCGACAGCCTGCCGCTGACCCCGCCGCCGGGGTTTCCGGAGATTCCACAGATCGATTTCTCCGGGAAGCCAGGGACCAACCCGGCGGATCATATTGATGGGACAAAGCAAAAATCCGGGCAGGAGGCTGCCCCCGCGAAAGCGCCGGAAGCGCCGCCCAAGGAGGATATCGCCAAGCTTCGCGAAGAACTGAACAGCCTGATCGGGCTTGATCTGGTGAAGCGAGAAGTGGATAACCTGATCAACCTGGTCACCATCAACAAGCTGCGCCGCGATCATGGCCTTAAAGTGGAGGAACTCAGCCTGCACATGGTATTTTCCGGCAACCCCGGAACGGGCAAGACCACCGTGGCCCGCATCATGAGCCGCATCTACCGCAGCCTGGATATCCTGTCCAAAGGTCACCTGGTGGAGGTGGACCGCAGCGGCCTGGTGGCGGGATATGTCGGCCAGACCGCGCTGAAAACGCAGGAAGCGGTGCAAAAAGCGCTGGGCGGCGTGCTGTTTATCGACGAAGCCTATGCGCTCACCACGCGCGGCCCGCAGGATTACGGGCAGGAGGCGGTGGAAACCCTGCTCAAGGCCATGGAGGATCACCGGGACGACCTGATCGTGATCGTCGCCGGCTACATCGAGCTGATGGAGGAGTTTGTCGAGTCAAACCCGGGTCTGGAGAGCCGCTTCAACCGTTTCATCCACTTCCCCGACTATACGGTGGAGGAGATGATGGGCATCTTCCGCATGCGCTGCGATAAGGCCGGGTATACATTAGCGCCGGAGGCCGGGGACGAACTGAAGAGGATCCTTGCGGAAAAATCCATGGACAGCATCGGTTTCGGCAACGCGCGCGGCGTGCGCAACCTGTTTGAAAAGGCGCTCTCCCGCCAGGCCAACCGCCTGGCCGCGATGGGTCAGCTGACACGCGAGCAGCTGATGGAGATACGGGCTGAGGATCTGGAAGATGCCTCGGCAGAACCTGTAAAGGACATGGCCAAATGATCGAGCTTCGCAACGACTACTCACAGGGCGCGCACGAGCGCATTTTGGATAAGCTGGCCGGGATCAACCGGCAGCCGAACCAGGGCTATGGCGCTGATGATTACTGCCGCGCCGCGCAGGAGCGCGTACGGCGCCTTACAGGGCAGCCGCAGGCGAAGCTGTGGTTCATCCCCGGCGGCACCCAGGCGAACCTGACCGTGATCTCATCGATCCTCAGGCCTCACCAGGGGGTCATCGCCGCGGATACGGGGCATATCAGTGTGCACGAAGCCGGGGCTATCGAGGCCACCGGCCATAAAGTGCTGACTGTTCCTCACCGGGATGGGAAATTGACCGCGGAGTCGATCAGGGAGCTGATCGATGCCCACTATGCCGATGAAACGCACGAGCACATGGTGCAGCCGGGCATGGTGTACCTTTCCAACACCACGGAGATGGGCACGGTGTATTCGGCCCGCGAGCTGCAGGATATATCAGACATTTGCCGTGAGAAGGGCCTGCCGCTGTATCTGGATGGGGCGCGGCTTGGCTTTGCCTTCGCCTGCGAAGACAGCGGGCTGGACCTGGCCGCTGTCGCTGCCTGCTGCGATGTGTTCACCATCGGGCTCACCAAGCAGGGGGCTTTGTTTGGGGAAGCCGTTGTGGTCGTCAACCCTTTACTGCAGCATGGTTTTACCTCCCTGGTCAAGCAGCGCGGCGCGCTGATGGCCAAGGGATGGCTGATGGGGCTGCAGTTTGAGGCGCTGATGGAGGACGGGCTGTACCTCAGCCTGTCCCGGCAGGCCGTGGCGCTGGCGATCAGGATGCGGGACGGGCTGAAGGTTTTGGGCCTTGATTTTTTGATCGACTCGCCCAGCAACCAGCAGTTTCCCATCCTGCCGGACAGGGCTGCCGGCAAGCTGCGCCGCAGCGTGAGCTTTAACGTGATCGCCCCGCTTCCGGGCGGCCTGACCGCCATCCGGCTTTGCACAAGCTGGGCGACGGAAGAAGCGGATATCGATGCCCTCCTGACCGCTGTGCGCGAGGCAATGGCATGAACATCAGGCGTGCGGAAGATGCTGTGATCATACAGAGCGATAAGCCCCTGATCACGGACGGGCAGAGCGCCCTTGACCTGATCGCCTCCATATACTATGAGCACGGCTGCGCCGCGGCGGTGATGAACAAGGAAGCGGTGGCGGAGGATTTTTTCAGGCTGTCAACCGGGCTTGCGGGCGAGGCGGCGCAAAAATTCGTCAATTACCATTTCCGCCTGGCGCTGACCGGCGATTTTTCCATGTATCAAAGCCAGCCCCTGCAGGACTTCATGCGCGAGAGCAACAAGGGCAGGCACCTGTATTTCTGCCGGGATGAACAGGAAGCGCTCCGCAAGCTGGGCACATGATATGAAGGGCTATAACGTCGTCTGGGTCTTCAACCCGGCACGCGACAGGGTGCTGATGTGCCTGCGGCGCAAAGACCCCTACAAGGGGCTGTATAACCTGGTGGGCGGCAAGATCGAGCCGGGGGAAAGCAGTCCGGACGCGGCTTACCGCGAGCTGCGCGAGGAAACTGGCATTGATCGGGATGATATTGACCTCCTGCGCCTGATGGATTTCGTTTACCACCAGGAAGATGCCTGCCGGGTGGAGGTATGGGCCGGCACCCTCAAGCGGGATATCACCCCGCATGGCGATGAGAATGACCTACACTGGCTGAGCCTGGATGAGAACTTCTTTGACATGGGCCGGTTCGCGGGGGAGGGAAACATCGGGCATATCTATGAGATTGTTAAAATCAACCGCAGGAATATTTAGGGACAGTTTTTCATGATTCTGCTGACGCAGGCGAGTATTTGTATCAATAAAGAGCACGGGAGAGGTGCCATGCGGCAGCGCTTCTCCCGTGTTCTTTACGACCTATTATTGAAACTCTTTTAAATATTCGATGACCGACCGGCCCATCTCCCTGGAAAAATCGGAGTTGTACTTCCGTTCGCAGAAGGCCTGTACCCATTCGTCATAGCCGCGGCTGCCGGCCCTTTGGCTCAGCATCTCCCGCAGTTCGGGGCCGTCCATGCGGCGGTAGGTGTTTTCGTGGACGATGTGCTTCATGTCGAATCGTTCGGGCTTTTCGCGGCTCATCTGCTGCTGTGTGGGGTAGCCGAATACCAGCATCAGGGCGGGGAAGACATAGGCCGGCAACCCCAGCAGCTCGCGGTGAGTCTCGCACTGCTCCATGATATCGCCGATGTAGCAGGAGCCAATCCCGAAGCTTTCGGCGGCGGTGACGGCGTTTTGCGCGGCGATGGCAGCGTCGCATACGGCCAGCATCAGGTCGCCGGCTCCCGGGGCCCGGGGGCCGCAGCCGGCCTCGATGTAAGCGTCCTGCCACTTCTCGGCGTCCGCGCAGAAGATCAGCACCAGCGGGGCCTTGGCGATGAAGGGCTGGCTGTCGCAGGTGACCGCCAGCTTCTCTTTGAGGGTCTGATCAGTGATATCCAGGATGGTGTACAGCTGCTGGTTGCCGGCGGTCGGCGCCTGGGCGGCGCACCGGAGAATCTCCTGCTTGATGTTTTCCGCAATTTGCCTGTCTTCAAAGGCGCGGACGGACTTCCTGTTTCTCAGGCTCTCCGTGATGGCATTTTTCCCGCTCATCAGGCTTCCGCTTCCTTGCGCTGCTCAAGCTGCTCAAGCGGTTTTCTGGCAAAGATGAGCGTGAGGAAGCCGGCCAGGAACAGGGCAAGCAATGCCAGGGTGCCAAAGGACGAGCGGCCGCTCAGGCTGCCGATCAGGGCATAGAGCAGGGGGCCGACAAAGGTGGCGAACTTGCCAAAGATGTCAAAGAAGCCAAAGTACTCGTTGGAGCGCTTCTTGGGCACCAGCTTGCCGAAATAGCTGCGGCTGACAGCCTGAATGCCTCCCTGTACCGTGCCCACCAGGATGGCCATGGCCCAGAACATGAGGGTGCTGCGGCTGATGGAAGCACGGTAATCGTCGATCAGGGGCGCGTTTTGCTGCGCGAAAGCCAGGGCCGTTCCTGTGAGCTTTTCCTGCAGGGGCGCTTTGAGGGCGGGGTCGGCGTCCGGCAGCTCAAGCGCGAGCGCGCTCAGTTCCGCTGCCTTGCCCTCCAGCATCAGCGCGCGGGCGTCTGACAGGTAGCCGTCTATGGCCCCTATAGTGTCCGCGATGCCGTCTGCCTGGGTCTGTGCCTCATCTGCCATGGCGGTATAGGCCTTGTCAAAGGCATCCTGCGAAGGCTCCAGCGAGAAGCCCATGTAAAAGCCCACGCCGCAGATCACCATATAGACGGCGATGGCGGCCAGCAGCATTCTCCTGGTGGTGAAGCGCTGGGCCAATCTGCCAAAGAGGATGGAGCTTGGCATGGCCACGATCTGCGTGACCAGCAGCGCCAGGATCATGCCCACGGCACCCAGACCCAGGGCCGTGCCGTAGGCGGTTGAGATGCTGATCACCGTGCCCACGCCGTCGATATAGAAAAAGTAGGCGATGACAAACATCAGCAGGCCCTTGTTGCGCGTGATTTCCTTCGCCGTGCGCCATACGTTTGAAAAAGTCTGCCTGGCGGCAGTGCCCTGCCCGCGCTCGATATAGTGCACCTGATCCACGTTCTTCAGGAAAGGGATGGAGAAGCCCAGCCACCACAGCGAGGTGATCAGGATGGCGAACTTCTGGGCGATCGGGCTCCCGTATCCCAGCCAGAGCAGCATGCCGATGGACATCACAAAGGGGATGGTGCTTCCTCCGATATAGCCCATCGCGAAGCCCCAGGAGCTCACCTTGTCCATCCGCTCATTGGTGGTGACATCGGTGAGGAAGCTGTCATAAAACAGGTTGGCGCCTGAGAAGCCGATGTGGCTGATGACATAGCCCACCAGCATCATGCGCCAGTCGCTCATGAAGGCCAAAGAAGCCGTCGTAAGGACGCCAAGCAGCATGAAGCCGGTGAACAGCTTTTTCTTCATGCCCCTGAAATCGGCCAGCGCGCCCAGGAAGGGGGACAGGAGGGCCACCAGCAGCGTGGTGACGGAGGTGCCGATGCTCCACCAATAGTCGCCGCTGGAGCCGGCCATGCTGACAAAGATGGTGGGGAAGATGGCCGCCATGATGTTGGTGGCATAGACGGAGTTGGCCCAGTCGTAGAGTATCCAGCTTTTTTCCTTCAGGGTAAAGCGGGATGCCTTATCCTTCGCCATAGAGTTGCCTCCTTTGGGCCCGGTAACCGGGCTGCATGATCTATTATGCGCATTATAGAGGATGCTGAGGTAAAAAGATAGAAGAACTGTATAAAACAAGCCCCGGGTGTGCTACCATATTGGGGAATCGCGGAGGGAGGTGGCGGGGCTGTGCTGTATCTGGAAAGCATTGTTTTTCCCACGGAGGATCAGGAGTGGGATTTTCGCATGTCGGTCAAGCGGACCAGCTACACCAGCCTCTACCCCTTTTATTCCCTCATCAACACAGGGCTTGCAAGGCTGGATTTTGAGCCGCTTACCATCCTGTATGGCGGCAACGGGTCGGGGAAAACAACAGCGCTCAATGTCATCGCCGAAAAGCTGGGCATCCTGCGAAGCGCGCCCTTCAACCGCAGCAATTTTTTTGAAGATTATGTCAAGCTGTGCCGCGTGGGCATCGAGGAGGATATACCCGGCCATAGCCGCGTGGTGACCAGCGACGATGTGTTTGACTATATGCTGGATATCCGCAGCCTCAACGAAGGCATCGACCGCAAAAAGGAGACGCTCTATGAGGATCATCTGGAAGCGCGCCACTCCGTGTTCAAGCTGCGGGGCCTTGATGATTATGAGGAGCTGAAAAAGCGCACCGACGCCAGGCGGATGACGCAGTCCTCCTTCGTGCGCAGCCAGGTGATGGACAATGTGCGCGAGCAGTCAAACGGCGAAAGCGCTCTGTTTTATTTCAGGCAGCGCATCGAGGAAGACGCTCTGTACCTGCTGGATGAGCCGGAAAACAGCCTGTCGGCTTCCAGGCAGATCGAGCTGGCGGCATATCTGGAGGAGACTGTGCGCTATATGGGCTGCCAGCTGATCATCTCCACCCACTCGCCCTTCCTGCTCTCCATGAAGGGGGCCAAGATCTACGATCTGGATGCCAGGCCGGCGGATATCAAACCCTGGACGGAGCTTGGGAATGTACGCGCCTACTATGATTTCTTTATGAAGCATCAAGGCAGTTTTGAGGAAAGGGGATGATGGATCTGATGATGTTTCCGGTCATACTCCTGTTCATTGCCGATGGGGAAAGCCTGCGGTTTCTGACGCAGCTGTTTGAAGAACATGCCCGGGTGATGCAGGCCACAGCCTATCATATACTGGGCAGCCATCCCGACGCGCAGGACGCGGTCAGCCAGGCCTTTGTGCAGCTGCACAAAAATATTTCCGCAATCCGGCAGATTCCCTGCAACAAACTGCGCCCCTATCTTGTCAGTACTGTTAAGAACGTCTCGATCACCATGCTGAACAAACGGCAGAAGGAGCTGGGACGGACCCGCCCGATGACGGAGGAGCTGGAGGATACGCTGAGGCATCCGGGCGAGGGGACGGATGATCTGGCGCTGGCGGGGATGACTGCGGAATACCTGATCGAGGCCATCGGCCGCCTGCCGGATGACAAGGCGGAGATCATCCGCATGAGCGCTCTGGATGGGCTGAGCGATAAGCAGATCGCAGGGATGCTTGGCATCACGCCCGGCAGCGCGCGCAGCAGGCTCAGCCGGGCCCGGGCGCAGCTGAAGGCAATGCTGTTAGGGGAATTGTATGAGGAGGATTAAGAAGATGAAGCACCCGCTGACACGTGAGCAGGCGCGGAGGGATTATGAACAGGCCATGCTGCGCTATGCCCTGCTGGAGGCTCAGGAAAGGCAGGCCGATCAGCTGGCGGCGGCATATAGCCCGATGCCGGGGGAGGAGGAGACCCTGCGCGCCCGCGTGATGTCAGCGCTGGGCCGGGGCGGCGCCCGGCGGGATGCCCTGCGCCTGGCGAAGGCGGCCCTGCCGAGGCTTGGGAAGGCCCTGGCCGTTTTGCTGATCATATTCGCCATCGGCATGCCCGCCGCCATCGCCACCGTGCAGCCCGTGCGGGCCAGGGTGATGGAGCTGATCTTTGAGATCGAGCGCCAGTACACCCGCGTCAGCCTGCAGGAGAAGCCGGGGTCGGGCGTGGAGGTGCCGGCTGAGTGGGGCGGGGAGTACTATCCTTCGTATATTCCGGAGGGGTATGAGGTGGATGAAGTAGTTGATTTGTTGGGAATTCAAGATATTCTATTCATATCGCAGGTTGGCGGACGTTTTAGCTTCAGTGAATTAGGGGCGGATTCAGGATCAAATATCGATACCGAGAACGCGAGCATCAAATATATCATGATAAAGGGCAACCCGGGATTGCTGGCTGTAAAGGAAGGCAAAAGCGTTGTATCATGGGCTGATTTCGATAGATACTTTGTTGTGTCTGGCAATCTCTCAGGAGAAGAGGCTATGCAAATTGCAGATTCGGTAGTCAGAATAAAATAATTTTATAATTTTTCTAAAAGAGTGCAACACAATCCTCCTTCAAATTGTCTACATAAGTGAAAGGCAATTTGAAGGAGGATTTCTGCATGAGAAAACTTGTTGGCATCATGGTAACAATGGCACTTCTACTATCATCTCTTGTTTCGTCTTGGGCCGAGGGAATTTCACCTCAATATATCCATATCGACAGAATAACAGCAAGCTTGTCGATTTCGGGAGGGATTGCTACTTGTTCCGGACAAGCAAAACCGTCATCTGACGCAGTCACAGCTCATATCACTCTCAAATTACAAAAGAAAGATGGCAATTTATGGACAGATATGGCCTCGTGGAGTGCATCAGCCTCAAAACCAGGGGGCTCTGCCGTAGTTACTGGAACGAAAGCATTGATAAGCGGTAGTGCTTATCGAGTAGTAGCATATGCAATAATGAAAGATGCTGATAACAACATTGTAGAAAATGGTAGTTATATTGGTGATGAAAAGACATATTAGAGTTCAGAAGACTGTTAACAGTTTCTTGATATCACTATCTCAGAAGAGATAAGGCCTACTCTTCTGAGAAAGAAAGGAGGAATCCAGAAGAATAAAGAAGAGAAGTTGCACTGCTTACCCAAAGACCAAAGAAATAAAGTTACAGGAGGAAACTTTTTATGAAAAAAACAATCGCATTGCTTTTGTGCATGGGCCTCGTCTTTGCCACCGTTTCTGCATTCGCTGCTACTGGGATAGTGGATGGCCCACTTCGCTTAAGGAAGAACTACAATAGCACCGCAACCATTATTGGTTGGCTGAAAGATGGTGATACAGTCACTATCAATGGAGCACCTGCAACGGGGTGGTATGCTGTGACAGGAACCGCCTACCAACATAATGACTATACGGGGTGGGTCAAGCCGAACCTTTCCGGTTATGTTATGTCACAGTTTATCTATTAATCAAGGATATGAGTTAACTTTAGGGGTACTGTGACAAAAAGCTAGCCTATATCTAAAGCTACAATGAAGATCTGATGTCTTGTGAGGGGCAAGGAGGCTCTTACCCCTCACAAGGCACGTAATTCATTTCACGAAGGGTTGGAACAAGTATGAAAAGTAATGAAAAAGGGGTATTCTTTTCGATCAGTATCTTTGTTTTGTGTCTCGCCTTGCTGACTCCCTGTATTGCCTATGGAGAGGCTGTGTTCAACACCAGTTTTATGAAGACATCCGGGCTAGAATCAGAAGGCGTTAAATTGGTGTATATGGTTGATTTCATCGATGAAACTTGCTATGCGTATATGGATGATTATACCATTCGCACATACACAAACAAACAAGGACTCACCATGTATTGCCAATTGCCCAGGATCAGCGCCGCAGCACATTCGCTTGAGGGACAGCTTGAGGGGATTGTTACGCATATCGTCGCAGGCGATCATCAGTTGTTCGGTTATAATATCCATACCGGGGAGATTGGAACCATAGACCATGATGGAGTTCATTGGGAAAGTGTTAACATGGATTTTGAGCTGCTTCATCCCTATGACGATGAAGTGACCTATCGCATCGCAAGAAGTTTCATCAATGAAAAGAGCCTGTTTCTGTTTACTTCTCTAAGTGAATTTCAGAATACGGAGGAGTATGCTCTTTTTGCCTTCGAACTGGACAGCGGGAAAGCGACAATATACGATATTCCTGACACTGTTGGCATATGCCAAAAGGGAAATGACTCCTTCTTGCTTTTATGCAAAAGTCAACAAGGCTGGGAAATTAAGGAGTTGGATACGCAAAGCGGAGAAGTAAAGGCATTGTCGTTTGATGATCTGGTTATTTTCCCGGCTGATGAGGTGCTTTGCGGGCTGGCATATGATCAAGTAACGAACGATGTGTTTTTTACCGCGACCGGCAAGATCTGGAGAGGCGCCGAAGGGGAAGAACTGAAGATAGCGGGAAGTATGAATGCTGATGGCGTGCTCAGTGAAGCTGCCGCATGGGTACTGCCTGATGAGAAATATGCGATAAGCACCTTAACTGGGTTGAATATTATTGATGTATCGAAGCGTGTCACGGAAACCAAAGTTGAGGACAGCAAAGAATCTCAACTAACTGTGCAAGCGGTATTTTCAGAAAAGCTCAATAGCCTGTATCAAGCAGCGTATCCGGAAACAGTGTTAAATTATCTTCCATCTTTTACCTCAACGGATGATTTATCGCAAAAACTTCTCACCCAGGATAAAACAGTCGACGTATATATGATCAAAGCCGACTACAACTATAGTCAGCTAAAGAAAAAAGGAATGATAGCAAGCCTTTCTTCATCGGATGTCATTAAAAGTGAGATTGCAGGATTAGACCCCTTGATTACCGGCATTATCACCAATGAGTCAGGAGAGTTTGTCTCCTATCCATCAAAATTCAATATTAATGGTTTCAATGTTCATCAGGGGTATTGGCAGCTTGTTTTCGGAGATCGCCCCCTGCCGGCCACCATTGAAGAAGTTTTAGATGCATGGATACTTTGGGAGCAGGAGTATGAGTCCGACTACCCTGATTTGGATATGTGGTATGGGTTTGATCATCAAACCTTGTGCAATGGCATCATTGAATACTATGTAAGGAGCCACGATCAGGAAGATGCGCTGATTGACATGGAGGACGTTTCGCTGAAGACGGTGCTTAGTAAACTGCAACAGATTTATTTACTGCGTGAGAAAAATGGACGTACTGTTTCAGAATGGACACTTGATGAAGAAGACCAATATGGGACAATTATCAGCCTTTTTGCGGAATCGGAGGTCATGTACACGACTCACGGAGCAAATGTATTGACCGATGAAAACACCCTGTACGGGCAATCAAAGTTTGAGTTCACTGCATTGCCGCTTTCATGGGGAGAGAATGATCCTTCCGAGGTCAACGGAAGCCTGTGGGTTTATGTCATTAATCCATATACCGAGCACATGGAAGAAGCTTTACACTATATGGAATGTGCAACGAAAGTTGAAAGTAACCCATATTTGTATTATGCGATCCACCCCGGGATGACGGCACCCTACGAAGATCCGAATTTTGAAGCAAAGATTGAGAAAATCATTCAGAATAAAGAAGATTTTGATCGATCGCTTGAGTCTGCTGAGTTAGATACTATTGCGCGCACAGAGCTGCAAAGCTGGTCTGACTTTTATGCGCAGCAGATCGAAAACCAGGATCAAATGCGTTATCTTATTTCAACAGATACGATTCATCAGCAGAGGGCACTTGTGGAAAAAATGAACCTTAACGCAGATAGTATATATCTGCCTGCTGTGCAGAATAATGCTGAACTAAGCAGACTGGTTGCAATGTATACTGAAGATGCTATTTCTCTTGAAGGAATGCTTCAAGAGTATAACCGAAAACTGGTGCTGATACGAGGCGAAAGCATGTGAGAATTGATTGAATAAATACTAAATGAATCGAGCGTTTTTGTTCATGGACAGGTAGAAGTAAACATCAAGAGGATGCTTTAACTTCTGGCAGGTAATAGCTATATGACCATTCTTCAACCCGATGAATTTCTACGTCAACTGGATGAGCGCGTGCGATTGGTGAAATTGGAAGGACGCTGAGAGCTCAATTGACACCCCCGGCGGAGCAGGGCAAGAATTATCGATCTATTTTATTCGCGTCCATACTTTGGCAGAGAGTGTCGGCTTGTTTGACGGCTATACAGCCATCCATGTAGGTGACCGACCACAGTTTGTGATAGGCTTGATCAACGACTTGTTTGACAAAATCATTCGAGAATTTCCTGTGCAAAATGTCTATTATCAGAACGATGACGGCGATTTACTTCTACTCAGCGAAATAAAGAATACTGCTTTTACTACATATGATACAGAAGACTTGGATGTACAGCTTATTATAGCTATGGAAACTCTGGGCTTTTGGCGGGAAAATCATTTATTAATATGAGAGGAAAAGATTGCATAGGCAAGTATGAGTATATCAAAAAGAATCAGTTTGTTTCATGTACTTAACTCCATATCCTATATTTGCACGGGCTTCACAGGAGCAATTTTTGTGTTGTTTTTATATTCTCTTGGATATAATCCCTTTCAAGTCAATTTCATAATTGCCGTTGCGGTCATTGCTGTTTTTGTCTCTGAGATTCCATCAGGGGCGGTTGCTGATATATGGGGTAATAAAATAGTTTTAGTAATAAGCGGGACATGTCTTGCGGCAGCGAATATAATATTCATCATAGCGAGAAGTTATTATTTTCTGATCATTGGGCAAGTTTTATCTGGAGTATCGTCGGCTATGCTGTCTGGCGCATTAGAAGCATGGATTTTTGATCATGAGGATTTTCCAAAAGAGAAGATCGATCGAGTGTGTGTTGATAAAAACAGAGTACAAAGTGCGGTTACCTTAGTTGGTGGAATAATCGGAGGTGCTGTTGCTGATATTGGAATCAGGATCAGTTTCGTTCTGTCGTTAATGGCAGCCTTGGTTTTTATTCTGACAGTAGTAGTCTTTATTGAAAAGCAACAAGCAAGATTGAAGAAGGGTAAGTTTGCAGATGATTTTAGGGCTGGTTTTGTTAAAATAAGAAATGTGATAGATGAAACCTTTAAATACTGTTTGGTTTGCCTGCATTTAGAATCACAAAAGCCCATTGAGCATCCTTGCTGGAAGAACAGGATTTCTTTATTGAAAACGACTACGTGCCCTTTGCCCTGTGGAACTATACGCGCGCGGATGTGCTGGCCTATCTGGTGCAGGAGTACCTGCTGGGCCTCTACACGGCGGGCGGTACAATGAGTTTTGATTCGCCTGTGTTCCGTCACCTGGCCCAGCGCGTCATGAATGAAGTGCCGATGGATAACCCCTATCCCCGGGAGGATGTGACATCGGTGCTGTTCCAGGCAAGCGGCGTCGGCGGTGGGGCCAATCTGTCCTCCCGTCTGTACGCCCCGCTGAAGGTGGACCCCGAAGCGCCCGCTAAAATCGGCGCGGAGTTCAGGGTGTTTGTGCTGAACCCTTATTCTAAAAACCGGGATGAGGCCATACGCTTTTTAGAGTTTCTGGCGCGGGAAAGCGCCGAGACGGACTATGCCCTGTTTCAAAACCTGACCGATCCTGTGAAGGACGAGTATTATTATCAGGAGTGGGAGGCGGCAGAGGCAGAGCTGGAACGCGCGAGGGCCATGGAGGCGGGCGAAGATGAGCGGCTGGCGCATGAAAACTATCTGCGGGAGCTGGAGGCGCGGGTCGGCCATCTGTATGAGTTCAGATACAAGGTTTCTCGGGAGGGGATTTTGAATTATCAACAGTTTGCGCAGCAATTTGTGGTTCTGGAAGATTCCTTGATCAGATACAACGACAAGTTCGGCGAGCTGATCCGGCGGATGGTGCAGGGAGGCATCGATCTCGAGCAGTTTATCAAGGAGGTGGACGGCTACATCCGCCTGGTGCTGGCAGAACGGGGGAGATGATCTTAGCGGCTGCTTGGACGCTGAGAATGCAATTGACACCCCCGGCCGCGCAGGGTAAGATTTGCCTATGTATTATTCGTGTCCATACAGACATGTTGGAAGGCAAAGAGAGGTCAGCCCGATGAGCGGAAAACCACCGTATACCATAACAGAAAAGGCAGCTGATTATCTGGCGAAAATCGCTGAGGCCGCGACGCGGCTTGAGCTGGCTACCAACTTTTCGAGGGATTTGAAGCTGCAAAGAGAAAACCGCCTGCGCACGATCCATTCCTCCCTGGCCATTGAAGGCAACTCTCTGTCACTGCATGACGTGAAGGCGGTAATGGAAGGGCGGATGGTCGCGGGGAGCCAGGAAGACATCAGGGAAGTGAAGAACGCGTACGCGGCCTACGATCAGATCATGCGCTTTGATCCCTATAAGGTCAGCGATTTTTTGCGCGCGCATCAACTGATGACCGCAGGGCTTATTGCCGAAGCAGGCGTTTTTCGGCAGGGGGATGTCGGAGTGTTTGATGGGCATACAGCCATCCATGTTGGTGCGCGTCCGCAGTTTGTGCACGCTCTGATCAAGGACCTGTTTGATTGGGCGAGGAGTTCGGGCCTGCACCCTGTACTGAAAAGCGCGATCATACATTATGAGATCGAAACGATCCACCCGTTCGCCGACGGAAACGGGCGTATGGGGCGCTTATGGCAGACGCTGGTGCTTGCCGGGTGGAAGGCCGTTTTCGGCTGGATTCCGATGGAAACTGTGCTGTATGAAAAACGCCGGGAATATTATGACGCGATTGCAGCGTCGAGGCAGGCTAATGACTCCGGTGCCTTTATTGAATTTACGCTGTCAGCTCTGTACAGCATGATCATGTCGCAGACCGGGATGGCAAAGACAGGTGAGCATCAGTTCGCAGAAAGAGACGATGAGTTCGCAGAAAAGTTCGTAGAAAAGTTCGCAGTAAATTCCACGCAGGGCATGATCATGGTGCTGATGGCCAGGCAGCCGGCCATCAGCGCGAAGAGCATCGCGCAGGACTTGAACATGACGCCCCGGGGCATCCAAAAGAATATTGAAACGCTGAAAAAGCGCGGGCTGGTGGAGAGGATAGGCCCGGCCAAAGGCGGGCACTGGGTGGTGAAGGGGCAGGATTATACCATTTCAAAATACTATGCGGCGCGGAAGTAACAGAGGCCTTATTCTGGCACCCTTTCTCTTTTGACGTTTTCCTGAAAGTCTCTCCATCCCCTAAGTGCGCGCCGCAGGTGCGGTTGCCGGGAACAGTACGGGAAAGCGGGAAGAAACCTGAAATTTCTATAGATGATCCTCTGTGAAAAGTGAAGCGCCTCTGTGCCTCCGTGTGCTCTGTGCGAGCCGTATCCCCGTCCTTTATCCATTAACGAGATAGTGTTTGAAAGTAGTATCAGCATCAAAAAAGAGGCTGCCGGGGCTTATGCCCTGACAGCCTCTTTTGACGCGCTGTACTCAGTCTACCGTATAGGGCAGCAGAGCGATGGCGCGGGCGCGCTTGATGGCCTCCGCCAGCTGACGCTGGTGCTTGGCACAGGTGCCCAGCATGCGGCGGGGGGAAATCTTGCCGCGCTCGCTGATGTAGCGGCGCAGACGGTTAACATCCTTATAGTCGATGAACTCGACCTTGTTCGAACAGAAATCGCATACCTTGCGCCGGGGCCTGCGGCCGCCGCGCGGGCGCATTTTTCTATCGCCTCTATCTTCCGACATGGTCTTCCTCCTTCATTGGCGCTGCGCTTTCTCAGAAGGGCAGCTCTTCGTCGTCTACCTTGACAAATCCGCCGCTCATGCCGCCGGCCGAGGGGGACATGCTTTGTTCCGCGGGACGGCCTGCGCCGCCCTCGCCCTCCCCGCGGGGAGAGAGGAACTCAACATCATCCGCCGTGACTTCCAGGCTGGCGCGGGTGGCGCCGTCCTGCGCGGTGTAGGTGCTTACCTGCACGGCGCCTACGACGGCGACCTTGCGGCCCTTGGCCAGATAGCGGTTGCAGTTTTCGCCAAGCTGCCTCCAGGCCGTCACGCGGAAGAAATCCGCCTCCGGCTGCTGGGCCGCTTCGGCGCCTGCCGCGCGGCGGCGGTTGACAGCGACCGTGAAGGTGCAAACAGGGATGCCGTTGGGCGTGCTGCGCAGCTCAGGGTCACGGGTCAGATTGCCGACAATAAACAGCTTGTTCATTTCCTGCCTCCTTATTCTGCCTCGGGGGCGCTTTCTTCTGCCTGCTCGGATACTTCCGCAGCAGCTTCGGGGGCAGAAGCCTCGGGCGCCGAGGGCGCGATGCGCGCGGTGCGCGGTTTCACGCCGGTGGTCTTGTGTTCGATGCGCGTGGTCAGGTAGCGGAGGATATTATCCGTGATGCCCATGTTACGCTCGATCTCTTTGGGAACAGAAGTCTCTGCCGTGTAGTGTACCAGCACATAGTACCCTTCGGGCAGATCGTTGATGGGATAGGCCAAGCGGCGCTTGCCCCACTCGTCAACCTTGTCAACCGTGCCGCCGTTTGTCTCGATCATGCCGTTGAAGCGCGCGATCAGTTCCTTGCGGGCTTCCTCTTCGACGGTGGGGTTGATGATGTAAACCAGTTCATAATTCATGCCTTTCACCTCCTCATGGACGTATGGCGCCATGTCTTGCATGGCGCAAGGATGTGCCGAAATAGTATTATACAGATTCCTTTTGGCATATGCAAGGAGTTGCCTGAAAAAATGAGTGAGTCCGGCCTATTTTTTCTCCCCCTGCGTGCCGCTGGCGGTATAGTACACCGTGCTTCCGGGCGCTACGCTGGATGTGATCCAGGCGTTACCGCCGATCACGCTGCCCTCGCCTATCCTGGTGTCGCCGCCCAGGATAGTGGCGTTGGCGTAGATGATCACATGATCGCCGATGTCGGGGTGGCGCTTGACGCCTTTGACGGGGTTGCCCTGCTCGTCCAGTTCGAAGGATTTGGCGCCGATGGTCACGCCCTGGTAGAGCTTGACATGGCGGCCCAGGCGCGCGGTCTCGCCGATGACGACGCCCGTGCCGTGGTCGACGCAGAAGTATTCGCCGATGGAGGCCCCGGCGTGTATATCGATGCCGGTCTTCTGATGGGCGTACTCGGTCATGATGCGGGGCAGCAGCGGCAGCTTCAGCAGGTAGAGCTCGTGCGCCAGGCGGTAGATCATGGCGGCGTAAAAGCCCGGATAGCACAGGATGATCTCTTCAAATGAGGAGGCGGCCGGGTCGCCGTTATAGATGGCTTCGATGTCCGTGAGCAGCACGCGCTTGATCTCGGGCAGCTTCTGGATGAACCGCTCGCCGACGCAGTCCGCGTCGCAGCCCAGATCAGCGCCGAAGGGCAGGGCCAGGGCGGCCTGCTCCATCAGCCGGCGGTGGACGCGGCCCAGCACCTCCCGCGTGCTGTCCGCGCGCGGGTTGGGGAAGAAACGCGGAAACAGGATGGTCTGCAGGTCACGGATCAGGCGGGTGACCTCCTGCCTGATGGGCAGCAGCTCCGTATTGAAGCGGGCGCAGCCCCTATCCAGCTCGCCCAGTTCCCCGATGACGCGGTTGATCAGGTTTCCGTCCTTGCCTGCTTGCATACTGCCCTCCGAATGGTAATATATAGAATGTATGCAATCGGGCCGTATAAGTCAATACGGGCCGTAAAATTGGCAGGACAAAACCGGGCTATGGCGAATACATAGGCATCAAGCAAAGGAGGACATGCTGTGATCGGCGATGACAGCCTCAGAGAGATTTACCAGGACGGCGAAACGATATATGACGGCAAGATCATCCGGGTGGAAAAGTGGCGGGTCAGCCTGCCCGACGGCCGGGAGGCCGCGCGAGAGGTGGTGATCCATAAGGGGGCCGCCGCCATTGTGCCCGTGGACTCGCAGGGCATGGTGACATTGGTGCGCCAGCACCGCGTGGCCTTGGATACCTTCACCTGGGAGATACCGGCCGGAAAGCTGGACAGCGTTTCGGAGGATCCGCTGGACTGCGCCAAGCGCGAACTGGAGGAGGAGACGGGCCTGCGCGCCGCCAATTGGCGCAGGCTCAGCCATGTGATCACCACGCCGGGCTTTTGCACCGAGCAGATCAGCATCTACCTGGCGACGGAGCTGAGCCAGCATGAGGCGCATGCCGACCAGGATGAGTTCCTGCGGCTGCAAAAGATGCCGCTGGATGAGGCGGTGAACCGCGTGATGGCGGGCGAGTTCCGTGACGCCAAAACCTGCCTGGGGCTGCTGATGGCCGCGCGCGTGCTGGCCGATCAGCCCAGGCTGCCCCGCTGGGGCGACGGCCTGCCGCCCAACAGGCGTATGGCGGGCTTCCCGGTGGCGCAGGGCTGAGGCGGCAGGATCATGCGATTTTTGCAGGACCTGCTGGCCGATTTGACGGGAGAAAAGGATAGAGATCATCCGCCGGCCCTGAGCGCGGAGGATATGCGCAGGGCATTTCGGCATATCAGCGCGCTGGAGGGAGATCTGGTGCGCCTGCGGCCGCCCAGGATGTCTGACGCGGGCGATCTGTTCACTTATGCCCGTGATGAGGAGAACAGCCGCTACGTGCTGTGGGAACCTCATCAGAGCGTAGCCGACAGCCGGGAGGTGCTGCGCGGCATCATCCGCCGCAACCGCCGGGGGCTGCCCGCGACGCTCGCTATCAGCCTCAAGCAAGATGACCGGATGATCGGCACGATTGGTTTTCAGTGGATCAATGTGGAGAGCCGTAGCTGTGAGATAGGCTATTCCATTGCCCGCAGGCTGTGGAACCGCGGCCTGGCGACGGACGCGCTGAGGGCTATACTGCCGTTCGCGTTTGATACCCTCGGCCTCAACCGCGTGGAGGCCAGGCACGATGTGCGAAACCCCGCCTCCGGCCGCGTGATGGAGCGCGCGGGTTTCAAGCTGGAAGGTATATCGCGGGAAAGCCTGATGCTCAAGGGCAGGCTGGCCGATATGGCGAACTACGCGCTCATCAAGGAAGAATACATGAAGGTATCAGAGCGGTGAGAACTGCTTTTGTATTCAATCTTTAAAGAAAATGAGATAAGTTATGCCGGCAAAACTCACCTTCGCCCTGTGCATGGGCATCTTCGGCACCATCCCCTTGTTTGTACGGCTTATCCCTTTGGGGAGCGCCGAGATCGCCCTGTGGCGGGCAGCGCTGGCATCCTTTTGCATAATTGCCTATTTCGCGCTGCGCGGCAAAAAGCTGAAGTTTTCCCAGTACAGGGGAAAGATGGGCCTGCTGCTCTTATCAGGCGCAGTCATGGGCATCAACTGGGTCACGCTGTTTGAAAGCTACCGCCACACCTCCGTCTCGGTGGCGACGCTGATCTACTATACCGCCCCTATTCTGGTCACCGTAGCCAGCGCGGTTTTTTTACGGGAAGAGGTCAGCCGCTTCCAGGTGCTGTGCATGGGCATGACCATGCTGGGGCTGGCGCTGATCGTCAACCCCGCGGGCGGCGGGGGCGGGTCTGTTTGGCTGGGCATACTGCTGGCCTTGATTTCCGCGATACTGTATGCCACCGTGATCATGATCAACCGCTTTATCAGGGATATGCCCGGCGTGCAGCGCACGCTGCTTCAGTTTGGGGCCGCCGTGATGGTGCTTCTCCCTTATGTGCTGCTGACAGGCGGCATGCGCATCGGCAGCATCGATATCAAGGGGATGCTTTCCCTGCTTGCCATCGGCGCCATCCATACCGGCCTGGCCTACTGCCTGTATTTCGAGGCGATCCGGACACTGAAGGGCCGTGAGATCGCCATCCTCAGCTATATTGACCCCGTGCTGGCCGTTTTGCTATCCGCCCTGCTGCTGCGTGAGCCGCTGACTGCGGTGCAAATACTGGGCGGGGCGATGATCCTGCTGTTCACATTTTTAAGCGAGCGGGGCAGCGTAAAATCTGTAAAGGGGGCAAGCCCATGACCTATCAGGAATTTTTGGAAAGACTGTCAAACCCGGCGAAAAACGGCCTTTTGAATGAAGGTATCGATGATTTTGATAAGCTGTCCGCGCTGACGGAAAAAGAGCTGCTCTCATTCCACGGCATCGGCCCCAAGACGCTGCCGATCGTGCGCGAATGCCTGGCGCAGGAAGGCCTGAAGCTGAAGGAGTAAGGACGCGGGTCTCTTCCGCGCCTTCTATTACTCCTTGCTGACCCTGACCGCGATCTCCAGCGCGACCAGGAAATTGGTCAGCTGGTGGTCTTTTTCCAGATCGTTGCTGAGGATGCGCTGCTCCCACTTCGGGGCGTCCAGCAGGTCTCCGGTGTAGAAGAAGGTATAATATTCCAGCCCTTTGAAATCGCAAAGGGCCTGGATGCCGCTGCACTCCATATCAACGGCGATGCAGCCCTCATCGCGGCGTCTCCCCGCGTTGCCGCGCGTCTCGCGGAACAGCGCGTCGGTCGTCCAGCAGCGGCCGGATACATGGGGCAGGCCAAGCTCTTCAAGGATGTCTGCCACCCTGGCCGCGTTTTTGACGGTGATATAGTCATCAGCCGGCGCGTAGTGATAGCTGAACCCCTCATCCCGGTAAGCCTCGGTGGGCACGATCAGCCGGCCTTCGGTGAGCTCGCTTGACAGCGCGCCGCAGCTGCCAAACAGCACATAATGCCTGGCGCCGGTCAGCAGGATGACTTCCTCCAGATTGGTGCCGCAGCCTGCCGAGGTGATGGGGCTTAAATAGAAGGCAATGGTCCGGCCTTTGTATACCGTCGTATAGATGTGCTTATCACCGTTGAGGGCCATGATGGTGGCGGCCTCCCGGCAGTCAAAGCGTTCCAAAGCATGGTCGATCACCGTTTTTGAGAAGGTGATGACGCAGACATCGGCGATCTTTTCGCCCGGCGTATAGAGGTCCTGCGGGCCGAAGATGGGGGCGGTGCTCGGGTCAAAGCTGGATGTGATCATAAGGTCCTCCCGGTTAATTATTATTTTGAACGCCTGCTTGGGCAGTCTTCTGTATATATCAGCGCTGCCCATGGCGAGCCGCGCAATTGGTATCCATGGTTCCGCGAAAAACGACCAGGCTTTGGAAGAGATACTCCGTCACGAAGTTGATCACCATCGTGCTGCCCAGCACCAGGTACTCATTCCAGCCTATGCCTGTCAGCGCGTCCCCCCACCAGGTGCTCAGCGGGGTAAAGACCGCGTAGTACGCGAGGACAAGGGCCATGGCCTTGGACATATTGACGGGTGAGCGGAAAGTGAAGCGGCGGTTGGAGGTCAGGTTCCATATCACGCTGAGCACCAGGGCGATCAGGTAGCTGGGCCAGTAGGGAAGGCCTGTCAGCTCATTGAGCAGGGCGAACGCGCCCGCCTGGATCAGCCCCGCTGATATGGAAAAAAGCGTAAACTTGATAAACTGCCACGCTGTCTGCCGTCCGCTCAGCTTCGCGGGTTTGACTTGCACTGCCATATCGCCTGCTCCTTTTGATGATCCATGGCGCATTATAGCAAATTTCGTCGGCGCGTGTATATCGCATGCAAGTTTACATATACCCCGCGAGGGTATAATTGTCACTGATGAATCTGAGGAGGATGGAAGAGATGAAGGTAGTGATCATCGGCGGAGTGGCCGGCGGGGCCAGCGCCGCGGCCCGGCTGCGGCGTCTTGACGAGAAGGCCGAAATCATGGTGTTTGAGCGCGGGGAGTATATTTCCTACGCGAATTGCGGTCTGCCCTATCATGTGGGCGGCGTGATCGAGGAGCGGGACGAGCTGCTGCTGATGACGCCCGAGCTGATGAAGGATCGCTTTAATATAGATGTGCGCGTGCGAAGCGAAGTGACGGCCATCGACCGGGCGGGCAAGCTTGTCGAGGTCAAGGGGCCGGACGGCAAACTGTATAGGGAAAGCTATGATAAGCTGCTGATCGCCACAGGGTCCTCGCCGCTGCGGCCGCCGATCCCCGGGATCGATTCCAAGCGGATCATGAGCCTGTGGACAGTCGGCGATACAGACAGGATCAAGGCGGCTGTGAAGGAGGGCGTGAAGAGCGCCGCCGTGATCGGCGGCGGCTTCATCGGGCTTGAGATGGCGGAGAACCTGCGGCATCTGGGGCTTGAGGTCTCCGTCATTGAGGCGCAAAACCAGGTGATGGCTCCTCTGGATTACGAGATGGCCCTGCCCGTGCACGCCAGGCTGCGCGAGGCGGGTATCAGGCTCTATCTGGGCGATGCGGTGGACAGCTTTGAAGACCGGGAAAATGACATCAGCGTCAAGCTCAGAAGCGGGGCACAGGTGCAGGCGGATCTGGTTATCCTGTCCATCGGCGTGCGGCCCAACGGCGAGCTTGCCCGCAATGCAGGCTTGAGTGTCAACCGCCGCGGCGGCATCGTGGTGGATCAGGAAATGCGCACGGAAGATCCCGATATTTTTGCCGTGGGAGACGCTGTGGAAGTGCGTGATCTGGTATCGGGCGAGCAGACGATGATCCCCCTGGCCGGTCCCGCCAACAAGCAGGGCCGGATCGTTGCCGCCAACATCCTGGGCGGGCATGAAAAGTACAAGGGCTCTCTTGGCACATCGGTGGTCAAGCTGTTTGATATGACGGTCGCCGCGACCGGTGCCAATGAAAAGGCATTGAACAGCCGCGGCCAAGAGGAGGGGCGCGATTACCGCCGGATCATCATCCGCCAGAACAGCCACGCGGGCTACTATCCGAATGCAGAGCCGATGTATCTGA
>JAEWRJ010000071.1 GCA_023460055.1 Bacillota bacterium | reverse complement strand
TTTCCGCCGTTGCTTTCGTTCTCTTCCGCTTTTTTGAGATCCCGATCGTAGGTTTTTACAAGCTGGACCTGAGCGGCATTCCGGTTCTATTGGCCGGATTTTCAATGGGTCCTCTGGCAGGCATGCTCACGCTGCTTGTCAAGGATCTGCTGGGCCTGATCGGCTCCTCCAGCGGCGGTATCGGCGAGATCGCCGACTTTGCCATGCTTTCCTGCCTGATCCTTCCGCCAGTTATCGCCTACCGGAAGAAGCGTAACCGCAACACAGTGCTGTTTGGCTTGCTGGCCGGGGCCCTGCTGATGATCGCCGCGGGCATGCTTCTCAACTACTATTGGTTGATCCCGCTGTATACCGGCGGTTCTGCTGAGGCGATCCAGGGTATCGTCCGGATGTTTAACAATGCCCTGCCCTTCCTGAACATTGATACGGTGCCCAAAATGATCTTGTATGTAACGGGTCCTTTTAATCTGCTGAAGGGCTTGGTTATCAGCATACTCACCTATGTGATCTATCCTTACCTGTCGCCGCTGCTTAAAAAGGGCCGGATCTGAGCGCGAGCCCGGAGAAATACTCGGTGAGAAGGGGACAGGATGAAGGTTTTCGTTGAAACGCCGGGCGCGATGCGCGCTCTTGGCGGGGCGCTTTCAGGGTTGGTGCGTCCGGGCGATGTGCTGCTGCTGACAGGCGATATGGGCGAGGGAAAGAGCGAGTTCTGCCGGGGTCTGGCGCAAGGCCTCGGCATTACGGGTCCGGTGACCAGCCCCACTTTCACCATTCTTAACGTCTATGAGGAGGGCAGGCTGCCCTTTCATCACTTCGACTGGTACCGCGTGAACGGGGCGGATGAGCTGGTCGAATCGGGACTGGATGAGCAGATCGGCGGAGAAGCCGTGTCGGCCATCGAGTGGCATGAACGCGCGCCCGAGCTCTTGCCGCGGGACTGCCTTGAAATCATGATCTCAAGCGAGGGAGAGGGCCGCAGCGTCAGCTTTGTGCCCCGCGGGGCGTTTTCGCTGCCCGGCCTTGAGGACATCATCCGCCCCGGAGAGGAAATGAAATGATTTTGATGTGTGTGGACACCTCCGGACCTTCCGCCGGGCTGGCCCTCGTGCGCGACGGGGAGCTGATCTATGAGGCCACGCTGGTCAATTCGCTCACCCACTCGGTCAACCTGATGCCCATGGCGGAAGAGGCGCTCCGCTCAAGCGGGCTTGAGATGAAGGATATCGGCTTGTTCGCGGCGGTCGCCGGCCCCGGTTCCTTTACGGGGGTGCGTATCGGTGTGGCGGCGGTTCAGGGCATGGCGCAGGGCTTGAATAAGCTTTGCCTGCCTGTCAACGCGCTGGAAGCACTGGCCTTTGGATTGTTCTGCGATGAGCCTGTTGTCTGCCCCATCCGCGACGCGCGGGCAGGGCAGGTTTATGGCGCGGCGTTCCGCGTGGGGAAGCGGCTGATGGAAGACGCGGTGCTCAAGCTGCCCGAGTATTTGGAAGAGATCAGGCCTATGGGTGAGCGCTTTGTGTTCATTGGCGACGGGGTTCCCGTCAGCCGCGAAAAGATCATGGAAGCGCTGGGGGAAAGAGCGGTCTTCGCGCCGCCGCACCTCAGCCTGCTAAAGGCAGGGGCGGCTGCCATGATCGCCTGGAACACGCGGGATCAGGCTGTGCAGCCGCAGGAACTGCTGCCCCTTTACCTGCGCCGCCCGCAGGCGGAGCGTGAGCGGGAGGCGCGCAATGGCTGAACCAGTTTTGCGCCGGATGACGCTTATTGACGTGCCCGCTGTCCACAGGCTTGAGCAGGCCATCTTCTCCATGCCCTGGAGTGAAAAGGACTTCGTCTATGAAATGACGGAAAACAAAGTCGCCCGCTACCTCGTCATTGAGGAAGCGGGCGAAATCATTGCCTTCGCGGGCGCGCACATCATCCTGGATCAGGCGCATGTGACCAACATCGCCGTCCGGCAGGACTGCCGGGGCAGGGGGCTGGGCAGGATGATCACCCGCGCGCTGATGCAGTATGCTTCCAACCTCGGCGCGGAGTACCTGACCCTTGAAGTCCGCCAGAGCAATGCCACGGCGCAGAATCTCTACAAATCCCTGGGCTTTGTGAAGGTCAATGTACGCAAACGCTACTACGAGGATACAGGCGAGGATGCCTGGCTGATGGTCTGCGACAAGCTGCCTGTGGCTGACCCTGACTTTGAGGAAGACGAGACCAGAGAAGAATAGGTTTGAATCACAGGAAAGAGAGCATTGTGCAGTGTCTGAACGATATGAAGATTATGATGGCATTATTTATGAAGATGAAAGCTATCAAATCCGGGGTGCGGTATATGAAGTGTATTGGGAGATGGGCTGTGGCTTTTTTGAGGCTGTATACCAGGAGTGCCTTCAAAAAGAATTACGCCTCAGAGGTGTTCCCTTTGAAGCGCAGAAGGCTTTGCCTATTCAATATAAGGGTGATGAACTGTCACTCAAATATGTGCCTGACTTGATATGCTTTGGTAAAATCATTGTAGAAATCAAAGCAATGAAGGACATATATCCGGAACATAAAGCACAGTTGCTAAATTATTTAAAGATAACAGGGATGGAATTGGGTTTTCTTGTCAATTTCGGTGCATATCCGCATGTGCAAATCGTTCGAATGACCAATCAGATGTCGAGGAGGAGAACGGGGAGAAAACGAACAACGGAAAACGCAGAAAACGCGGAAGACGAGATTGATTAACACAATCTTACTTCTGCATTGCTAAAACATGTCTGGCTCTACTTAATTAAATAAGTCAATGATAATATATTCCGCGTTTTCCGCGTATTCCGTTGTTGGTCTACTTTTCCTGACGGTATATAAACATTATCGATTGAGGCGAAAATGAGTCGTTTGCTGATGCCATCAAGACTGTCTCATTAATATCTACTAAAATATCAGATACTCACACTCCAGCCGGCCGTTATACAGCCGGCGTTTTCTTTGCGCCCTTTTGCCGTACAGGCGCTCAAAGGAGGGGCTTGAGGTCAATATGCAGACGTTTCGTGCCATGGCCTTGGTTTCCAGCTTGCGCATCTGGCGGTAGAGCGTGTCCGCCTCTTTCTTGCTTCCCAGCCGCTCGCCGTAGGGCGGGTTGGTGATCACGCAGGTGTTCTCGCTCAAAGGCTCCAGGTCGCGCAAATCCTTTTCAAAAACGGGGATACGGTCCTTCAGGCCTGCCTGCGCCAGGTGCTTTTTGCACAGCACCAAGGCCTCCGGGTCCACATCGCTGCCCGTGATGCCCTCGATCAGGTCCGGGTTAAAGCGGAACTTCGCCTCCCGCCGGATCTCGTCGCAGCGCTTTTTATCCACAAAGTGCCACTGCTCCATCGAGAAGGGGCGCACCAGGCTGGGCGCGCGGTTTGCCATCCTGAAGGCGGCCTCCACCAAAATGGTGCCCGTGCCGCAGCAGGGGTCGTGCAGGGGCCGCCCGGGCCGCCAGGGGGAGAGGTCCACCAGCGCCGCCGCCAGGGTCTCCCGCAGGGGGGCTTCGCCGGTCCATGTGCGGTAGCCGCGGCGGTTCAGCGCGTTGCCGCTGGCATCCAGCGTCACGCGCGCCGTATCCCGGTGGATGGCGACGTGGATGTCGTAGCTCTCCCTGCTTTCATCCAGCCAGTTCACCCGATAGCGTTGCTTCAGCCGCTCGGCCACCGCCTTTTTGCTGATGGCCTGCACATCGCGCACGCTCATCAGCCGGCTGCGCGCGCACTGGCCCGTCACGGGAAAGGCCCCGCCCCCCGGGATATAATCCTCCCAGGGAATGGCGCCGATCAGCTGAAACAGCTCCTCAAAGCTGCGCACCTTGCCCTCGCCGACGATCAGCTGCACGCGGTCCGCCGTGCGCAGCTCCAGGTTGGCGCGGAAGGCGGCCTCCGCCTCCCCCTTAAAGCGCACCCCGCCCTGATCCATGGTGGTTTCAAGGCCCAGTGCCTGCAGTTCCCTCTTGACCAATCCTTCCAGCCCAAAGGCTGCCGAGGCGATCCATTCCATCATTTCTTCACCCTCCGATGCAGCCATTATATAGGGTGAGAGGGAAGGAGCACAAGCGCGCCGCCATAAACGCCGGGCAAATGAGGATAAAAGTACAGAAACCACTTAACAGTTTCTTTTTCCTTAATGCACCGGCGTAACCTCTGCAAGGAGGTTTCTGTTTTTTACGGGTCTCTCTTTGCGCTTTCTGGTATGTTCAGCAGTTCATAACATTTGCGCAGCTGATCAAAACCGATCGTCCGCTAGGGATAGTCAATTTGCTTGTTAATGATCTGCTGTTTTTCCTTTCGGCTCAAATTTTTCAATTCAGCCGTGTCTATTGTGTGCTGGATACGTCCAAATACCCATTTGTGTTTCATCGCGATTCCCCTTCATATATATCATGCCAAATGAAGTGGTTTTCCTTACAGATTTGCCAGGGAGGCAGCGTCCAGCAAGCTCGAAACGCGAGTGCAACTTGATTCCTCTGATATCTGTTAAAAATATATAGCTTATAATGTAACTTTTTTTATATGTAATTCGTCAAAGTTAGTGGAGGGGGATTGGAGGAATTCAACAAACGATTAAGACCGATTAATTAATATTTCGATTGCTAGTAATTTTTTCAATAAAAGACTATTGAGGACTGTATTGATGGATGAATATGATGTTGAAGAAATCCGAAAGAAACTCTTTGAATATAAACAGAATTGCGCTAAAATCTTTCGAATTGAAGCCTTGATTCGAAGAGATGGTTTGGCTGTATCTATCAACTTCTCTCAAAGTATTTCCGATATGAAAGAAAAGATAAATGAAGTGGAAAGTTGGCTATTGCTGTTAAGCGAAGATGAAGCATATGTGATACGGAGGCGCTTTTTTGATGGTTTTACTTGGTCACGGATAGAAGCAGAATATGCTGAACACTGGAAAGATTTTTCCAAGACAAGCCGCACTTTAATGCGTTATCAGAAAAATGCCTTGATGAAGATTCATCAATTTATGTGCTGTGATACATTTGTGTGTGAGCAAAATGAATGCTTAGATCATTATAAAACAGACAAAAAGAATTTGTAATGTTTTTTACATTTTCACTTTTTACTTCGTCTAATAGGGTGAAAGGAGGTGGCCGTGATTAACACCGCTTCGGTACCAAGCGAGGTTCGTCAAGCAAGGTTGGAGGAATGGATGCGCGATTATGAAAACGATGTGCTGCGCGTCTGCTATCTCTATCTGGCTGACCGCCCCTCAGCGGAGGACGCTATGCAGGACACCTTCCTGAAGGCATGGCGGTTCATGGAGAGCTATGAGCGGCGCAACAATTGCTCAGCCAAAACATGGATCATGCGGATCGCCATCAATACATGCAAGGATTATAGAAGGACGGGATGGTTCCGTCATATCGACAGAAGAAAGGAACCGGACGCGGCTCCCTTTCATGCACCGGATCACGAGCAGGAAAACCAGGAGTTGATGCAGGCTGTGATAAGCTTGCCGGACAAGCTGAAGCAGGCTGTGCTGCTCTACTACTATCAGGATATGACGATGGAGGAAACGGCCTTTGCCTTGCGGATCAGCCGCCCTACATTAAGCAAAAGGCTCAAAACGGCATACGCCATACTGCGCGATTCACTGGAGGAGGCTTCGTATGATGAAGGATAAAAGAATCAAAGAGGGCCTGGATGAAGCGCTCTGCGATATTGTCGTATCAGCGCGTCAGCATGGCTGCATCATGGATGATATCAGAGGAGGGAAGAAAATGAAAAAGAAAACAACGGTCGGCTTTGTGCTCTCGATGCTTATGGTATTTACCATAGCGACATCTCTGGCGCTGACGGTCTCGGCCATCGTCCGTTCGAATATGGCACAGGTCGTGGATATGGAAAAGCAGGGTTTATTGGATCGATGGGCATTGGAGGACAAAGAAAAATTTATCCGCCTGATGGAAAAGTTTGAAATTGAAATGGATGTCCGTTTACTTGAAGAGTTGAACGCCGAGGGAGCAAGCAGAGAAGAACGAGACATGATTGCCAATCAGCTGATAGACGCAGCATATGGCGAACAGATGGCTTTGCCTGATTATATTGACCAGCCTGAAGAATATGATGAGCAGAGAGTCTATGCGCCGGATCTCTATGTGATTTTCTCAGACCTGTGGCGGAGGGAAACCCCGGACGCGACAGAAGATGAAATAGGAACTGCTTTTGATTTGTGGGTCAATGAAGAGAAGGTTTATCAGCCGATTACTTGGGAAGAGCCGGAGGATGAAGCAGAAGTAAGCGAAGCGGAGATCAAGGAGATTTTCATATCCTATTTGTCCGATGTTTTGTCATTCAGCGGGAATGAGCGTGAGCACAGCGTCATCAACGCTGAATATCTGCCGGAACACCGCTTATGGAAGGCAAGCTATACCATCAGCGAGGAGTATGTGCGGCCTCAAGCGATAGAATATCTGCGCGAAACAGCCCAATACGATGCTGAAACAAAAGCATATGAACAGAGTGTATGGTATACATCTACGGGCAGGTTACTTGGCTATAACAGCGTCGAAGAGTACGAGTTCGATCAACTGATCCCACGCAGCGCCTATCCGGGCATAGATGAGACGGGAAACAGCTACAAGGCATTTTTCCGAGCAACGGTGGAGGAAAAGGCCGGATTCAGCCAAAGGTGGAAGCCGGTTGTAGATGCCTGGCTGGCAGAGCACCCCGAGTTTGAGAAGCGGTTTGACCAGGAGCTATGGCTGGATACCACATATATCTTGACAAGGCATGAGTACGGCCTTCCTTCTGGGCATACCGTGACACAGGAACAAGCCTACGATGCCGCGAGAGCAGCTTATCTTAACAGTGATTTGGATGGCGTTTCCGCCGACATGATCGACCTGCGCTGTGAGGTCGGCCTGTACTATGATATAACGGACATTGATACACCGCTTTGGAAGATAAGCTTTGACTCATACCACAGCCATGAAGGTGAAAGCAAGGCGGGATATCATGTGATCATCAATGCGCTGACAGGAGAGGTGATAGATGGATATGCCCTGACCTCCGATATCAGAAACGGCGATATCATCACTTTAGTGCGCACGGAAAATACGGTTGAATATGTCGGTAGATTTTTGTAATTGATCAATAAAAAAGGGGGGATGCCAGTAATTTACCGGCATCCCCCCTTTTTTAGAAATCAGATACCATTGGCGATGATGGTCGCACTGGCGCTGCCCCAGAGCGCAGTTTTGGTATTCGGTCCTGCTATACCATCTGCTGTAAGGCCATGGCTGCTCTGGAAGCTCTGAACTGCCATCTTGGTGTTAGGGCCAAAGTCTCCGTCAGCGGTGATGCCTAACCCGATTTGAAGGTTATGTACATATCTACCAAACGATCCCGTGGTTAAGTTCTTATCCCCCAGAGCATAGGCTTTGGTATTGTGCAAAGGGTTGGGATTATTACTTTGCAGGTACGAAGATTGTACCCAAGCAGAACCCTTTCCACTGAAACCGACAACAGTAACTTTGCTCCAAGAGCCGGAGGTTCCTGATACTGTTACCTCCTGTCCGTGTGGAATGTAGTATTTGATGTTATCAGAGGTACTAGCGCCTACCCGGGCATTCAGACTTTGTCCATTTCCAACGTTCACATACATTCTGAGACCCTCCTTCAAGTTAATAAATGAACTCTCAAACTTGGCTTAGTATGGAAACCTTCAACTAATCTATATACATAATAGATGAATTATTTAATTATTTAAAGTGACATTTCAGTATCAGTACACTGCAAATATGACGATATTATAATGACAAATCATTGACGTCTTTAAAATTTACAAATGAAAAGTCGGATTTTCTTATTTCAATAGACTGTGTTTGATATAATACAAACAGAAACCTCAGATTGCCTGGTTAGGAGGGATATAGTGATTATTTTTTTGGATATTTCGATGGGTTCCGATGATCGTGCATTTATTGAGGAGCTTTACGATAAATACGGCGAATTAATGCTTGATGTTGCTCTGAAACTGCTATATAGACACACACAAGATTCGGAGGATGCTGTACAGGACGCTTTTATTAGATTAAGCAGGGTGATATCTACACTGCGCAAGCTGAAGGGTAACAAATTGGAGGGCTACATCGTCAAAACAGTGAGAAGTGCAGCGACGGACCTGCTCAGGGTGCGTCACCCTGAACGAAACGTGGGTGAAGGCCTCATTCCCTTTATACGGGATAAAAACCCTTCTGTGGAAGATGAGGTGATGAGCAGGCTGAATTTGGAAAGGCTGACCGAAGCCATATTACGCCTGAAGGGGAACTATCGGATAATCCTTTACCTGCATGATGTGATCGGATGGAGCGACAAGGAGTTGGCGGTTTATTTGAACCTGGCTCCCTCCAGCGTACGTGTTTATTTGAAAAAGGCAAGGGAAGCCGTAGGATTAAAGAAAGGGAGGGGATTGAATGAGGAAGATAGCAATGAATAAGCTACGCAGAAAGCCTGATCTGCTACCGTCCCGAGCAGAACTGGAAGCCCGCTGCGAGGAAGCCATGCTTCGCTTGGCCTTTTATGACGCGGATATGAAGGAAAGTGAGGAGATGATCCATGCTTTTACAACCTTGCCCGCTAAAGAGCGCGACAAACTGGCGGAGCAGGCCCGAGACGGACGTGAACGTGTGCTGAAAGCGGCACTTTCTTCGCTTCGGCGTTCAAAGATAGGTGAGGCAGCTAAGAATGTCTTGCTGCCCATTGGCAAGGCAGTTGCAATGGTGGCGATAGTTCTTTCAATAGGGATCAGCACAGTGGTTGCGGGCAGCGGCGAGTTGCGCAAGGCGATGTTTGAGCTGATTTTCATCCCAAGGAAGACACATACAGAGATCCAGTTTATTGAACATGAGGAGAAAGCGTTTGAAGTTCCAGATGGATGGCTGGGAAGGTACTTTCCTTCTTTTCTGCCAAAGGGATATGAAACGGTACAGGTGACTAGTGCGGCAGAGGGAAGCTCTCTTGTGTCCTTTATGAATAATGATGGTGATCTGATGCACTTTTCAGAAAACACGTCGGATACATATACCAGCATTGATACGGAAGACGCGGATGTAAGCAATGTGCTTATCAGGGGCTATAAAGGATTGATGTCGGTCAAGGAAGGACGGGTCATCCTTGTGTGGTCTGCTGATGAGCGTTACTTTGTACTAAATATTGATGGAGATGAAAAGTTGGCTATTGAGATAGCTGAAAGTTTGAGGCTGGTCAGATGAGAAATTTTTTCTTGCATGTATAACATTTTGGATGTGTCCATCGTCATATAGGTGAAAGACAGTAATGAAGGAGGCTGGTCAAATGAAAAATGTTTTTAAGGTATCAGCAGTGCTGTTGCTGCTATGTGTGATTGCGTCAGTATCATCCGCAGAAATGATATCCCCGATGTATATCGGTATTGGAGATATCAGAGCGACACTTATTATCAAATCTGGACAAGCAAGTTGCGAGGGGACAGTGACATTGAACAGCACTTCATATAAAGCGGATGTAACCACTACTCTTCAGAAGAAAAATGGGAGTAGTTGGACTTATGTTGACTCATGGAGTAAAAGCGGATCAATTCATGTCGCTGCCGGTGGATCGGCAACGATAATCCAGAATAATACCTATCGGGTGAAGGTCTCGGTTACAGTCAAGGATTTATCCGGTAATGTTGTTGAAACAGAAACTGCATATAGCCCAATCAAGACCTATTGAACTGAGTGCACAAAGTAATACATATTCGTGTATGCCTATGTGCGGCTGGCGATTGAATATAGACGCTTACTTGGCTGACTCGAACGTGATAGACGCTAATCTACCACAAGAAAAAGAGCGGAGGTGAGTCCATTGTGCTGAGTTCTATACGTTACGTATAAAAAGCGACCCCGCAAAACGACACGTGGAAGTGTGATCGCCGAGGCGATCCTGGTTGAGCGAGGTCACGGATAGTGTAACGCAAAATGCTGTGGTGTCAAGTTTGTTACAAGAAAAATAGCACGCCTGTTAACGGGCAAGAGAAAGGGGTTTTGATCATGAAACGTTTAGCTGCTGTTTTGTTGCTTGTTCTATGTACCCTGATGGTCTCAGGAGCGCTTGCATACACTGATCCCACTTCAGTGACTACTCTTCCTTATTCTGGGAGTTTTAATATAAAGCAGAGTGTTTTTACTGCTTATTGCTTTTATCCAGGAGGCAGTTCTTTGACGGTTGGAATGTCAAATGTAAAGATGGAGATTTCAAAATCTGCTACGCTGAAAGTGAACTCTTATTATTACACCTCCGGAGGAAGTTGGGCTAGCGCAGGGAGCGGTAGTGTTGGCGTGTCAGGAACAGCGTCATCGCCTACACTTATCATCGGTGCTAAATCGGGATACAAGAACTGCGTGCGCTTTAGTAAATCTGATTATCTCGACTACAAAGTATCTGGCAACTTTACCATACAATAAGAATGACCTCCGGGCAGCGGTCACTCGCTGCCCGGTAAGGGGAGAAACAATGAAAAGTAATCGATTGAGCGGAGTTTTCGTTTATGCTATTATTGCTGTGATGGCGCTTTTTTTCATGCTGCCAGAAGAGGCGAAAGCCGCTCCTGGAATCAGCTCTCAACCCTTTGGCATCAACTATCAGGACATGCTTGCGTATAAAGCATACAAAGAAACGCATCCCAACAGCAAGGTGACCGAGGCGGAATGGCCGGGCATAGAGCAACTGAGCTATCTTCAAAACCAGCTGACAAACAGGATGGAAACGCCTGATATCTATCAAACCAGGGCGGAGGATTACAGCCTGCTGTCGATGATGAAAAAGGGATACTACGTTCCCTTGGAGGGAGAGCGCTTTGACGATCTGGCGGGGGCGGTCTATCCGCAGATCGCCGAGTATATCACGCGTGACGGCGAGGTCGCCATGGTGCCGGTCAGAACCTATTTCCCCTACCTGTATCAGGCGAACCCCGAGATCATGGAAAAGATCGGCATGGATGACAGCGAGATACCCAGGACGCTGATCGACCTGCTGCAGTTTGCCGCCGATTGGCCCGAGACCTACGGCAAGGATTTTCCCGAATACAAAGGCTTGTACTGCTTTGTCGGGGATCCGGATGTGGAGGAGAGAAACTTCGCCGCGGCGCTGATGATGAAGGCCTATCTGTACTCAAGTATCAGGAGCGAGGACAGCGTGCGCTACGATACCGCTTTGTTCAATCAGCTGCTGGACGCCATCGACCCCTTCACGCAGAGGGTGTATGAGCAGGCGGACGACCATATGTCAGATATACCGCAGTGGGGCGAGTGCCTGTTTTATGTCTCATGGGGCTCGTCTCCTTTTAGTAACCCAAATATGAAGATGCTGGCCCCCTTGCCTTTGGACGCGCAAAGCCCCAGCGTTCAGCCGCTGATGCTGACCATGGCGCACCTGAATCCCTTTGGGAAGGCGCGGGAGGAGGCCGCGGAGCTGCTGTCGTTTTTTGCCAAATATCCGCAGCCACAGACGGCCAGGATCATTGGCGCTGACAGAAGCCCATTGGAAAAGCCTGATTTTGAAGAGAATCAGGCGAACTATACGCGGATGCTCCAGCAGGCGAACGCGGTGATAGACAGGCTGAAGGATAAGGAACGGCTGAGCGGGCAGGAGGAACGGGACCTGAAGGACGCGCAGTTTAATCTGAACGTGTATGCGCAATACCTGAGAAACGCGAAATACGAGATCGGCCCGGAGCAATTGACGCTGTATAACGCTCGAATAGCGCCCTGGCTGTATATCTGCGGCTCGTCGGTCTATGAAGCGGCGGGCTTTGCGCAGCAGGCGGACCGGCTGATGATACAGTATTTGGACGGCGCTTTGCCGCGGGAGCAGCTGATTGCCGAGCTAGATAATGCCGTCCGTTTGATGGCATTGGAAAATCAATAAAAGCAGAGCGGATGCATTCGAAGCCAAGGACGTAAGCGTATTGGTGTTCATTTGTGTCCATTTGTGGTTTTTTTCAAATCTACCGCCTCAGGGTCCATGCTGTTGCTGACCCCCTTCCCTTCGGGTATACTTACCCTACAGGAGGATCGAAGCATGAAAAGAGTATTGCTGGTTATTTTAGACAGCGTGGGGGCGGGCGCCCTGCCGGACGCGCATTTGTATAACGATGAGGGGGCCAACACACTGGGCAACATTGCCAAGGCTGTGCCGCTGCGCCTGCCCAATATGAACGCGATGGGCCTTTCTCACATCCCCGGCATCAACTTGGAGCCGGACGAACAGGCGGCTGGTGCCTTTGGGAAAATGGCAGAGGTGAGTCCCGGGAAGGATACCACCACGGGGCACTGGGAAATAGCGGGCATTCAACTGGAGCAGGCCTTTCCAACCTTTCCGGATGGATTTCCGGGTGAGTTGATTTCTGCATTTGAAGAGGCCATCGGCACCAAGACCATTGGCAACTATGCCTCCAGCGGTACAGTAATATTGGATCAGCTGGGAGAGGAGCATATGCGCACGGGCTATCCCATCGTGTATACCTCTGCCGACAGTGTGTTCCAGATTGCAGCCCATGAGGATATCATCCCGCTGGAACGGCTCTATGAAATGTGTGAGACTGCCCGCAGACTTTTGGCCGGGCCTTATGCGGTTGGACGAGTCATTGCGCGCCCCTTCTTTGGCGAAAAGGTAGGCGCTTTTACGCGTTCCAAGGCAAGGAAAGATTTTTCATTGGAACCACAGAGCGAAACCATTCTCGATTTGCTGAAGCGGGAAGGTCGTGATGTCTTTGGTGTTGGTAAAATTGAGGACATCTTTAATCACAGGGGCATGACGGATTCCAATCATGCCTCCGGCAACCCGGCCTGCATTGATGCCACCATAGAGTATATGAAGCGGGATTTTGAAGGCCTTTGCTTTGTTAACCTGGTGGATACAGATATGATTTATGGCCACAGGCGCGATGTGGAGGGCTATCGTGATGCACTTGAGTATATTGACCGGCGTATACCAGAGCTGACGGCGCTGATGGGGCATGAGGATTTGCTAATCATCACGGCAGATCATGGCTGTGACCCCACCTTCCATGGAACGGATCATACGCGTGAGTATGTGCCCTTGGTAGCATGGCAAAAGGGCATGCGAGGGCTGTATCCGCTGGGGGTTCGAGAGAGCTTCAGCGATGTGGCCGCGACAATCAGTGAGTTCTTTGGGCATGAAGAGCGCTTTGGCGCTGCATCCTTCCTCAAGGACAAGGAGGAAGAACGTACGTGAGCATTACGATGAAAAAGTTGCACGCCGCAGCGGATGCCGTGCGGCGGGTGTGCGGGCATGCCGATGTGGGCGTGGTACTGGGCAGCGGTCTGGGCGGCTATGAGGACGTGCTGCTTGATCCGCGCGAGATCGCCTTTGATGATATCCCCGGCTTTCCCAAATCAACCGTATCCGGCCATGCCGGCAAGTTTGTTGTGGGCACCATCCGCGATAAAAGGGTGCTGATCATGTCGGGCCGCTTCCATCACTATGAGGGCCACTCGCTGGATAAGGTGACGATGCCCATCCGGGTGATGGCTTTGCTTGGCGTGCGTACCTTGATCCTGACCAACGCGGCGGGCGGGGTGAATACATCCTTCCACCCCGGCGAACTGATGCTGATCACCGATTTTATCAACCTGTCAGGCAAAAACCCCCTGCGCGGGGCCAACCTTGACACGTTCGGCCCCCGCTTTCCGGATATGAGCAAGGCCTTTGACCCGGAGCTTCGGGAAGTGGCGCTGAACCGCGCGCAGGAGCACGGCATTACCCTTAACCAGGGCGTGTATACCTGGTGGAACGGCCCCAGCTACGAGACCCCGGCGGAGATCCGGATGGTGCGCATGCTGGGCGGGGATGCCGTCGGCATGTCCACCGTCCCTGAGACCATCGTGGCCCGCCACTGCGGCATGCGGGTGCTGGGCATCAGCGCCATCACCAACATGGCGGCCGGCGTGATGGATACCCCCATCAACCATGAGGAAGTGCTGGCCATGGGACTCAAGGTGCGGGATGATTTCCGCCGGTTGCTTGACAGCGTCATCAATCACCTGTCCGAGGAAGCATCGGAACAGATTTAAACTATAACTGGATTCAAAGCAAAACCCGCTCGATTGAGCGGGTTTTGCTTTGAAGAGAGATGATCTGTCAGCTTCTGACGTCAGCGCCGAACTGCGCCTTCACAGAGCGCTGCACCTTGTCCATCAGCGCCGTGATCTCTTTTTCTTCCAGGCTGCGGTCGGGCGCGCGGAAGCTGAGGGAGAATGCGCATGACTTTTTGCCTTCGGGCAGCTGGCTTCCCCGGTATACGTCAAACAAGCGCGCGTCCTCCATCAAGGCGCCGCCCGCGCGGCGGATGGCTTCCATCACCGGCAGCAGTTCCTGCTTGATATCAAGCACCAGCGCGATATCGCGGCTGACGGCGGGCATGCGCGGCAGTTCTTTGATCGCGGGCATGGGGGTGGCAGCGGCCCAAAAGGCCGTGAGGTCGATCTCCGCCAGGTACGCCCTGCCGTCCATGCCGTATTCCTCGCATACGGCGGGGTGAACCTCGCCCAGCCTGGCGATCAGCGCGCCGTTTGCCGTGATCACAGCGCTGCGGCCGGGATGCAGATAGGGCTGAGACCCGGCAGTAATGGCATGCTTGATGCTCTGGCGGTCCAGCAGCAGCAATACGGTATCCCGTAGGGTGTAGAAATCACTGCCCTCATCATACAGACCCAGGCACAGCCAGGGCTGCTCGTCATAGGGGATATCCGTCCTCTGCCTGGATGAAAACACCGTGCCGAATTCGTAAAGCATTGCCTGCTCGTTGCCGCGCGCCATGTTGAGCGCCAGGGTCTTGAGCATATCGGGCACCAGGCTGGTACGCATCAGGGCGGTATCCTCGCCCAAGGGGTTACGGATGCGCAGCGGGTTCAGCCGCTCATCATCCGGGGATAGATGCAGACTGTCCAGCTGCTTGGCTCCAAAGAAGGAGTAGTTGTAGATCTCGTCATAGCCCCGGCCGTTCAGCAAGGAGGTCAGCGCCTTCTGACGCAGGCGGTTCTGGCTGTCAAACCCTTGCATTGCTTCCCCCTTCATCAGGGTGGAGGGGATGCGGTCATAGCCGGCCATGCGCAGCACTTCCTCGCAGATATCGGCTTCCTGCTCGATATCCTGGCGGAAGTCGGGCGCTGTGACGGTGAGGGTGTCGCCCGCCGCTGCTACTGAAAAGTGCAGGCGGCGAAGAATGGTGACCATTTCATCGGCGCTGATATCCACCCCGCAGCGCGCGGCGATGCCCTTGACGCTGGCTTTGACGACGACCGGCTTCAGCGGACCGGGATAGAGGTCGATCAGGCCTCCGGCCACTTCGCCCGCGTCCAGCTCCTCTACCAGATGGCAGGCGCGGTCCAGCGCCTGAATAACGGTACGGGGGTTGACGCCGCGCTCAAAGCGGCCGCTGGCCTCCGTGCGGATGCCCAGGCCCCTTGCCGTGACGCGGGTGCTGCTGCGGTCGAAGGCGGCGCACTCAAACAGCAGGGACTTGGTCCCTTCCTTGATCTCGCTTTCGAGTCCTCCCATGATCCCGGCCAGACCGGTCGGCCCTTCCTGATCGCAGATCAGCAGCTCACCGCCTGTCAAATGATGTTCCTTTTCGTCAAGCGTTGTCAGTTTTTCGCCGGGCAGGGCGCGCCGCACGATGATTTCACCCCCGCGCACCCGGTCCAGGTCAAAGGCGTGCATGGGGTGGCCTGTCTCCAGCATGACAAAGTTGGTGATATCCACAATGTTGTTGATGCTCCGCATGCCGGCGGCATGCAGATAGGCGCGCAGCCACAGCGGCGAAGGGGCGACGCGCACATTCTTGATGACGCGCCCGGCATAGCGCGGGCACAGGTCTTCATCCCTTACGCTGATCCTGATGTGGTTTGTGATATCGTCCGCGGTATCCTCTTTGTAATCGAGGGCGGGCAGGGCGAAAGGCTGATTGAAAACGGCGGCCGCCTCCCGGGCGAGGCCCCAGACGCTCAGGCAGTCGGGCCGGTTGGCCAGCACTTCCACGTCGATGGCTTGATCGTCGATGCCCAGGATGGCGCGGACATCGGTGCCGGGGGTGTATTCTTCGTTGAATATCAACAGACCCTCGGCGCCCACAGAGGGGTAAAGCTCCTGAGGTATATTCAGTTCCGTTGCTGAGCATAGCATGCCGAAGGATTCCACGCCGCGCAGCTTGCCGGCCTTGATCTCCATACCGCCCGGCAGTTTGGCGCCGACCAGCGCTGTGGGGACCAGGAGGCCCTCCTTCACGTTGGGCGCGCCGCAGACGATCTGCAGGGGTTCGCCCTGACCCGCGTCCACCAGGCATACGTGCAGGTGATCTGAGTTTTCGTGGTCGCGGCAGCTGAGCACACGGCCAACGACAATATGTTCCATGCCGCCGTCCAGGGGTTCAATGCTTTCCACGGCGGTACCGGTTCTGATCAGTTCGCGCTCGACAGCTTTGCTGTCATCGGGCAGATTGGTATATTGGTTGAGCCAGTTAATGGATGCTTTCATCGTCTTTCTCCTCCTCAGCGGAACTGGCGCAGGAAGCGCTCATCGCCCTCGTACATCAGGCGCATATCAGGGATGCCATAGCGCAGCATGGTGATGCGCTCAAGGCCGATGCCAAAGGCAAATCCCGAGTACTTGGTTGAGTCGATGCCGCACATCTCCAGTACCTTGGGATTGACCATGCCGCTGCCCAGCACCTCGATCCAGCCGGTGCCCTTGCACACGCGGCAGCCTTTCCCGCGGCAGTTGAAGCAGGTCAGATCCACCTCGGCGCTGGGTTCGGTGAAGGGGAAGAAACTGGGGCGGAAGCGCGTGGCGATATCTTCGCCATACAGGCGCTTGGCGAACGCGTCCAGCGTGCCGCGCAGGTCGGCCATGGTGATGTGTTCATCGATCACCAGGCCCTCGATCTGATGGAAAACAGGGCTGTGGGTCGCGTCCACCTCGTCGGCCCGGTACACCCGCCCGGGGCAGACCACCCGGATGGGCGGCTTGCGCGTGGTCATCACGCGGGCCTGCACGGGAGAGGTATGCGTGCGCAGCACGGTATTGTCATCAATGTAGAAGGTATCCTGCGCGTCGCGCGCGGGATGGTTCTTGGGGATGTTGAGCAGCTCGAAGTTGTAATGATCCAGCTCGATCTGGGGGCCTTCCACCACTTCAAATCCCAGGCCTACAAAGCAGTCGATCACCTGGTCGAGCACCATGGTGCCGGGGTGCCGCACGCCCGCGCGGGGGAGAAGACCCGGCTGGGTCACATCGATGGCTTCATTAAGCAGACGCTTGCGCAGCGCGTCTGAACGCAGCGCCGTTTCGCGCGCGCTCAGGCTGCCCTCCAGCTCTTCGCGCGCCTGGTTGATCCACTGGCCCACCTGGGGGCGCAGGGCAGGATCCACCTGGCCCATTCCGCGCAGCAGGCCGGTCAGACTGCCTTTTTTACCCAGCACCGCTACGCGCAGCTGCTCAAGCTCGGTGAGGCTTGATACCTTTTCAAGCGCCTGCAGGCACTCTGTTCGGATGCCCGCGATCTGTTCCTGCATGTCCATGTTATCCCTCCAAATGAAAAACGCCCTTGCACTGCAAGGGACGCCGTAATGCGTGGTACCACCCAAGTTCCAAAGGCTTCATGGGGAGGCCTTTGCTTGTAACGCCATAACGCGGCATACGGCCGAGCCTACTCTGTTTCAGCCCGGCGGCTCAAAAGGGAATGCTTCACACGCCATAGGCGGCTTGCAGCGTGTGCCGCCCTCTCTTGATGGCGCTTTGCGTGAAGGTTGTCCTTCGTCAAAGCCGATGCCGAATATTAGCATATGTATGGACAGGTGTCAACGCGCGGGAAGCGGAATGTTGATCCATAGCGAAAATGGCGTTACTATTCACCCCTGTCTTAGCTGAGAGGGTTAAAAACATTTTTAAATATCCCAAAAAACCAAAAGGAGTTTTCGTATTTATCACGAATAAGCAGATATAGTAAACAATGAGGGGGTGGTCACT
>JAEWRJ010000070.1 GCA_023460055.1 Bacillota bacterium | reverse complement strand
CGGAGTTCACCGACCGCTTCATCGGCAAGAAGGTCCCCTTGGCCGTCGGCGATGTGGATGTTCTGGCTGGAGCGACTGTGACCAGCGAGGCTGTTATCGAGGCTGTGAACAAGGCCGCTGAGAAGCTTGGAGTTGCCGCAAGCGAAACCGCGAATGAAGTATCTGTGTCGGACGAGGAGGCAAAAGCTTCAGTTCAGGGGAAAATCGGCCCTGTGGCAGTGACGCTGACGCTGAACGCTGATCATACGATTAAAACCCTCGTTATTGGAGACGAGAGCTTTAAAGAGACCGTCAATATCGGCACAAAGGTATTGGATAAAGAATTTGCCCAGCAGTTTATCGGTAAAAAGGTCCCTCTCAAAGAAGGAGATATAGATACCATCACAAATGCTACTGTCAGCAGTCTGGCTGTCATAGAGGCGGTCAATTTGGCCGCGGCTCAGCTGATGAAATAAACTGCAGTGGATAGAAGCAGAAAGGCGGGATAAACCTTGAGGAAATTTACTTTCCGCGGCGGCATTCATCCGCTGCATGATGCCCATGAGGGAAAAGGAGCCACGCGCAATAAGCCGATCCGTCAATATGTGGCAAAAACGGTGTCGATTCCGATGGACATGCATATCGGCGCGCCCAGCAAGCCGATTGTTAAGACGGGGGATCGGGTTCTGATGGGTCAGATCATTGCGGAGGCGGTCGGCGGAATCGGCGTGCCGGTTCATGCCAGCGTATCTGGCACTGTGAAGGCGGTTGGCGAGAAGCCGATGATGAAAAGGGCGCCCAGCATGTGCATTAATATTGAAAATGACGGGCTGGATGAGTGGACCCCGCTGTCAGCCCTTGGGAATGTGGAAAAGGCGGATCCCTCAAAAATCATTCCTGCTGTGAAGGCCGCCGGTATCTGCGGCATGGGCGGAGCTTGTTTCCCCACCCATGTTAAGCTTTCCCCGCCTGCCGGCAAAAAGGTGGATACTATCATATTAAATGGCGCGGAGTGTGAAACCTACCTGACCGCCGATTACAGACTGATGCTTGAGCAGCCTGAACGCATCGTTAACGGTCTGCGCGCCGCCATGCGCGCCATGGGTGTCACCCGCGGACTGATCGGCATTGAAGACAACAAAAAAGAAGCCATTGAGGCGATGGCAAAAGCAGCCTCCGGCCGTGAAGGCGTCGAAGTGTGCGCCTTAAAAACGAAATATCCGCAGGGCGGTGAAAAGCAGCTGATCAAGGCGCTGCTGAAGCGTGAAGTGCCTTCAGGCGGTCTGCCCGCGGACGCGGGTGTTGTGGTGCTTAATGTCGGTACGGCGGCAGCGATTGCCGATGCCGTGTCGGAGGGCAAGCCGCTGATCAGCCGCGTAACAACCGTGACAGGCTGTGTGAAGGAACCGGACAATCTGCTGCTTCGTATCGGTACGTCTGTCAGCGACGCGGTCGATAACTGCGGAGGTTACACAAAGACCCCGGGCAAAATATTCTTTGGCGGCAGCATGACTGGATCCTGCGTGCCCAATGATACGGTCAGCGTGACCAAGGCAAATAACGGCATCGTTGTATACGATGAAGCCGATGCGAAGATGCCGGAGGAAAACCCATGCATCCGCTGCGGACGCTGCGTGTATGCATGCCCGGTTTCACTCAATCCCATGGCCATGAAGCAGGCTTATGAACTGGGCAAGATAGATGAACTGGAGAGCAAGCTGCACGTGATGGATTGTATTCTTTGCGGCGCGTGCTCCTATATCTGCCCTGCCCGCCAATATCTGACCCCTGTGTTTAAGGATGCCAAGGATATCATTGCGGCAAGGAGGGCAAGCAAGTGAGTTTGCGTATTTCTACAGGCCCCCATGTTTTGACCAAGGAGACCACGCAGACCCTGATGCTGGATGTGCTGATCGCCCTGGCCCCTGCTACAGTTGCGGGTGTTTACCTCTTCGGCATGAAGGCTGCCTGGGTTTTGTGCGCATCTGTGATCAGTGCCATACTCAGCGAATTCATCTGGCAGAAGCTGATGAAGAAGAAGAGCACGCTGAGTGATCTGTCAGCTGTAATCACGGGCTTGATCTTAGGTTTAAATCTTCCTTCCGGCGCGCCGATCTGGATGGCGGTTGTAGGCAGCGCTGTCTCTGTCATCCTGGTGAAGCAGCTGTTCGGCGGGATCGGGCATAACTTTATGAATCCCGCTATGTTTGGCCGCGCCTTTCTTTTAGCCTCGTGGCCCGCCCGGATGACCAGCTTTCTGCTACCCGAGCGGCTCCTGGGGTCTTCGCAGGCGGCTTTTGGGGTTGATATTATCTCAGGCGCAACGCCTCTTGTTCCCCAGAAGCTGGGCGTTACACCCGATATCGCTCTGAGCGATCTGTTTTTGGGCAACATTCCTGGGACCATCGGCGAAGTCTGTAAGATCGCCATCATCATCGGCTTTGTATATCTGCTGGTGGTCAAGGTGATCTCCTGGCATATCCCCGTTTTCTTTGTGGGTACTGTGGCTCTGTTCACCTGGCTGATCGGCGGGGATCCGCTGGTTGCAGTTCTGTCAGGCGGCGTGATGTTTGGCGCTGTGTTCATGGCGACCGACTACGCGACCAACCCGATGCAAAAGCTGGGTCAGTCGATCTTTGCTGTCGGCTGCGGCTCCATGGTGGTCATTATCCGCTCTTGGGGCAATTACCCCGAAGGCGTCACCTACGCAATCCTCTTTATGAACTGCGTTACTCCCTTGATTGACCGCTTTACAAGCAGAAGAGTGTATGGGACGGTGAAAAAGCATGGCTAAGAATAATCAGCTAAGAGGGGTATTTGTCAACGGTATATTTAATGAAAACCCGGTTTTCCGTTTGGTGCTGGGCGCTTGTCCCATCATTGCAGTGACGACCAGCGTAGCAAACGGTATCGGCATGGGTATGGCAGCCACCCTGGTGCTTCTGGGATCCAACCTGGTCATCTCGGCTCTGCGCAACTTCATCCCCAACAAGGTGCGTATTCCTGCATACATGGTAGTTATCAGTACTTTTGTTACGATCATCCAGCTGCTAATGCAGGCCTTTATCCCTTCGCTGTATGAAGCGCTGGGCATCTTCCTGCCTTTGATTGTGGTGAACTGCATCATCCTCGCCCGCGCGGAATCCTTTGCGGGCAAGAATGCTGTGGTACCCTCTATCGTCGATGGCATTGGAATGGGTATCGGCTTTACAGTGGCCCTGGTGATGATCGCAGTGATCCGTGAGTTTTTCGGCACCGGCAGCATCATGGGCGTGCAGCTGATGGGCGCTGCTTTCGAGCCTGTACTTCTGTTCATTCTTGCCCCAGGCGGTTTCCTGGTATTTGGTCTGCTTCTTGGCATTATTAACGCTATCGGTGACAAGAGAAAGGCCTCTAAAGCAAACAAGGAGGTAAAAGCGGCATGAGGTTAGCTGATATCGGGGTCTTCCTGTTCTTTGTCAATGCTGCCTTCAGCAACAACTTCATCTTTTCCCGTTTCCTTGGCAATTGCCCTTATCTGGGCGTTTCCACAAAGCTTGAGACAGCTACGGGCATGGGCGTTGCGGTTATCTTTGTAATGAGCCTGGCCTCCATGTTCTGCTATCTGGTGTATCAATATGTACTGATTCCGCTGGGCCTGAAGTACCTGGAAACCATCGCCTTCATCCTCCTGATTGCCGCGCTGGTTCAGTTCATTGAAATGTTCATGAAAAAGTCCCTGCCGTCTTTGTACGAATCCCTGGGTATCTATCTGCCCTTGATCACGACAAACTGTGCTGTGCTGGGTGTTGCTCTGGTCAATATGAACAGCAACTACAACCTGCTTGAATCAGTTTTGAGCGGTATGTTCGGAGGCGTAGGCTTCCTTCTGGCGATTGTGTTGATGGCGGGTGTGCGTGAGCGGCTTGAAAACTCGGACATTCCCAAAGCATTCAAGGGCTTCCCCATCAGCCTTGTCATCGCCAGCTTCATGGCTGTTGCGTTTATGGGCTTTGGCGGCCTTGTGAAGTGAGGAGACAAGGATGAATACAACGAATATTCTGTACGCGATCGCTGCCCTGGGGGGCATGGGTGTCCTGCTTGGCGCGCTGCTGGGCATGGCGGATAAATTATTCGCAGTTCAAGTGGATGAGCGCGTGGCCCTGGTGCGTGAGAATGTGGCCGGCGCTAACTGCGGTGCCTGCGGCTACCCCGGCTGCGACGCTTTCTCGGTGGCTGTCGTTGCCGGCCAGGCGCCTGTGACCGGCTGCACGCCCGGCGGCGTGAAGTCCGCCGAGGCTCTGGCTGAGATCATGGGCGTATCCAGCGGAGATCTGGAGCCGATGGTCGCCCGGATCCGCTGTCAGGGCGGCTGCGGAATATCTGTTGACCGCTATGAGTATACGGGCCTTAAAAGCTGCCGTCACGCTGCCGGTTTAGCCGGAGGGCCCAAAGTGTGCTCCAGCGCCTGCTACGGCCTGGGGGATTGCCAGCGGGTCTGCCAGTTTGGCGCGATCAGCTTTGTCAATGGACTGTGTGTCATTGATCCTGAAAAGTGCACGGCTTGCGGCATGTGCGTAGCCGAGTGCCCAAACAGCCTGATCAAGCTGCTTCCTCAGGCTGCGTCTGTTACCGTACGCTGCCGCAACACGCAAGCGCCCAAGATTGCCAACGGGGCTTGTGAGTTCGCTTGTATTTCCTGCAAGCGCTGCGAGAAAGCCTGTGAGTACGATGCCATCCATGTAACAAACTTCCTGGCGGAGATAGACCCGGCCAAATGCACCCTGTGCCAGGCCTGTGTTGCTGTCTGTCCCAAGAAATGCATTACGGTCAGCGCCTGAAGGCTGACGGCAGGCGACTGATAAGAGAAGCGCAGCAAGTCTTATGCTGCGCTTTTCTTATCAAATGAAAGTGTGATTTTATGCGCCGATTGCTTGCTCTGGTATTTGCTTTGCTGATCCTGGTATCTCCGGCAGCAATGTCTGAGGAGGATCAGCTGACGGAAGAAGAAACTCAGATGCTGATCGACCTCCTGGCAGAACGTGATGAGGAGGGCAGAGCCTTTGTGGTTCTGCCTGAAAACTTCCAAATGCCCGCCACCGGACTCAAAGGGGAGTACAGGCTGCTCATCCTCGGCATTGACCAGCCGGGGGACAGCCTCAATGGACGCAGCGACACGATGATCCTGGCGGTTCTCAATACCAGGAAGAACAGCCTGAAGCTGGTCAGTTTTATGCGGGACCTTTATGTCAAAATTTCCGGCAGCGGACACAACCGGCTTAACGCGGCCTATGCGTTCGGCGGTGAAAAAAAGCTGAGAAGAACCCTGGAAGAGAACTTCGGTGTTTTAGCGGATGGGTATCTGGCGGTCAATTACAGCCTGATGGCAGACCTTGTGGACGCCATCGGCGGCGTGGAACTGACGGTGGAGGAATATGAACTCAAGCCGCTCAACGGCATTTTGGGGTACTATAATTATCAGCGGGGAATACCGGAGAACGAGGGAATGCTGGCTGCTTCGGGTACCCGTATCCTGACCGGCTTGCAGGCGATGAGTTACGCCCGCATCCGCAAGACAGACAGCGATTTTGAACGCGTTGGCCGCCAGCAGCAGGTGATACAGGCCATTTACCGGCAAATACAGCATGCGTCTGCGGAGCAGATTATCGATGCCATTTCAGGGTTTATCGGTTCTGTGGGCACAGATGTCAGCCTGGGTGACGCTCTGAGCCTGCTGAAGGATATCATCAGGCTTGATCAACTGGAGATTGAAACATTCAGCATCCCTGTCAAGGGTGCTTATTCTTCGCAGATGATACGGGATACCTATTATCTTGTCCCGAACTTGAAGCGCAACAGGGAAGCTCTCATGGATTTTTTAAGGTATGATTCGCTCCCCGCAGAGGTTGATAATCAGCCTTAAACAGGATACAATAACCCAATAAAAGGAGGTAGCAAAAGATGTACGATGCAGTCATTAAGGCCGCGAAAGAAAAGATGGAGAAAACCAAGGACGTGTTCAAGCGGGATATGCAGTCCTTGCGCGCCGGAAGAGCTAATCCCCAGATTTTGGACCGTATTTCGGTCGATTACTATGGGAGCGTTACCCCGCTGAATCAAATGGCTAACATCACTGCCCCCGAGCCCCGCGTACTGGTCATCTCACCCTGGGATGCCAAGGCAATTCCGCTGATCGAAAAAGCCATTCAGATCAGCGATCTGGGGATGAATCCAGCCAATGACGGTAAAATTATCCGCCTGATCGTCCCTGAGCTTAACGCTGAGCGCCGCAAGGAACTGAGTAAAAAAGTCTCTCAAGCAGCGGAGGAGTCCAAAATAGCGCTGCGATCGATCCGCCGGGACGCGATGGAGCATATCAAGAAACTCAAGAAAGATACCGTCATTACCGAAGATGATCAGCGCAAGGCGGAGGAAGAGCTGCAGAAGGTGACGGATGCCGCTGTCAAGGACATTGATAAAATGGCCGCCGAGAAAGAAAAAGAGATACTGTCCGTTTGATAAGCAGCAATTTGATCGGATTGCCGCTGGAAACCGCCCTGCTTTCCTGCGCTGAGCAGGGTGTCATGCCCAGCGTAGTCGAGACCCGATCCCCGAAGGATAAAGCCGCGGAAGGCAGATCCGCCCGTGTGGTCGCTGTGCGCGAAATCGGCGCTCAGCTTTGTCTTGTTGTCGCGTTTTTCAGCGACGCGGGGCCGAAGGAGGCAGAGCGTGCCGCAGGATAAGAAACAGGTTTTGCCCCGCCATGTTGCCATCATCATGGATGGCAACGGGCGCTGGGCAAAGCAACACAGCATCGAAATTGCCCTTGGACATCGCCGCGGTGTGGAGACACTGCGTGAGATTGTGCGTTATTCAAGCGACGCGGGGATCGAAGTATTGTCTTTGTACGCGTTTTCCACCGAAAACTGGAAACGATCCCGGGCTGAAGTATCGGCGCTGATGGCGCTTGTTCTTGACTTTTTCAAATCCGAAATTGACGAACTTCATGAAAAAGGTGTTCGCATTCGTATTTTGGGGGATGTGTCAGCTCTGCCGCCTGCTCAGCGGGACGCGGTAGACAATGCCGAGCGCATCACCCGTGAGAACCTCGGCCTGCAGCTTAATATTGCCCTAAACTACGGAAGCCGGGACGAAATTCTCAGGGCTGCCAGATCTTTGGCTCAGATGGTGAAGTCGGGGGAGATAGAACCCGAACAAATTGACGCCGATATATTCGAGTCAAAGCTCTATACCGCAGGTCAGCCGGATGTGGATCTGCTCATCCGTACCAGCGGCGAGCTTCGGCTGAGCAATTTCCTACTATACCAAAACGCGTATGCTGAAATGAGCTTTCCCGATGTCCTGTGGCCGGACTTCACGGCAGCGCAATATGAAAGCGCGCTTGCCTCCTTTGGCAGCAGAGATAGACGTTATGGGGGAAGAAAAACATGATGACAAGAATTATCACCGGCGCGGGCTTGCTTTTAATGCTCCTGACGGTTTTATACTTTGGCGGCTGGGCCTTCGCGGTGGTTTGGATCGCGGCGGTCATGATCGCTGTGGCGGAAGAATTTTCGATTTTGAACAAAGCGGAGCATCGGCCGGTGTCATGGCCTACCTGGGCGGCTCTGATCGTAAGCATTCCCTGTTTTCTGATGCTTGATCACGTGGAAGCAATCAGTATCCTGATTGCCGTGGTTACGGTTACCTTTTTTGTAGTTTGCACCGTTGTCTTGTTTCGCAGCAATCCCCGCCTTGATGACATGATGTTTTCGCTGATGCCTCTTTTGACCGTAGCCCTGCCAGGCATGTGCATGCTGGCCATGAACCGTCTGCCGATGCCGCTGCACCGCGTGCTGCTTTCACTTAGCTTTTTTGTACCGACAATGGGGGATATGGCGGCTTATTTTGTTGGCGTTCGGTATGGCCGGGCAAAGCTAAACCCTGTGATCAGCCCCAAAAAAACTATTGAGGGGGCGTTTGGCGGCCTGATCGGCAGTGTGATGACCGCAGCGGTGATCTACATTCTTGCGGGTATTCTGGGTTTATCCCAGTTTCCTTTCTGGCATTTCATGCTGATCGGCCTGGTCGGCGGGCTTGTCGGACAGGTAGGGGATCTGTTTGCCTCTTTGGTGAAGCGCCACTGCGGCGTGAAGGATTTCGGAACTATTTTCCCCGGGCACGGCGGCATGATGGACAGGCTGGATTCAATTCTGTTTGTCACCGTGTTTGTCTACATCTATTACTTGATCATGCTGTAATATCTATAAGCATGGTACAGGCTGAAAGGCTTTTATGCGTTCCATCAGTATTTTAGGGTCAACCGGCTCCATCGGTACACAGGCACTTGAGCTTGTCAAAGCATATCCGGAAGAATTTCGTATAGAGGCGCTTTGCGCCCGCCAGAATGCCCAACTGCTTTTTGAGCAGGTGAGAACTTTTCGCCCGCGCGTTGCGGCATTGACGGGCATCCAGACCGTGGTGCCCGATGACTTGAAACGGGGATGCGAGTGGCTGTTTGGTGAAGAGGCATTGGAGCAGCTTGCCCGTTTCGCGCCTGCCGATGATGTTCTGGTGTCTGTCAGCGGCATGGTAGGCCTCAAGGCTGTTCTTTGCGCCAGGCAGGCAAAGCGGCGCGTGCTGCTGGCCAACAAGGAGGCTTTGGTAGCCGGCGGCGCCCTGGTGATGAATGTCTGTACAGTCGGCGGACAGGACGCTACGCTTCTTCCGGTGGACAGCGAGCACAGCGCTGTGTTTCAATGCCTGAACGCGGCAGAGGGAAATCCCTTTCGCAAGATCATTTTAACCGCGTCCGGCGGACCCTTCCGTACCTGGCCGAAAGAAAAAATCATGGCTGCTTCGCCTCAGGAAGCGCTGCGTCACCCCAACTGGTCCATGGGGTCCAAGATCACCATCGACTCTGCCAGCATGTTTAACAAGGCGTTGGAAGTGATCGAGGCCAGGTGGCTGTTTGATGCCCATCCTGATCAGATCGAGGTGCTGGTCCATCCGCAGAGCATTGTTCATTCCCTTGTGGAGTTTAAGGACAATACTGTGCTGGCGCAGCTGGGCCTGCCGGATATGAAGTTGCCCATTCTCTACGCCATGAGCTATCCCAGGCGTTTGCCCCAAAGCTCGCCGCCGCTTCAGCTCTCAAAGATCGGCCAGCTCAGTTTTGAATCACCTGACAGGAATCGTTTTCCGGCTGTTCAGCTGGCCTATGAAGCGCTGCGCGCCGGGGGAGCCGCGGCCTGCGTGCTCAACGCGGCCAACGAGGAAGCGGTCGCTCTGTTCCTGCAGGAAAAAATACACTTCGGCGACATTTACCGCATTGTGGATGAGACCATGCAGTGTTTAGGTGATCAAAGCGCGGATACATTGGATGCGGTGATATGGGCTGACCGGGAGGCCCGACGAATAGCCCGGATGTATTCATTGCAATGAAGGAGGAAATATGACAGCAATTAATCAAAACCTGTCTAACGGCATATATATTGTATTAGCCGTCATCATGTTCGGCATCCTGATCACCATTCATGAGGCCGGACA
>JAEWRJ010000069.1 GCA_023460055.1 Bacillota bacterium | reverse complement strand
GTAGCGTTCCTTTTCGGTGAGCTGTTTCCATTTACCCTTCCCTGTGTTATGCTTCTTCTGATCCATTTTGATTCTCTCCAGTCGCTTTTGTCTTCAACACTAAGCATAACTGGTTTGATCCCTTAACGGATCACTTTTTATGGGCAACTCATTTTACAACTCACCTTTGCGCGGAAACCTCTTTGTACAAAAGGATTCCTGCGCGGCGCGGTCATGCGCCGCGGCAGGCATATCTTCTCATGTTTATTCAGCGCTGGTCCCTGATCTCTTGCAGTACCTGCTCCAGACTCATGCCGGGCACTGTGCGTCCCTTATCACCCGCCTGCCAGTCGATGCGGCAGATACCCTGATAGGGGCAGTATTCACAAGCACGGCGCTTGCCGGTGATCATCGGCAGACGCTCGATCTCGCCTGAGCTGATGCGTTCGGCCAGTTCCCGGGCTTTTCTGGACGCGTGCAGGCCAAGCTGCCTGATCTCCCCTTCCTCCAGCAGATCCTTTCGGGTTTTGCTGGGCGAATCATCCTTATTAAACAGGCGTCCCAGGGTGAGTTCCTGCTCATCCATCAAACGGGCGACGCGCAGGTCTTTGAGGATGATGCCTGAAAGTCTCAGCTTTTTCTCCCCCTCCGCCCTGGCGGTATCGGCATCCTCTGTGTCGATCAGCGGATCCGCCAGGCGCTGGTAAAAGGCCCCGGCGGGTATAGCGTCAGGATAACTGTTAAGCGCTGCCTGAAGATAGATCATCAGCTGCAGCTGAGCGCCTTCATACAGTTCCTCGGGGATCAGACGCATATTGCCCGATTTGTAGTCGATCACGCGAAGATATTCTTCCCCGTTTTCTGTCAGTTTATCAAGCCGGTCAATCACGCCGTGCAGCTCGACCATACTGCCGTCAGACAGCGCGAGTAAAATCGCGGGCAGGCTGCCGGGTGCCCCGTCGCCGAATCGCAGCTCGCTGTGCGCAGGGCTCAAGCGGCTTTGCATAGCGCCTCGCGTGACCATCCAGGCCATGCGGCGTGCCACGCGGCGGTAGCTCTCCGACATCTTGCGAAGCCGGGCCGTATCGTAGAAGGGCTCATCCTTCCAGCCGGCCACCAGAGGTGCCATCGCCTCGTCCATCAGCTGCTCAGCCCGCCTTTGATCCACCTTTGGCCAGGCCGTATCCCGGACAGCCAGGCGGGTGAAGCCATCCATTGCCTTGTGGTAGAAGTTGCCGGTATCCACCGGCTCGACCGTCCATTCAAGCCGCCGCTGCGGCCGCAGGCCATGCTCGACAAAATGCCTGAAGGGGCAGGAAGCGAACTTTTCCAGCCGGGAGACCGAGGCGCTCTTGGTATCAAAGAGTTTCCCGGCGGCGGCGCGGCCGATGCTCTTCATGGGCGGCTTGCCGCCCATGGCTTCGATCAGGGATGCCGCGCGGGCACGATACAAATGGTCCTGCCCCATCCATGCCCAGGCCCCGCGCCAGCGCTCGTCCGCTTCTCCCGCCTGAAGCTTGAGCGCCAGAGTCTCCAAAGCGGGCATCGGTGCCAGCGGCAACTCCTGCGCGTCGTTTGCCCGGCCGGCCATTGCCCCGCCTTCCTCCACCAATTGAGGAAACAGACGGCCGATCGCCTTCAACTGGGTCAGAGGGTGCAGCGCGGCCCCTTCCTCCCCCGCCAGCGCGTAGCTGAGATACAGCCGCTCGCTGGGCGCGGACAGTGCTTTGAGCAGATCCAGCGCTTTCATCTGTTCGTAACCGGGTGTGTCCAGCCCGAAATCACCGCGGAATACGGCTTCCGCCTCCTTCGTTTCCTCCTGCGTCAGCAGTCCGTCCTCGGGCGCTGCCAGGATGCCGTCATTCAGGCCCAGCACAAAGACAACACGCGGCTTGTGGGGCAGCAGATTCCCCAGCTGACCTGCCTGAACATGTCCGCCTGAGGGCGGGAGGGCTGCCAGCTCACGCTCAGCCAAGCCGTTTTCAAGCCAAGGGAAAATGCTTGAGCGGGATGCGTTCGTCTCCCATCAGGGCAGACATCTGCTCAAACATCTCATCCAATTGATCAAACACTTGGCGCAGCTGTATCAGTTCCTTTTGCAGCCCTGCCCGGTCAAGCTCTTTCTCCAGCGCTTCAGCCCTCCAGGGCACACCGCTCTCCTCCAGGAAATCGCGGACGGCGGCCAGCGACTCCGCGGCGCTCACAGACCGGGCGAGCGCGCGGTGCAAGCTCTCAACCGGCTCTATCAGTTTCAGGCGGAGGGCTTCTGCATAATTCTTTTCCTCCTCCTGCCCGCGGGTGAAGGAAACCAGCCATTTGCGCTGCCGGATGCCATAGCGCAGGGCATAGTTTTCAATCCCCCAGCCTTCTTCCCTTGTCAGGGGTGAAAGGCCGCTCTTGATCATTTCCGTTACGTCTTCCTGCCGGTATCCATCCGCGGCGCAGCGCAGGGCAGCGAGCAAGTACCGCGGGACCCGATGGGCTGAAAGCGTCAGCTTATCAGCCACATAGCAGGGAATCCCATAGCTTTGGCAGGTCGATTCAATCAAGCCCCGATAAACAGGCAGGCTGCCGCATAACAGCATCATATCGTCCAATACTACGCCTCTGCGCGCTTCCTGCATGATCAGCTGAGCCACGCGCTGAACCTCCCGGTAGGGTGTCGGGCCGGCGTAGAGCCGGATATGCGCTGGTGTACCCCGGTAGGGCATTTCGTTCAGGCTCAGCAGATTCTTTTCCAAATGGGCAAGGTCATCCGGAAGCCTCGGGTGGGGTGCCTCATACCACTGGAACTGATAATCAAGATGCCGCTCTTTCAATCCCTCCATCAGGCGTAATACGCTCTGGCGCGCGCCTGAAAAGGCGTCTCCGTCCTCCGCCTGCGCTTTATCCGATACTATGCTGATATGAAGGCTTTTTGCCTGCGCGGCAATAATATAAAGCACCTGAGAAAAAGCCTCTGTCAGCAGGTCGAAGCCGTAGACGAATACCTCTGTCCCTTCAAACATGCGGCCGTGTGCCAGACGGGCGCGCATATCAAGCGCGATATCTTCCCGATCGGCAAAGCGGCCCACTAGCAGCTCTTCATATCCTTCAAGGATCATGGCGGTATCACGCAGCTTGTGCCAAAGGGGCTTGTTCTCCCCTGCCGTTTCCGCCTCCCCGGCAGCGCGCAGTAAATCCTGAGGCTGGATTTGCAGAAGTTTCAGCGTGGACAGCAGCTGCCCCATCCGCTTGATAAAACCCGGACGCTCCTGCGCGCCAGCGTAAAATTGCAGCCTGTCCTTTTCCCGCTGCAACGCGCGGGTCAGCGCCACGGCCTTCCCCCGCTCGTCGATGCGCGCCCTGCCATCTGATCCGAAGGCATTGAATACCCGGTACTCCAGCCTGGATGGTGAAAGAATATCGATCCTGAAAAACCCGGGGAGACTCATATCCCGCAAAAGATCGCGCTCCGCCTGCAGGGTGTACTGCTCCGGCACCAGCAGCACGGCGCGGCTGCCCGCCCGGTAGGCGGCCGCCAGATCCTTGACCATAGGTTCCCATAGCCTGTGAGGCCGGGCACAGCGAATCGATATCATATCAGCCCTCCTGACAAGGGTATTATATCATGAAGAATCAAAGTCGGCTCTCCGCCATAAGCAATAGTTGGATGCAGCACCGTCTCTCATGTATAATACCAAAAAGAGGCAGTGCTTTATATACCGCTGATCAAAGATAAGGAGAGCTTTCGTGGAGAGGAACGCCATCTATCTGATCACTGGCCCCATGGCCTCCGGAAAATCCACCATAGCCGAGCTTGTGGCGTCCAGCCTTCCAAAGGCTGTCCACCTGCGCGGTGACATCTTCCGGCGGATGATCACGTCCGGCCGCGAGGAGATGTCTTCGTATCCTACCGAAGAGGCGATCCGCCAGCTGTATATGCGCTACCGGATGACCGCGGACACAGCTACGGCTTATTACGATAACGGTTTCTCCGTGGTCATGCAGGATAACTACTATGGAGAGACGCTCCTCTATGTATGCGGGCTTCTGGGCGACCGTCCCTTGTGTGTCACGGTCCTATGTCCCGATGTTGATGTGATAAGGCAGCGTGAAGCCAACAGGCATAAAAAAGGATATACCGGCTTTTCGCCGGACACACTGTACGGGGAGTTCATGCTCAAGACGCCTAAAATCGGCTTTTGGCTCGACAACTCAAGGCAGACGCCTGAGGAATCCGCGGCCTGCATTCTCGAGCGTTTCGCTCAGCCATTGAAATGAATATCAAATGCAAAACAGGGTGATAACCTTTAACAGTTATCACCCTGAATGGCTCCCCCGGCGGGAACTATGCAACAGTTACAACCGAAAAGGACTTTGAAGGCATTTCTGAATCTGAGTACATCATCTTAAACTATCGAATAGACAGATCGCTTGTGGCATGAAATAGAAAAACC
>JAEWRJ010000068.1 GCA_023460055.1 Bacillota bacterium | reverse complement strand
GCCAAAGCCTGATCGGCGTGCAGATGGCCGGGGCCTACCTGGGCAGCACGCTGATGCCGCCGCTGTTCGGCCTGCTGGGCGCCCTCATGGGCTACGGCATCAAGCCCGCGGCCCTGAGCCTGTTTTTTGCCCTGATGCTTTATATGATCATCAAAGTTTACGCGGGGAGTAAGGCGGCTGTACTGTAGGTGTTGGCATATTGCTTATCGCGCGGCGCTCAGGCATTTTCGCCCTGAGCGCCGTATTTTTTATTGAGAGAGCTGCCGCACGGATGTCTCGTTCTTTGGGTTCTCTCTTCTCAACAGCCCCGCGCTGACAAGGGATACCGCCGCTTCCGTCACCGGGAAGGCCAGCCACACCCCATCCATGTCAAACAGAGCAGCCATCAGAAAAGCCAGCGGCAGGATGAGGCCAAAGCCGCGCAGCAGGGAAATGATATGCGCGGGGCGGGGCCGCTCAATTGATGTAAAGTACACCGAGAGGATGATGTTGAACCCCGCGAACAGGCAGGCCGAAAAGTACAGCCGCAGGCCACGCATGGCGATAGATTGCAGCCGGGTATCCGCCTGGCTGTTGAAGACGGAGGCGATAGGCCCCGCGAGCAGGAGCGCGGCGGTATAGATCAGGATGGATAAGGCCGCCATCGCCAGCAGAGACAGGCGCAGCAGGTTTCTCACCCTGGCCGTTTCACCTCTGCCGTGGCAGCGGCTTAAAAGCGGCTGAACACCCTGGGCGATGCCGGTGAACATGGACATGACCACCAGCGACAGGTTGGCGATTATACTGTAGGCTGCCACGCCCGTGTTGCCCTGCAGGCGGAGGATGATGGCGTTGAACGCGATCATTACAATGCCCGCCGACAGCTCTGTAATCAGAGAGGGGAGACCGCTTGACAGGATGCCGATAACGGGTCTGATGGACAATGAGGCTCGAATGGGTTGGAAACTGTTTTTCCCTTTGATCAGGAAGGGGGACAGGATGCTCAGGCTGATCACGGGGGCAAGCCCGGTCGCCAGCACCGCGCCAAACATGCCCATGCCCAAGGGAAACATGAACAGATAATCCAGCAGTATATTCGACAGGCTGCCGCCCAGCATCGCCATCATCGAAAGCCTCGGCGCGCCGTCGTTTCTGACAAAGCATATCAGAACATTGTTGAGCATGAACGCGGGGGATAACAGTAAAATGACTTTCAGGTATATATCAGTCATGCCGAACACTGCTTCATCCGCGCCCAGCAGGCGGCTGAGGGGGCCGGAGAAGAACAGTCCCGACGTGAAAAATGCGGCGGCGAAAAGCCCCGCCAGCATCAGCACTCGGGTAAATACGCGGTTGGCCGCGGCCCGGTCGCCCCGCCCGGCGGCGATGGCATATTTAATGGATCCGCCCATGCCCAGCATCAGCCCCGCGCCATGAACAAAGCTGTAGACCGGGATGGCCAGATTGAGGGCCGTCAAACCCTGAGGGCCTAAAGCCTGAGATATAAAGAATGTATCCGCCAATATATAGCAAGACATGCCCAGCATGCCCAGGATGCTGAGAGAGACGTACCTCGCGAAGCTTTTGAGATCCTTTTGCTTTGTCACAGCTGCCTTCCCGCCGCAATAAAAAGCGGCACGCTTCATGTCTTCTATGGCCTATTGACACGAAGCCTGTCGCTTGTTCCCTCTACCCGGCGGCAGGGGGAAAGCCTGTTTAATTATCGTAAAGATTGTAGCTGATGGGGATAAGGGTGTCAAGATAGAGGAAGAAGGGATGGCGTTATTGCGTCGCAGCATTTCTGCTGTTTTTCATCAGTATTACTGCCCTTCCAGCCGCATCAGGCGCAGCTTTCCGTCAGCCTGCCCGGTAAACTGATCCAGGGAGATCAGCCCTTGCGTCAGCTGATCCTGCAGCCGGGTCATTTCGAAGTTATAAAGTGCCATATTTTGTTCATAGGTTCTGATAAAACTGTTCTTGATCAGGTCACGGTAATAAGAGATCGTTTCCTGATGGACGCTGTACCTGGCTTCCTCCTGCCGTATGTTTGCGTATTTATGATGCTCCGCGTATCGCCGCTCAAGTTCCGTTTTTTCAGCGCCCTGTGCCTTGCGCAGTTCTGTTTCATAGTATAGGCGCGTCGCTTCCAGAGCCTCAGCTTCCTCTTCATACCGTGGATTAGGGATATGGTCATTCAAGCCGGGGTTCATCATTGCCTGTTTGCCCGGATCAATATGCTTCACATACTCCTCTATGTAGGCGATAGCGCTTGCGGGATTCCTGCTCCTTGGGTTGACCGCCATCAGGGTCAGCCCGATCCCCACGGCAGGCTCCTCTCCTTTATTAAGGGCAAGCCGGAGGGGCAGCTGCGCGCCGGTTTCATATTCCGTGTTTCCTGATTGCGCCAACAGGCTGATACCCTGCGCTTCGGCCCTCAGATTGATGTTCAGGTCTTCCAGGCTCAGATAGTAATAGTCCTCTATCAGAGCGGCTTTGCTGTACAATGAATCCGACTGCGCCTGCGCGTCAGGGGATTGCCAGTCGATCCTTTGGGCGATGTTGTCCGTTTGCACTGACAAGGCGCGCGCAAGCATCTTCTGCAGCGCCGGATCATGATAATTAAACTCCTGATGCCGCGCGGCAGCTGCATCCGCGTACATTGTTATGGCCAGTGTCACCATGCGCTTCCTGTAATCATCGCTGCGCATCGGCAAAAGATCCGGGTATTCATCCCCCAAGCCATCATTCCATGCCTGGATCATATCAAGGATCTCATCGTAGGTCTCAGGAGGCTGCAGCGGCTCAACCTGCTCAAACAGTTTGGCAGCATAACTCATCATCCCTCCCGCATTCATGTCGACAGGGATCATATAAAGCTTATCATCCCGCTTCCCGGTTTCCTGCATGATGGGGTAGAGCCCGGCCATATAGTCTTGGAGGAGCGGGCTTCCGCTCAGATCCGCGGCATATCCCTTGCTGATCAGCCGGCCGGTGTCTATATATTCGCTGCTGATGATCAAAATATCGAAGCTGTCATCGCCTGACACCAGAGCTTGTGCCAGCGTTTGCATGTCATAGGCGGATTCTCCGCCCGTAAAGCTGACCGACACACCGCCCAAGGCTTTCATGGCTTTTTCGTGCGCGTCATTCATGCTGCCGCCGCGGATGGTCAGGCGGCCGGCGGGAAGCTGATCCTGGTCTGTTTCACGTATGGCTATGCTTTTTCCATGGACCGCCAACAGGAGGTTTTCACTCAGCAAAAAGATACCGTCGCCTGATCCGCCGCTGTAATGGGCGGGCATCAGGTAGGCGGTGACCTTTGTCCTGCCCGAAGAATCCCGCTCGTATATCTCGCTTTCACCTTTTATATAGACCATATCACGCTGCGCATTATAGAGAAGGCTGCCGCCACGGAAGCTAAAGGGAAGGGACGAATCACCCAACTCTTCCAGGCTGCCGGTCTGAGGGTCAAATACCGAAAGATTGAACGCTTTGGCAGACTGAACCTGATAGATGTCCGCGGGGTCTGCTGTCAGCGCCAGCAGCTTTCCTTCCTTGTAGGGGGATATACGCCAGATAGAATCGGCTTTGTACAGGGTGGCAGCGCCTCCCTTCCCTATATCATAGCTCAGCAGGCTGAGAGAAAGATTTATCTCATTGATTGTACATATATACAGGACGCCATGGCTGCATGATAGCTGAGTAATATAGTTTATGGATGCGTCATCGCCGTGCGTCAGACCCAGCAGCGGCGTCATGTCGATGCTGACGCCGTCATGTATTGTGATGACATCGGTGATGACATCGTTCTTAATGGCCACCGGAAGGATGAAGCCAAACGCTTGAGCGTCCATGGCATAAAGTTTTTGATCCTCCGCAAAAAGGATAAAGCTGCCGTATGAATCGGCCGGCAATCCGGCCGCAGATATTTCCTTTTCGCTTTGCGGTGCGGTCCTTCGATCATCAACCGCAAGCCTTTTCAGGGATTGACCGGCCGGGGCATAGGAGAAGAAGCCGCCGTCAATGGTCAGGTAAAGCATACCGTCCAGGAAAGCGGAGGACGAAATCAACGCGCTTTCATTTATGTCAAAATCCTTATTGAACATTTCGGCTTTTATTCTCGCCGTGCCGCCAATCAGCAGAACTGCCGCCAGGAGGCAGATCATGATCCTTTTCATCCTTTGTTTTCCATCTCTTTCTGCCGCTTCGCCGGCTGATCGTCGCGGTAACGCACTCTGAACCGAAAAGGATGAGAGCGAAGGGGCAAGGGAGAAATAAATTTGCTGTATTATGCCCGCATGATCGGCAACGCCGCTATTTTACACTGACTCACAGAAAAGGCATCTCCTTATAATACTGATTCCAAACGTTAACGCATCGTTGCATCGGTTCTTTTGCCCCTGTGCTATGTCGCTGCTCAGTCAGCGTAGCTCTGCTACGCTTCCCTTCGACTGCTCCTCGCACAGAGACAAAATAACTCTCTGCTTTGGATGCGTTAACGTTTTACATCAGTATAAATCCAAAGCCGCGCAGCGGTGAAGGCATGGTTGCGCCGCGATTCCCCTATTATATATTAATAAAGATACAGTGTTCGGTCATTCCTCATCTATAAAAGAACCCGGATAGAATTATGGCTTTCTATCCGGGCGGGCAAAATGCAGATTTATGCGATTTTAACGGAGGATGACGGCGTTTCCATGACTTGCCCAACTGGGCGCGCTTTCTCCTGCTTCATATATTCCAACAATGGTCAGTCTCATCGAATTGGTCTGTTGAAACCATGTGCCGGAGCGCGTCAGGTTTTCCAGACTTGTGTACTCATCTCCCAAGAAATCAGATGAGTCCTCACCCTTGTATAGCGAGGGCGCAAGGGGATAGGACTGTACTGTCAGGCTGTCGCCGATACCCAAACCATTCTTCTTGGCAAAGGCGGCAGAGACGGCGCAGTCTGCAGGCGCGCTGTTATCAGGCCACATGCCGCTTGACAGTGTCAGTCCTATAGCATCCTTATCTGTTATTGAAGCTGGCACATACAGGCTTTGGGCATGTATGGAGGCCATGGTCAGGAAGCCGCGCCAGATGAGGTTCTCTTGCAGAAAGGTTTTGATTCCCATAGGGCTCTGCGATACCTCCAGCCAGCAGGGAGCGGATGGATCTGCGGAAGCATAGGCATAGGGTTTGCCCTTATGCGTCAACTCGGCTGATAAAGACTGCGCCATGTTGCCAACCGTGAATTGTGTGGGATTGCTTTGGCCGTTTGTTATCGCTCCAAAAAGCGCGTAACTCTTTCCCGCCTCAAATGGCGAAGTGCCATCAGCGGTTAGGATGGGGCTGCGAACAGTCATGGGTTTGCCAACGAAGGCAGAAAAGCTTTCATCGCTGAGCCAGAGTGTTTGAAAGCTTGCCCGGATTTCCGCAATGCCCTCCGGCGCTCCTTCTGGCCATTCCATCCCAGTATAGACTACCTCGCTCTCCGTGCACTCTGCAAATATCACCGCATAGCGCGGCGCATATTCCTGCAGCGGGATAATTCGTTTGGCCAAGGGTTGTTCTGGGCTCAGGTACAGTGCAAAGGGCAGCGGGGAGGCATAAGCCGAAAAGGACACCAGGACCAAGAGACAGGATACAAGTAACGCTTTATTATTTCTTTTCACAATTACGTTTCCTTTCTTCTATGAGCCTGTTCTATTTAGTGCTATTAGACGGGATGCTATTTGGAGATGGATGATTGCTCCCATTGCATCGGACTCTAGCGTAGATGATTGTGGCATTGCAATAGCTTTGGGCGCATTTTGCATAAAATGTATGATAGCCACCTGAGCAGCTTTCACTGCTATGCTTGGTCGGCTTAATGTGAGGATAATTAATGAGTGATTGCCCTGTAAAGGAGGTCCCATTACATCCTGCCACACTACAGTCTTCATAATTATTTGTCCCAATCCAATGATTGTTGCTGTCCCAGCCGGTGACTGTTTCTTGGCGAGGCACTGTATGCATGTTGGTACCATGAATGCATGCAACACTAGTCGCGAAAGGGACAACGGTATTAGCGATGGAAGAATTTAAACAAACCGATAGGAACAGGGAAGCCAATACAATGGAAATCAAGTGCCTTTTTCTCATGATAAATACTCCTTACAATTTTATAGTTATGGTGTACGAGGGAACATAGAATGAAACCTTGTTCTTCTTCAAATCACCTCATTTTTGCTACGTTATCAACCCTTTGAGCGCATCCGAGATAAGTTTGTACAGTAAGATGAACAGGAAAGAACAGCCAGTACAGTCCATCATATATCTGCTCCGTTTGTGCACCAACGGAAACATTCTTTTAAATAAATGCTATAAAACGAGTAATGCTTTTCATATTACAGCGGCATCGTCAATGAAAACGATTCTTAATCAGTACTCCTTTATAGAGGAGTTCTTGTAAGCTGTCTCAATGGTCACCCCATCAGCGTTCTTAATAGTCCCTGTCGCAAACAGCTTATATTGATATCCTGATGAAACTGCGATTGATTCATCTACAGCAGCACCCAAGAGACCGGAACCTGTGGCTGACCAACTCTTTATAGTTGTCCACGATGCTCCGTTTATGGAACGCTTCAATGAAACCGAGAGGATTGAGGTATAGCCGGAATTTGATGGTGAAATGTCTACCAAACATTTAGCAGTGCCCGATGAAATGCCTAATGAACAAGTAAAGCCACTGATGGCTACATACATGGGCTGCACAATGCTCGCATATGCGGAAACAATACCCATCATCAGTATACAGACAATGATAACCGCGATTTTCTGTTTGGTCTTCATGTTTTAGACTTCCTCCTTTTTGTTGCTTCATACTACATGACGAACAAAAAACAAAAACCAAACAGTATTTTAACAAATTATTTAACGCGCGTTACGCTTCGAGCGATTTCCATGGCAGTATCCGCCGCGGCTGTGATGTCCAGAATGAAAAATCTGTCTGAAACAGGCCATACCAGTATGGTATGTCCATCCTTCCAGGAAAGCACTCCTTTGGCGCCATTGATATCTGCTTCTTCAACCGTGTAACCTTCTGAGTTGATGTTTGATTCTGCTTCAAGGCTATACTCGCTAAAACGCAGGAACCTGTCTTCACTTGCATTGAATAATACCTTTGGCATGCTTGAAGACCCGCCAACTCCGTAGAACTCGTACCCCTCCGAGATATAGGCCGGGTAATAAAGCCCCGTCCACTCAGCGGGCACATCAAAGGAAGCCGCCTCATCCGGCACAAAGCTGACTTGCGTATATTCGGGCGTTACCCGATACAACAGCCGCATCACCTGCACGCGCAAGGCGGGGGATACGGCCAGGGCGGTGCCGAGGCTGAGGGCAAGGAGGAGGAGCACGGCGGCGGCCACGGTCAGCGCGCGGGGAAAGCGGCGGGGCATAGCCCGGCGCAGGGAGCGGCGTTCATGCTTTTTGATCAGGCGCAGGGTATTAGCTTGCGTGCGGGCAAAGAAGCGGGATTCCTCTACCATTTCCGGGGAGTCAGGCGGCAAAGAATCGCGCGCTGCTTGCCGGGCCTCATCCTCCTGCTGCTGGTATTCAAGCAGCGCCAGGCGCAGCTTGGTGTCTTCAAGCTGCTGCTTTAATGCCTCTATGCCCAGGGTTGGCTGCAGAATTTTATTCATTGTCAAGCTCCTCCTTGATCTTTTCCTTCAGGGCGAGGCGGGCACGGCTGAGCGTGGAAGGGACGCTGCCGGGCTGTATGCCGTAGGTCTCGGCGATTTCACCGTCGCTCAGATTCAGGATGTACTTCATGTTCAGCAGATCGCGCTGGCGCTGCGGGAGGCGTTTCAGCCCCGCGTTCAGCAAAGATACATCCGCCTCGCGCAAGAGGCCTTCATCCGGGTCGGCGTCGGAGGAGACGATGGTGTCCATGAACTCATCATCGCCAAAGAGCAGTTCGCTGCGGCGCTTACGCTTTCGCAGCAGGTCAATGGCCGTCCTCCTCGTACTAATGACGACATAGGAGCGCAAAGCCAAACAGTCAAGGCCCATTAAAAGAGGAATTTTATCCATCAGCTTCAGCAGCGTATCGTTGATAATATCCTGCGAATCTTCGCGGTGCCCCATGACATCATAGGCGGTATGGTACATCTTCGATCTGAAGTCCAGATACAGCCCCTCCATGAAGCTGCGCTGGGCATCATCCTCGATCAGTAAAAATATCAGCATACTGGTCCTTTCACCGGGCATTATTGCAACCAATACGATAACGAAAAACGCGCCTTGAAACAAGACGCGCCTGGTTTTTGGTTTGTAAAACTTCCGGCATCGGGACATGCCGCAAGGACATTGATGCCCTTATTCATGCTGCTGCCTTAATCCCTGAACGCTCAGGAGCGCGTGTTTTAATTGTTGATTATCAATCTCCCGGAGGGCCGATGGTTATGCATATGTTGAAACACACAATAGTATGACGGTGCAGGCTGAGATGAAGGTTGTTTGGCATGTTTCCATTTGTTATATCTCCTTCGCGCGTATGATCCGGCTAACAAAATTCAAGCGGTCCGTCCCGTTTTATGGGCCTTCACTTATACAGACGCGCGGGAATAGAAATTGTTGCAGTCTTTTGGGCGAAAAAAATATAAAAATTTTTAATGATCCCTGATATGCTGATTTCTATGGCGTGATCAGGCTTTATCACAGGCAAGCGGGTGCCTTGCCGTCTTTAGGCATTCCATGTACAATGCAAGAGCAGGCGCCTGATTGCGCTTGCTTGGCGACCATCAAGGAGTTGATCCAGTGAAAAACCGTATCATAAGCTTGTTGCTATTATTGCTGATGCTGGCCCTGCCCGTGATGGGGGAGGAGGAGGTATCGCTTTTTTCCCCCGGCGGCACAGTACCCGCGCAGGCAGAGACGCTGCCCGTGCCTGAGCCCAGCACCGAGCCGGAACCCGGTGCTGAGCCTTCCCCTGAACCTGCGGCAGTCCCCGAGACTGTTCCCGCTGCCCGCAGCGAAGCGCGCGATGAACTGATCGACCGCATGATCAACTTGGCGGAACAGATCTACCGAAAGGCTAACGGCCGCGCGCAGCCTGCTAACAGCCCGGGCGATATCTATGTATGCAAAAACTTCACCGTGCACCTTTTCCGCGAAAATCGGGATGATTACCGCATGGCGGCCTTTCCCGATGTGCCGCTTGTGATCCCCAACAACCTGCCGGCCAAGGAATCCAAGCCCTACAGCTACGGTATCTCCTGGGAGGATGTGGCGGCGGAAAAGGGGAATCCCTTTGTGATCGGGGCGCAGTTTTTCTACAATGCCGATGAAAGCAAGCAAGAAAACCGGGCGCGGGCGATAGAATTTATGAAACAGGTGCAGCGCGGCGATTTCTTCCAGATGTCGGCGGATTATTATTACGGCATCGGGGCGCATAGCTTGGTCTTCACACAGGACTATGACCCGGATAACGGCACTGTTACCTGGACGGATTCCAACATGAAGGGCGAGAAGCGAAACGGCAAGCGCTACGGCTATGTGCAGTTTGACGCCAGGAAGGACATCGAGTGGTTTGTGGATGCCTTTTGCGTGAAAGGCCGAGGCGCCACGCTGTACAGGCTGCGCGATGATATCATTAAAAGATAAGGAAATGAAGAGATGGATTGGATAGAGATCAGCATCACGACCAA
>JAEWRJ010000067.1 GCA_023460055.1 Bacillota bacterium | reverse complement strand
CGGCCAGATCATCAAGAAGATGACTGAGATCCTGCTGCGTGAAAGCGATGAGCAGCAGCGCAGAAAGATAGAAAGCCGCATCCGCACGCGCTTTCTGGATGACTGGATCATGACCGATCAGCATCTGAATGACCCCGCCTTCTTGCTGCGCGCCCAGGCGCAGGAGATCGATATCACGCTGTCCCGCCGCGTGGCAGCGCTGCGCATTGCCGATATCACGCGTTACGCCGACAGTTCCCGCGGGCAGGAGACCATCGACAGCATCAACCGCTGGGTGCGCCAGGCCCTGGAGCATGTTCCCGGCGCTATCTTTTCAAAGACCGCCTCTGTGATGATCCTCCTCCTGCCCGCGCAGGATGACGAAAGGATGCTGCGCTTTGTTAACCGCCTGATGCAGGGGGTGATGGACCAATTCCGGGTGCGCCTGCTCGCCGGGATAGACAGCGCTGCGGATATCGGCCATGCCGGCGTTCACCAGGCCTGGAAAAAGGCCATGAAAGCCCTGCAGGCCTGCGCCGCCCAGACGGAGCGGCAGGTGCTGTTTTATGATGACATCACCTACGAGCTGTTTTTGGATGATATCAGCAGCGCGGCCAAGGCCCTGTTTGTGCAAAGGGTCTTTGGGGGCATACCGGAGGAAGAGATCGCGGAATACGCCGGGTTGGTCAAGACCCTCTATCAGATGGACGGCTCGATCAGCCGCGCGGCTGACGCGCACTTTATCCATAAAAACACCCTGCAGTACAAGCTCAACAAGCTCACCCGCATCACAGGCAGAGATCCCCGGTCATACAAATGCGTGCCGCTGTATTCGCTGGCGATCCTGTTTATGAGAGAGCAAGCAGAGGGCTGAGGCTGAGGCGAAACGCGGCCTTTGGCCGCGCGAAACGATGGCAAAGAGTCTGCTTCGCAGACGCAAAGGGGCTGCGCGGGAATCTCCGGCAACCCCTTCGCCATTGCTTCGCGGCGGCGCAGCCGCCTTTTCGCGCGGCCGCAGGCCGCTCTTCGCATTTATGTAACGTTGTTCGCTAAGGCCAGCACCGGCTTATCCGTCAGCACGCTCACCCACTCGGCCTGCTTGGTCAGCACCAGCACGGCGGTGGCGAAGCCGTTCTTGTATTCGCGGGGCAGCTTTTGCTTCTTTTCGCCCGGGTTCAAAAAGCGCTCGCGGTCCTTTGATATGTCGATGGGCAGGCCGCCGGGTTTGGGCTTGCCGTATTGCGCGGGGTAGTAGGCATCTGCCCTGCCCTCGATGCGGCCGAGCACGCGGTACTCCTTTTGACCGAACAGGTTGGTAAAGTAACACACGCCCGCCTTGCTGGTCTTTCTGTAGCCTTCTGGCAGGGTGGCGGCGTTGAGCGCGACGCCTTTGGGCCGGCCCAGGCTTTTGTCCTCTGTCTTGTGGGGCAGGGTGCCGATCACATTCAGGATGAAGACGGTATTCTCCCCCTCCATGCGCGTATCCAGCTCGGCCTCATACATCCCCTTTTTCTTGTCAAGCCTTCCGTACACCAGGTAGGTCACCCCGCCTGATTGGTCAAGATAGGCATACACCGTGTGGTCAAACCCTGGGATGCGGATGGCGGTATGGTATTTGCTGATATTTTTCGGGGCGGCCTTGAGGAATTCAAAGCCTTCGGGTGCTTGAGCCCGGGCGGCGTTCTCCGCCGCGGGCTCCGCCTGCAGGGCGAGGGAAGCCGGCGTCAGCAGCATGAGGATCATTGAAAGGATCAAAAAGCGGGTCACAGGCTTCATATCATCATCCCCTTTTCAGTTTTGACTGTCGGTCGCGCGCTTATCTCGATACCTGATGATAACACAAAATATAAGCCATGAAACGGATCAATTGTAAATAATCACCGGATGCTCCGATGGCGCGGCAGGCCGCGCTGCCTGATCATGCCGGATTTGTTACATTTGACGGGCGGATCTGTGTTCATATTAGCCGGAGAATGAAGTACAATGGAACCGTTATGACGCTGCCCGGGGAGCGCCGCAAGGCTTCAACCCCCGGGTCAAGCGCAGGAAATGAGGGACGCGGTATGAACACAAAGAGAAAGGCGCTCAAAGGCCTGCTGATACTGGGCTGTGTTCTATTGGCGTCCATGTATTTCGCGCAGACGGTGCAGACCATCACCACGGCCAAGGTGCAGAAGGTAAGCGCCACCCGCGGCAAGCTGGAGGACCGCATCGATGTGAAGGGCGAGGTGCGCTTTTCAAACAGCGAGCCCTTTATCCTGGAAGACGCGAGGGGGCTGAAGCTCACGGTGGATCAGGTGCTGGCCCAGCGCGGGGGGCTGATCAAGGCGGGCGAGCCGCTGTTGACCGCCACCCTGCCCGACTATGAGAGCAAGATGGAGCAGCTGCGGGCCGATTACAAGGAGAAGGTCCGCGCCCGCTCTCAGAAGGTGGCCGATAATATCCGCATGATGCAGACCAGCGAGCAGAATGATCTGCACAACGCCATGCTCAAGGCGACGGATGAGTATTGGGACAAGCTGTTCAAGGCCCGGGCGGCGGCGCTGGCGGGCGGGCAGGAACTGCCTGAGGATATGGCCCGGTGGGACATCCCGGAGGCCGTGGACCCAGCTGTGCCGGTTGATAAGGCCGAAGAAACTGAGGAAGAGAAGCTGGCCGCTGCCATGCATGAAGCCATGCGGGAGGCACAAGCTGCCGCTCTTGCCAGGGATGAGGCGACCGGGCGGCTCAAGCGCCTGTATGTTGACCGCAAGACCGTCTATGAGCCGGTGTTTGACTATATCAAGGATATTGACGGGAAAAGCGAGGAGCTCTACCGCCTGATCGATGAGATGACCGCGCTTGAGCGGCAGAAGGCGGCGCTTGAGACCGTTCGTGCCCCGCGCGAGGGCTGGCTGACGGAGTTTGATTTGAAGCAGGGCGACACCTACGACGGCAGCAAGCCCGCCTATTCGCTCAGCGCGCCGGGCGAGCAGCCTGTGATGCGCTGCGATATCACCGATGTGCCCAAGGTGAAGGCCATCGGCAAGGGCATGAAGGTCAGCGTGGAAGGCAGCGAGCGGGAGTTTGCCGTCAGCGATGTGCAGATCATGGCGGATGGCAAGAAGTACGCCCTGATCGATCTGGATGAAAGCGCGGTTGAGGAGCTGGGCGGCCTGGCCAAACTTGTGCAAAAGCCGCTGAACGCGCGGATCATCTACAAGGCGCAGCGCACCACAACGCTCATTCCCCTCAGCGCGCTGCGCGAGGGCCAGGGCGAGAACTCTTACTTTGTCTACCTCATCAGCCAGAACTACGGCGGCCTGCTCAGCGGCAGCACCATGACGGTGGAAGAGATGAAGGTGACGCTGATCGACAAGTCGGCCAGGATGGCGGCGATAGAAGAAGATATTGCCCACCGGGAGATCGCCGACCGGGCCGACAGGCAGCTGTCAAACGGCCAGGCGGTCATGGAGTACGTTGACTGATACCACCAAAGATGGTGGAAGGTGGTTTACAAGCGCACAGGATGTGGTATAGTAGGCATGCATCGTTTTTTTAATGGAGGGATGAACATGGCCTGCGAATTTCACGTCCAGGGCGGCCAGCTGCCGCAGGAAGAGCTGAACAATTACCTCACGCGCGCCAAAGAGCGCTATGGCCGTGAGCCGCAGCGTATTACCATCAAGGTGGACGGCGATTTTGTTGACCTGGATTACCAGTTCGCCCCTCAGCCCTTTGAGCGCATCCGCCGCATCACCGGCTACCTGGTCGGTACGCTGGATCGCTTTAACGACGGCAAGCGCGCTGAAGAGCACGACCGCGTAAAGCACGCAGTTTAATTTTATATCCCACGGAGGAAAACTATGAAACCCGTCAAGCTTTTTCATTTTGAATCCTGCCCCTACTGCCGCGATGCCAAAAAGTGGATGCGCGAGCTGAAGGAGGAATACCCCGAGCTGGCCCAGGTCAATGTCGAGATGATCGATGAGCGCCTGGAGCCCGACAAGGTGGATGCCTTTATCATGGCCGGCAACTCCTATTACTATGTGCCCACCTTCTACGTGGGCGGCGTCAAAGCGCACGAAGGCGCCGCCAGCAAGGACATCGTGGAAAAGGTGCTGCGCAGCGCGTTGGAAGAATAGTGAAGACTTGCTTTACTAGCGCTATTTTTTGAAATGTAGAATCCGTTTGTTGATTTAGTCTGCTATTTTGATTGTATGGGGTAGTGTCTATACTACGTTTGATATAGAAGCTTATGGTTGTAATCATATATATACATAACGCATGAGCATACCACATAAAGGAATCCTTCATCTATACAGTATAATTGATGGTTCAGCAGGCCAAGGAAGTCGATCTCTTTCCAATTCGGAGAGGGGTCGATTTCGTTTAGCAACCAACGAACTTTATTGATGTTCTGCAGTATTACAATGGTAAAATCAGTTCTGCTTGTACAGAATTTCCGATAGTTTCTTCTGAAAGATTCCTGGTTAACTCTCTGCTTGTATTTCTTCGCTTTTAGTTCATCCATATTTACGATGCGTTCATTATAATCAGCATCAGGAATAAACTGCATGTGGTAGAAGGATTCCACCATCGGATAATTCAAATACAGTTTCCCCATGTCAGAAGATTCTGTGAAATAGCTCTGCATCTGGCGGATCTTTTCTGCGCTGAAATGGGTATCTTGTGGGTCCAGGTCAAATATCAAAAGAATATCCGTATATTTGTCATCGAATATCGCTTTCTTTATTGGATCTTGCTCGTGTTCCTTCAATACTTGAATGAGATCAAGATCTTCAGCATCTGTGTCTCTTAAGAAAAATTCTTGATATAGAGTGTAAATATTTGTGCGATAAGCTATGATTTGGTACTTTGAACTAAGCTCGGGAAAGAATGAAAACAGATTTTCCATTAATCTGGCATCTGTTTTCTCTCCCTCGACAACTACCAATACTTTCGACTTATTCGCGTTGCTCATCGAACTCTCCACTGACGTAAAGCTTTTCCAGGTTATGCCCCTCGCGAAGCTCTCTGTCAGTAGCGTTTGCGAAAGATATGATCTTTTCAGGTGTCAAGATAAAATAGCAGTCCGGACGCATGATTCTATTTGATAGGAGATTGGTATTATGTGAGGTCAAGATCGTTTGAAAGCTCTCCGCATTCTCAAGGACTTCAACGATGGCTTCAGATAACTCGACGTGATAGTAAGCATCAAATTCATCGATGAAAAGCAGGGATAGTTCATTGCTCGTTTTTAGCCAGTAAAAAACTGTGTACAGTGCTTTTGTACCGTTGGACGCAACTTTATGAAAGGGCAAAGGCTTTTTGTTATAAAAGTATAAGACCTTATCCCCCGATGCGGTTTCACGCCAAGTAAGCGATTGAGGAATGCCCGATTGGTTAAGGAAGCTCTCGAATTCGCTCAAATTGTTTCCTTCAAAAATAAACTTAAAATAGTCGGTACTATCAGTTTTGTAGCCAATATATCGGTTTTCGTCCAGACTTCTAAACCAAAGCATGTGTGATACAAACTTTACTACTGAAGACAACAGTGGGATATCCTCAGATTTTGAATTACTGACGATATAACGCAGCACAGAGAGGTTTTTCTCACGGAATTCAAAGTTAAGCATAGGCACAGAAGTCTGCAGCCCTGAGAAATCTCCCTCTTTTGTTATAAAGTCATAAGAGAAAATCATCTCCCCATTAATGGACAAAGACTCATACAACAGAGTGCGAAGGTCGGACTTTCTGTAAGTGTAGAGAATATCCGATTGATTAAGACTAAATAGATAACTGAACTCAGCACTTTGCGACTCTGAATCCGCATTCAGGTAGAAGTCGTATACCCCTGGCGTTACATTATTATCCGTAAGGTGGGAGACGATGTCAAAAACAGCCAAACCAAAATTACTCTTGCCTACAGCATTCTTTCCGTAAATAATGAGCTTATTCAGTAAATTGTCTCTTATACAGCTTGTGTTGAATTTATAATCCCTAACATCGGAGAAATCCAAAATCAAGCGCTGCGCGAAGTTTTTAAACCCTTCAACTTCAAATCGTTTTAGCATGAGGATACCCCCTTTATGAGGATAGTATACACATCTTAAAAGGCTTAATCAATATTAACCGTAAAAAAATTACGGGAAGTTGGGGCGGGGGTCAAGGTATCTCTGTCACCCTGCACACTTCCACCCATTCGCCGCCGCTGAGCGCCTGCAGTTCATCCGGGCTCAGGCGCACGGCACTGCTGGCGCTGCCGCAGGCGGGGTATACGCTGTCAAAGCGCTTGAGCGATTCATCCAAACAGACCTGCACGCCCGGCTTCAGGGCGAAGGGGCAGACGCCGCCGACCGCGTGGCCGGTCTCTTCCACTGCCTCCTGCGCCGTGAGCATCCGCGCTTTGCAGCCGAAATGGGCCTTGAAGGCGGAGTTGTTCACGCGGGCATCGCCGGCGGCCACGATCAGCAGGGCGCCTCCGTTAGGCGCGCGGAAGGAGAGGGTCTTGGCGATGCGTGCCTCCTCCACCCCCACGGCCAGGGCCGCCAGCGGCACCGTGGCGCTGGATACGTCAAATTCAAGCGCCCTGCCGGCCATGCCCCGCGCGTCCAACCAGGCCTTTACCCGTTCAAACGACATGATCTCCTCCGGATTTTAGTATGATGACCGGC
>JAEWRJ010000066.1 GCA_023460055.1 Bacillota bacterium | reverse complement strand
CGGCTGAGCAGGTCGTTCTCCCCGCCCTCCAGCTTGACCATGGCGGCGGCGGCCTGGGCATGCACGCGGATGCGCTCATGCAGATCCTGACGGTCGCCGCCACTCTTGACTGCGTCCATCAGGATGTTCTCGGTAGCCATAAAGGGCAGTTCCTCTCTGAGGTGCCTTTGCATCATCTTGGGATAAACGACCAGGCCCGAAGCGACATTATGATACAGCCGCAGCAGGCCATCGGCCGCCAGAAAGCCTTCCGCCACAGCCAGGCGGCGGTTGGCGCTGTCATCCAGCGTTCGCTCAAACCACTGCTCAGCCGCCGTCATCGCCCCGTTTTGCTGGTTGGCGATCAAAAAGCGGGCAAGGGCCGCCATGCGCTCGCAGCGCATGGGGTTGCGCTTGTAGGCCATGGCGGAAGAACCGATCTGCTTGCGCTCAAAGGGTTCCTCCACTTCCTTCAAGTGAGCCAGCAGGCGGATGTCATTGGAAAACTTATGAGCGCTTTGGGCGATCTGAGCCAGTATCATCTGCGCGCGGCTGTCCACCTTGCGCGAATAGGTCTGGCCCGACACCGCGACAGCCCGGCCGAACCCCATCTTTTCAGAGACCATGCGGTCAAGCGCCTTCACCTTCTCATAGTCACCGTCAAACAGCTCCAGGAAGGATGCCTGCGTGCCTGTCGTTCCCTTGGAACCCAGAGGCCGCAGGTCGCGCAAGAAATCTTCAACCAGGCCGATATCATACAGTATATCCTGCAGCCACAGCGCGGCGCGCTTGCCGACCGTAACCGGCTGGGCGGCCTGAAAATGGGTGAAGCCAAGCGTGGGCAGCGCTTTGTGCTCATCCGCGAAAGCGTACAGCGCCCTTGCTGTTTCAACCAGGCGGGCCAGGATAAAGGCCATCGCCTCACGCAGGATGAGGATATCCGCGTTATCCCCCACATAGCAGCTGGTCGCCCCCAGGTGAATGATCGGCCTGGCCAGCGGACAGGCATCGGCAAAGGTATGGACATGGGCCATCACGTCATGGCGCAGCTGCTGTTCATAGCGGGCCGCCGCGTCATAGTCGATGCTGCCGGCCGCGGCTTCCATCTGGGTGATCTGCTCGTCTGAAATATCCAGGCCAAGGGCCTGCTCAGCCTGAGCCAAATAGATCCACAGCCTGCGCCAAAGGCGGAATTTATTGTCATCCGAAAATATCTCCTGCATGCGCCCGCTCGCGTAGCGCTGGGAAAAAGGGGAAACATACCGGCTGTGCTCGCTCATCATTCATCCTCGCAATGCCTTATGATATCTTATTTTATCATAAATCAGACAACTCCGCTTCCCTTCGCGGCCGTAAAATCCGAATATAGTACACCATTTATTCGGAAAATATTTGCACGTTTTTGATAAAAACTATTGACACCCCTCTCCGGATAGGGTATAAATACTTAAACGATTAAGGGACCCCTCACGGTGAGAGAAGCGGGTGAACGCATGATGATTACGCTCAAAGATGTTGCCGCGCGCTGCGGATATTCAACCGCAGCCGTCAGCAAGGCGCTTAACGGCCGCAGCGATATCAACAAGAACACCGCCCGCCAGATCCGGGAGGTCGCGCGGGATATGGGTTACATTCCCAACACCGCCGCACGTACCTTGATCACAAATTCCTCCATGTCCATCGGCCTGCTGTTTTACCTGGAAGAAACCACAATCTGGGAGCACGAGTATTTCGCTTCCATCGCGGCCAGCGTACAGGAAGTCATGGAGCGGGAGGGTTTTGACATCGCCCCGGTCAACATCGCCAGGAAGAGCGTCGTAGGCAGCTGCGCGGATTACTGCCGCCACCGCAACTATGACGGCGCGCTGGTGATGAGCGTGGATAACAACGCCCGGGAGCTGACAGAATTTGTCGCGTCCTCCCAGAGCTTGCCCATGGTCATGATCGACGCGTGGCTCCCCGACCGCAGCGCAGTCATCTCAGATAACTACACCGGCGCGCGCGACCTGATCTATTATGCCTACTTAAGGGGACACAGGCGCATTGCGTTCATCTGCGGCGAGGAGGATTCGATTGTCACCCAGGCCCGTTTGAAAGGCGTTCAGGAAGCCTGCCGCGACCTGTTTCTGACACTTCCGGCCGAATATCTCCTGACCGGCGGTTACCGCAGCCCGGAGAAGACAGCGGAAGCATTCAGCAGGCTTCTAACGCTGCCCCAGCCCCCCACCTGCATTCTCTGCCCGGATGATTACGCGGCGCTGGGCGCTTACAACCAGGCACAGCGGATGGGGCTGAGCATCCCGCAGGATGTCAGCCTGATAGGGTATGACGGCATTCCCCTGGCCCAGGTCTTAAGCCCACGCCTAACCACCCTGCGGCAGGACAGCCATGAGATCGGCCGTCAGGCAGCCCAGTTGCTACTGGGGATCATTAAAGATCCCAGGTCGCCCGCCCGGCAGATTTATCTGCCCGGCACAGTCGTAGAGGGTGAATCGGTCAGCAGGCTCAGCCGGGATTGAACCCGTGGTTCCCGGCCTCACAGCGAATCTTAGCAACGATTTCGTTGCTCTGAATACCGGCATTTGCCGGAAAAATTAATCAGGAGGAATCTTACATGAGGAAACTAGTTGCCCTGGTGCTCGCCTCGATGCTGTTACTGTCAGTATTCAGCTTCGCCGCGGCGGAAGAAAAAGTCACGCTGAACATCTGGTCGTTCACCGATGAGCTGCGCGGAATGATTGACAAGTACTACAAGCCCGCCCACCCCGACGTGGAAATCACCTACACCCTCTACCCCACGGACGGCAGCGAATACCGCAACAAGCTGGACACCGTCATCGCGACCGCCCCGACCGGCAGCGAAGCGCCCGACGTGTTCGCGCTGGAAGCCGCTTTCGTGAAGTACTATGTCAACAGCGACACCACCGCTCCCCTGAGTGATCTTGGCTTCACCGCCGAAGACTTCGCCAAGAGCATCCCCGCCATGGTGCAGATCGGTACCGACAGCCGCAACGGACAGCAGAAGGCCTCTGCCTGGCAGTCCACCCCCGGCGCGCTGTTCTATCGCGCTTCCCTGGCCAAGAAGTATCTGGGCGTCACCACCCCCGAAGAATTCCAGGCGCTCGTAGCCGATTGGGATCTCTTCATGGAGACCGCCGTTGCCATCAACGATGCCTCTGAAGGCGCCGTGAAAATGTTCAACTCCTTCGGCGATATCTGGAACGCCTTCCAGTACAACCGTGACGCGGGCTGGGTCGTTGACGGCAAGCTCAACATCGACCCCGTTCTGTATGACTACCTCGACCTGCTCAAGCAGTCCGAAGATGATGGCCTGTACAACATGGGCACCGCCTGGAACGAGACCTGGTTCGCCGGCATGAAGTCCGACACCACCCTCACCTACCTGCTGCCCACCTGGGGCCTGCACTATGTACTGAAGCCCAACTGCGGCAACTGGGACGAGGCGACCGATGGCAAGCTCGAAGGCGCCGAAGGCACCTACGGTGACTGGCGCATGGTCGACGGCCCCGTCGGCTACTCCTGGGGCGGCACCTGGCTTGGCACCAACAGCTACAAGCTTGCCGAAGCCAGCGAAGCCAAAAAGGCTGCCATCAAGGAGTTCATCCGCTTCTTCACCCTGGATGAGGACTTCCTCTACACCTACGCCAAGGACAGCGGCGACTTCGTCAGCAACAACACCGTCGTTGACAAGATCATCGCCGAGGGCGGCACCCCCAACCCCTTCCTGGGCGGCCAGGACCACTACGCGGCTTTCGCGACCGCGGCCAACCTGGCTGACGGCACGATCATGACCGAGTATGATGACGCCATCTACACCCTGTGGAATGACAACGTCACCACCCCCTACATGAAGGGCGAGAAAGACCTTGATACCGCCATCGTGGACTTCAAGGCCGCTGTTGCCGCCGCTTTCACCAACATCGTTGTTGAATAAGGCTTAATCGGTTTATCCGGAGCCGCCTCTGCCCCTAAGAGGCAGAGGCGGCTCCCCCTTTCATTTTTCCCTTGCCTGCTAAAGGGCAGGACGATCAAATACAGAAAGGTGACATGTGAATGGACAAGCCAGTAGCCGGTTCGACCGGAGGAAGACATAAAGGGCTTAGCAAGGTCAATTACAGCCGCTACGGCTATTATTTCGTTGCGCCTTTTATCATTGTCTTTCTCATTTTCCAGCTTTATCCCATCATCTTTACCTTCCGCACCTCCCTGTCAGACGCTGTTGGCTGGGATAAAATCAATAACAGCGTGATCATCGGGTTTCAAAACTTCAAGCTTTACTTCGATCCCGCCAGCGCGGTATACGCCGACTTCTGGGGTTCTTTTGGCAATACGCTGCTGATCTGGATCGTCAACTTCATACCGCAGATCCTCATGGCGCTTGTTCTGGCCAGCTGGTTTACCGATACGCGGATGCAGCTCAAGTTCCGCGGCGGCTTCAAGATGCTGATTTTTATGCCCAACATCATCACAGCCGCTACGATCGCCGTGCTTTTCTATTCCATTTTCAATTACCCGATCTCGCCGGCCAATGCGCTGCTGCAGCAGCTGGGTATACTGCACGCTCCTTTTGAGTTTTTCAGGAGCGCGACCGCCAGCCGGAGCATCATCAGCTTCACCCAGTGGTGGATGTGGTACGGCAACACGATGATCATCATGGTAGCCGGCATCATGGGCATCAACCCCGAGTTGTTTGAAGCCGGACTGGTCGACGGCTGCAGCAGCCGGCAGACCTTTTACCGCATCACCCTGCCGCTGATCAAACCGATCCTGCTGTTCAACCTGGTCACCAGCATGATCGGCGGCCTGCAGATGTTTGACATCCCGCACCTGCTCAACGAGGGCAACCCCAACAAGACAACCAATACCGTCGCGCGCTTTATCTACCAGCAGGCCTTCACCGGATCGCGCAACTTCAACCAGGCCAGCGCAGCCTCCGTGATCCTGTTCATCTTCATCGTGCTGGCCAGCCTCACGCTGTTCTGGCTGATGCGCGACAGGGATCACAGCCGTGATTTGAGGAGGAAAACGAGATGAAGCGCACACGTTGGATGATCGTTTCCGGTTTGCTTCTCGTCAGCCTTCTGCTCATGTTCCTCCCTGTGGCGGAATTTCCGGATGACGCGCTGGGCATGGCGCAGGCCGATGTGGACAAGTTTACAAAGCGCGTCGCCGAATATCAGGCGACCTATGACCGCTACGTCTCGCAGAACGACCCAAAAGAAAAGCTTGACAAGCAGCAGGTAAAAATCGATAAAGCCCAGGCGACCCTTGACGAGTACATCGCCAAGGTGAAGGAGCTTGAAACGGCTGAGTCAGGCGGCGGCTTCAAGTACGCCCTGCTGCCCGGGAAACTGCCTTCGGAACTGAGCTTTGACCAGAAACGCATCAACGAATCCAAGATATACAACCCCAACATTGAGCAGTATTACCAGCTGGTCTACCTGGCCGCCGGCCTTCTGCTGGGCGCCTTGATCCTGATGCTGCTGGGCCGGGGCAAGCTGGTCAGCAAGTTCTACACAGCCTCAAGCCTGCTTAACCTTGCCGGCATTCTCGCGCTGCTGTACGCGCTGATGCGGCTTAACGCCCTGCCAATCGCAAGCCCATACCGCGACGCGAAGATGACCGGACTGCAGTTCCCCCTGCTGCTCGTGCCTTTCATCGCGCTCCTGATCAACGCTTCCGGCGTGCGCAATACCAAGCGCACGATGATCTATGTGCTGTGCACGGCGCTGAGTATTCTCAGCCTTCTGCCCTTCTGGCTGATGATCGTCAACTCCACCCGCTCCACCTACCAGATCCAGCAGGGCATGTCGATGATCCCCAGCACCTACTTCATGAACAACCTGAACATACTGACCGGCAAGCAGTTTGACATCATGATCGGCTTCAAAAACAGCGCGATCATCGCGTTTGGTTCCACCTTGCTGAGCGTGTACTTCTCGGCGCTGACCGCCTATGGATTATCGGTGTACAATTTCAAGGGCAGCAAGTTCCTCTACAGCTTCATCCTGGCCATCATCATGATTCCGGGACAGGTCACCGCGACGGGCTTTTACATGTTCATGTACCGCCTGGATCTGGTCAACAGCTATATCCCGCTGATCATACCCGCCATCGCGGCCCCGGGCACCGTGTTTTTCCTTAAGCAGTACCTGAGCTCAAACCTGCAGATCTCGCTGGTCGAAGCGTCGCGCATCGACGGCGCGGGGGAGTTCTTCACCTTCAACAAGATCGTCATGCCGCTGATGATGCCCGCCATGGCCACCATGGGCATCATGGCCGTGATCGGTTCCTGGAACAACTACCTCACCCCCCTGATGCTGCTGAGCAAGCCCACCATGAAGACCCTGCCCATGATGGTCAAGGAACTTCGCGGCGACATCTACCGCACCGAGTTCGGCTCCATCTACGTCGGCCTGACGCTGACCGCGCTGCCTCTGATGGTCATCTACTTCGCGCTGAGCAAATACATCATCGCGGGTGTGGCGGTCGGCGGCGTCAAGGAATAAACCAACCGTATACATGGCTGCCTGACAGCCTGCGCGGGAGGGGAACCATTAACGTGGTTCCCCTCCCGTTTTAATATATTAAATCACGCTTTTGACGGTCTTGAAGATCCGTTTTTGCATCAGGTATGCTTTTGCTTATACTGGCCCGGTGAAATGCCCGTAATCTGCTTGAATGCCCGGTGAAACTGGGCGTTGTCGTTGTATCCCACACGGCTGGCGATTTCATAAACCTTCATGTTAGTGCCGTTCATCAGTTCGATTGCCTTAGCGATACGAGCTGATCGCAGGTAATCACTGAAGGTTTCCCCTGTCTTTTGCCGGAACAGGGTACTGAAATAATTGGGATGCAGGCCCAACCTTTGCGCAATCTCACTGAGGCTCACATTGTCCCGGTAGTTATTTTCTATGTACTCCTTCGCCCTTTGGATGTTGCAGTCATCCTGGGACAGACGGCGCTCCTTAAGTTCATTGAAGTACAGAAGCATCAGTTCCTGATAATCCTTTCGAAGCTGCGAAAAGCTCTGTGCCTCTCTGATCTTCAGCATGATATCCTTATCCGTCAGCTTATACTTCCCGATAATGCCAATCAAATCCTTATCCTGATTCATCAGCGAATATACCATATCGCTGAGATGACGCCGCAGCGCGTCCGCCTCCGGCTGGTCGGCCAGCGCCTGCATAAAAATTTCCCGCATGGCTCTGCCGCACTCCGCCCAGCTGCCGGCCACGGCGCAGGCAATCAGATATCCGCTGTGCTTAGGGTAGGGAAAGGCCTCCTCTGAACCGCCTTCAGGCGACAGCTCATCATAAAAACAAGAAGACAGTGCGGCCTGCGCCTCCAGAAAGGCTGGCTGGCACTCCCTTGAAACGTATACGGCCGATACCCCGCAGCGAAGTCCCAATGCTGTCAGGGCCTGTCCGGACATGCGCCGCAGCTTTTGCGCAATGTCAAAAGGAGCAAAGCACAATGCTATCCATAAGCCGAGATGCTCGCCCTGTATCATTGCGCTGCTTTCAGCATCCCGCGCGGCTGCCCTAAGTGCTTCCCTCAGCCCCTTCGCGCGTCCGGCAGATAAGGCATCCGCGGCCAGGCAAAAAACGCTATCCGCCAAGCCCGAAAATACCGATGTATGCGCCGCATGACTGTCTGCCAGAAGCCCTATCAGCCTGGCTTGCTGTACATGTGGATTATCAGATAATTCAAGCGGTGAAAGCGACAGAGCGGGCTGTTTCTTTTCCCGCAAACGCCTGGCGCACTCACCGCAGACAGCCCTAAGCTCCTGCGCCTTGACCGGCTTGAGAAGATAATCTGCCGCTCCCAGCTTCAGGGCCTTTCTGACGAAGTCAAACTCGTCAAATCCGCTGATAATGACCGCTTCTCCGGAGAAATTCAAACGCCTCAGATTTTCTACCAGTTCCAGTCCATCCATCACAGGCATTTTGACATCTGTAAGAATCAGATCGACAGGAAACCGCATCGCGGCCTCCAGCGCTTCGGCCCCCGTACCTGCCATCAAAACACACGCCTGAGGCTCGATATCGTGCAGCATCAGGCTCAGCCCTTCCCGTATCGTCCGGTCATCATCAACGATCAAAATCGTTCGCATGCTCATCCTCCTTGATGTCTTCCCGCGTGATAACCGGAAGGCAGGCAGTGACCACTGTGCCCATACCGGGTTGGGAAGCAATCTTAACACCATATTCTTCACCGTACAGGATGCGAAGGCGGCGGTGCACATTCTTCAGGCCGATGCTTGTCAGTCGTTTGTTATTGTTATCCATATAATCAATCAGCTCCTCCAGCGCGTCGGCTTGTATCCCTACGCCATTGTCCGTCACTTGGAATATGAGCCTGTTTCCATCCCGGTAGCCCAGGATTTCCAGGATTCCGGGCGCTTCTATTGCCACCAGGCCATGGTAGAGAGAATTTTCAACCAGCGGCTGCAGGATGAACTTGGTCATCATCAAATCCAGCACATCCGGCGCGATGCTGATGTTTTCGCTGAAGCGGTTATGGTACAGATGCTTTTGCAGCGCCAGATACTCCTTAAGCTTTTCTATCTCAGTTTCCACCCGCACCATCTCGCCCGGCGCACTGATGCCGTAGCGAAGAATGCCTGCCAGCAGAAGCGTCATATCCCCCAACTCATTTTGTCCGCTCAGAAGGGCCTTGGCACGTATAGTATCCAGCGTATTGTAAAGGAAATGCGGATTTACCTGGCTTCTGAGCAACTGGATCTGCGTCTGGACGAGTTCAATCTTCTTTTCGTAGACATCATAAATCAAGTGCTCAATTCTTCCGGTGAGAACATTAAAGGCGGCCGTCAGTTCGGACAGTTCATCCCGGTTGTCGTCCCGGATGGTGATTGAAAAGTCTTCGCGCTCGACGATCAGATTGCAGGTATCCGCCAGGTCCTTTACCGGTGTCACGATGCTCCTGATAATGCTGCGAAGCACAAAGGCAATGGCTACACAGGAGAAAAACAGCAGAATCAACAGCAGCGCTTCCTTCGAAAACACATTGCGTATCAGCTGATCGCCTGGGGTAATCAGCAGAGTATACAGCCCGTTGACCCCCTGATGATACTGATACAACGTATCTCTCTTATCCAGGGACATATATGAAGAGCCTGCCTGCGCTCCGCCTTCATGCTCCGGCGATGCCAGAAAGGTCCTGATGCTCTGAGCAGGCAGATCTCCCCACAGCAGGCGTCCGCTTGCGTCAAACGTGCCCATTCGCTGGCTTGCCAGTCTGCGGTTCTCTTCAAAAAGCTGATCGCTTTGTCCTATATCCACCGCGGCCACCACCAGACCCACTGGCTTGAAGCTGCTTAGATTAATAACTGCCCGGGATACATACAAAAGGTTCTGCTGACCATCCACATCGACGGGCAGGTCGATCTCATCATAGCGCCAGACCAACGCACCGCCCCGGTTGGACAGCGTTTTGATAAACCACTCCTCCTGCGGCAGATTCCTCTCTGCAAGTGCCTGCTGGCTTACAGCCGCGCGATAGGTAGATTTTTTATTGTTGCGCACATAAGCCCCATCTCCGCGCAGGTCAAATACCGCTATCAGACGGATCTCTCTGTTTTGTTCGAACAAGAAAGTGCTCCTGTAATCCAGATCCGTATACAAGGTTGTCTTGCTGTAACGGTCTGGATACGATAGGTAGAGGTAGGTATCATTATGCCGTTGATCGGTCTGAATGACCGGGTACTTTGTAACTGTAAGAATGCTGGACAGGTTGACATCGATATGCTCCATCACCCGTGCTGTCATAGTGCTGCCCTGCAGCGAAACATTGTTCTCATAGCCGATCAGCATAATACGGATGAATATTACAGCAGCGATGGCCAACAGAACAATCATGGTGCCCAGAACCAGTGACAGCCTGGACTTGATTGAAATGCCCCTCAAAAAAGCCTGCGAACGCCCGCCCTGCTGTCTGCGGAAGGATAAACGTTTCATGTCCTCGGGTCATCTCCTTGCGATATCCTCATCATACAAAAACACGCCCTGCCGGTCAAGGCAGGGCCAGCAGTCAGGAACTGCGATCTTAGCAGAATAGAAAGGATAGACCTTACATGTTGAGCCCCGGCAGATTGCACACGCATATCCTTGGTTTTCAAAGACCCGGGGCAGGGAGCGTTACACCTTAATCTTCATGCCGTCGTAGGCAGCCTCAATTCCGTGAGGAGAAAGCTCCTCGATCAGTTCGCGGTGCATCAGCTGCCCATTATGTGAGAAATGCGTGGCGACAAAGTGCGTGTCTTTATCCGCGCAACCCATTTGAATCAGTCGCTCCTTCACCTCAATCACATCGGGAATACCCATATGATTGCTGCCTTCTTTAAACCGTCCCATTGTGCAGTCGAGACTGACCAGGTTCAGTCTGCGCCCTTTGAGATAATCCCAGGTCTCATCGGGGAATATGCCTGTATCATTGCCGTACAGGAGCACCTGACCGTCCTTTTCAACCAGATAGATATAGCAGCGTTCGCTTTTATCATGGGTAGCCAGCATGGCAGATACCCGATATCCCGCTATATCGGTCGGTTCATAGGGCATGATCTCTCTGCAGGATATTTTCCCGCGCCGAAGCACGCTCTCATCAGGATAAGACTTGAAGGAGTCCTTCACAGCGCGCAGCATTGCATCGCTGCCATACAGGGTCAAGGTTTCATCTACCCCATGTGCAAAACCATGCGAACGGAACAGCAGCTCAATGGGATAAAAATGATCCTGATGAGTATGTGTGATCAACGCATAGCGTATGCCGGGCATATCCAGCCCGTCACGCAGCATGTGCATATATGTATCCGGTCCCAGATCAAACAGAAGGGTATCATCCAGCAGTGCCTGGGAGCGGGTTCGTAAATCTTTCCCGCCCAAAATCCTCGCCTTATCGCAGTACTCGCATCGGCAGAAGATGCCCGGCCACCCTTCCGCGGCAGCAGTCCCCAAATAAGTCAGATTCATAGATTATCTCCCAGCCAGTATTAGGATTTAACCGCGCCGCTTGTCAAGCCGCCTATGATGTGCCGCTGCATGAACACATAAAACACAAGGATCGGCAGCATGGACATGCAGAAGGTGGCGAAGGTCAGGCTGTAATCCACACTGTATTCAGTACGGAAATTATACTGGAACAGCGTGATCGTCCAGTGCTTCCAGGAGCGGTTAAGCGTGATCAGGGGCAGCATAAAGTCATTCCATATCCATAAGCCGTTGCGGATCAACACGGTGGCAAGGATCGGGCGCATCAGGGGAAGCACCACCTGCACAAAGGTCTGCGCCGGGGTTGCACCGTCAATATAGGCTGCTTCTTCCATATCGGTGGGAATAGATTTGAGGAA
>JAEWRJ010000065.1 GCA_023460055.1 Bacillota bacterium | reverse complement strand
CCAGGAAGGTCATAATGCCCTTGGACTGGTAGTCCTTGACCACCTTCACCACGTCGGCGGGATTCTCGGCCTTGCCCAGCACCACGGCCACGCCGGGGATATCGCCGGTAACCAGAGGCACGCCCAGGGAGCGGATGATGGGGTCGGGCACGAAGCCGATACCGGACTCATTGGCATAGGGATCGCCGCCGTTTACATACTTCAGGCCTTCCAGGATTTCCGCGCCCACGGCGGTGGCAAGACCCGCGTTCAGGGCCTGGCCCAGGTCCTCCTGACCCGTAATCAGGCTCTTCAGCACGCCCACACAGGCGGGCAGGTCGCCCAGGGTCTTGACCTTCACACCGGTAGCGGCGTAAATGGTGGGGAAGAAATAAGCGGTGTCGGGGAAGGCGATTTCCTTGTCCGCGCCAAACTTGGCAATGGCATCGTTGACAGCGCCCTCGGTCAGGCCCGCCACCGCGTTGGAACCGCCATAGATCAAATCGGTTAATACGCTCATGAATTTTCCTCCTTAATGATTATTCGATTTATGCTTCCCGACTTTTGCGGAAGATGGACAAATTGGTGTTTGTAGTTTTGTTTCGGAAACGTCGGGAAATCACTGTAGGGGAGGCATTCATGCCTCCCGGCGGTGAAATGTTCCGATATTCCCAGCGTTTCGGCGAAAACGTACCGCGTATGCGGGAGGCATGAATGCCTCCCCTACAGCAAAAACGTAACATATTCGGAAATCAGCAAATACCAATTTGCCGTTCCCGGAAAACCGGGAAAGCAAAGTGGCTGGGAGGGAGCTTCCCTCCCAGCCACAAATTGCAGGGACTAAGGACTGTAACGCTTCCGATTACAGCAGGTCGGGGCGGTCGCCCAGATAGCTGTCGGAGTACAGGGTATGGTTCTTGAAGATGTCGCAGGACTTGATGGTCTCCATCAGGCGCAGGTCGTTGGGGTTGACGATGGCGGAGGTCAGACCCTGCATCATGGCCATGGCCACCAGAGCGGAGTCCATGATGGGACGAACCTTCTTGGGAGCACCGTTACTGTTATTGGACAGGCCGCCGGTGGACTTCAGGCCCTCGTTCGCGAACAGCTTGATGGCCTCCAGAACCTCCATCTGCTTGTCCTGCATACCCTTGACCACCAGGAACAGGGGGTCAAACCACAGGTCGGTGGCCTCCATGCCGTGGGCCAGGCCACGCTCCAGCATGTTCCGGCAGTGCATCATACGCTCCTCGTTGTCCTTGGCAATGCCGTCGGCAGAGCACAGGGCGATACAGATAGCATCGTTGGCAGCAGCCAGGTCAATGTTGCCGATACGGGAGCCTGCGTCGGCGGAGTTCACGATGGGCTTGCCGTTGGTCCGGTTGTAGACCTTGATACCGGCTTCGATGGCCCGCTTGTTGGCGGTGTCCAGAGCCAGAGGCACATTGTTGAAGTTCTCCTGCAGCAGCTTGACCGCCCACATCATGCGCTCGGGGCCGTCCTTCTCGGCAGGTCCGATGTTCACGTCCAGATAGGTGGCACCGGCAGCAATCTGCTCGGCGGCACGCTTCAGGATGGGCTCGGGATCCCGCTCGTCCATAGCGCGGCGGATGACGGGAGCGATGCAGTGGATGCGCTCGCCGATGGTGACGAAGGTGGGAGACTCGGGGTTGTGGCCGGCGTACTTGACACCCATATCCACGACCTTGATCTCGGGCACGCGGGTGGCCAGCAGCTCGTCGAAGGAAAGCTCCTTGACCTCCACGGTGGTAGCGGCCTTGGCGGCGTTCTCGGCAGCGGCGGCCTTGGCGGCGGTCTCATACTCCTTGTCCTTCATGTACTTGGGCAGCTGAACGGCCTCGGTGGGTCCGACGACCACGTTCCAGCCGGGCAGCTTCTCCTGAATCTCGCCCTTCATGACGGCAACCTTGCCGGGGATGATCAGGGTGCGGTTCTTGATCTTGTTCTCGATGTCCAGGGTCTCGAAGGTCTTCTTGACGGTGGAGGAGGAGAACTTGCCGGCGGCCCAGGCGGTCAGAACGGACATGCCGGAAGCATCGGTGATGATCAGGTTCACAGGCTGGTTGCTGCGCTCCAGCTCGCCGGAGACCAGGAAGTAGGTCAGGGCGAAGTCCACGGTCAGGGCGCAGGGGCTGTTCTCGTCGGCGCCGTTCAGGGGGTAGATCTTGGACTCCACCTTCATGGGCTTCTGAGGATCGGTAAAGATGTTCTGACGCAGGCCGTACAGAGGCAGAGCCTGGGCGTAGGTCATGTTCTCCATGGCGATGATGGAGCCGTACTTCTCGGTGAACATGGAAGCGTAAGCGGTCTGCAGGCGGTCATCGCCCTTGGCCAGCTTGGCATCGTTCACGATGGAGGGATAGCCGAAGGAACGGTCGCCGTCCTTGATGGCGGTGCGGCGCACCAGAACCGCGTTCTTCAGGGTCTCCTTGGCGGTGTCGGCAGTGACATCCAGCACCAGGTTCTTGTTGCCCTTGCCCTCCAGCTTCTTCACGGTGTCGTACAGAGCCTCCAGATTGGGAGCCCACACACCCAGGGTCACACCGGCAGCGGTGGCAACCTCGTTCATAGCCTCCCAGTTGTCGGGGGTGGCGCCGTCCAGGATCACATCCTTGCCGGCAACGGCCAGAGCCGCCTTGGCGCACTCCACATCCCAGCAGGCCAGCACCAGGCTGCGGCCGGTAGCGGCAGCCTTCTCCACCAGCTTGGCGTAGACGGCGGGATTGGACTGCTTGTTGGCAACGTAGACAAACTCCACGTACATCCGCTCGCCGATACGCTCGTAGTCCACCTTGGCCATCTCGGCCAGCTTGGCATCCACCTTCTCTTCGCCGCAGTCGGTGCAGACGCAGACGGCGTACAGGTTCTTGTTGACCAGGGTCTTCTCGTGACGGAACAGCACGGTCTCGCCGCCCAGCTTGTGATCCCCCACGGTGATGGTCTTCATGGGAGGCGCGGTCTGCTCGTTGAGCATCGCCTTGGCGTCGTCAGAGAAGTAGGGGCACTTGTCGATGGACACGGCGCCCTGGGCCACCTTCATGCAGAATGCCATACAGGTGGGGCTGCCGCACTCCTTGCAGTTCTTCTTGGGCGACAGCTTAAAAATGTCAAGACCTTTCAAAGCCATTGTATGTATCCTCCTTCCGATTAGACGAGTTCGGTAATGAACTTCTTGATGGTTGCAACCGCCGCGGGATGCCGCATAATCACGGCGTCAGCGCCGCCGGTCAGGTTGGCGGCAGCGGTGGAAACTTCCATGTCGATGGCGCGCTCCTCGCGGCAGCCCCAGGC
>JAEWRJ010000064.1 GCA_023460055.1 Bacillota bacterium | reverse complement strand
TAGACATGGACGGTTTTGTCAATTTAATACGAATCCCTGCTTCTTGAGATTTCCTGAGAATTTGTGAAAAATGATATTGACAAGCGCGCTTGGAATTGATATTATACAACTCGTCGCTTGTGAGCGGCAGTACCTTCGGGGTGTAGCGCAGCCTGGTAGCGCACGTGCTTTGGGAGCATGGGGCCGGGGGTTCAAATCCCTTCACCCCGACCATTTTCGGGTGAAGGCAAGTATGTGGCCCCGTGGTCAAGTGGTTAAGACATCGCCCTTTCACGGCGGTAACAGGGGTTCGAACCCCCTCGGGGTCACCACTTTTTTCTCTCCGCTTTTCTTGTTCCCAGCAGGACTTAGCAATGGGCCTTTAGCTCAGTTGGTCAGAGCGGCCGGCTCATAACCGGTTGGTCCGGGGTTCAAGTCCCTGAAGGCCCACCAATTCGTGGCCCGGTAGTTCAGTTGGTTAGAATGCCAGCCTGTCACGCTGGAGGTCGAGGGTTCGAGCCCCTTCCGGGTCGCCATTTTTCTTGCTGGTTGGGTCTTGCTGGTGTAGCTCAATTGGCAGAGCAGCTGATTTGTAATCAGCAGGTTGCGGGTTCGAGTCCCATCACCAGCTCCATGTATGGATAGGTTCCCGAGTGGCCAAAGGGAGCAGACTGTAAATCTGCCGTCACCGACTTCGGTGGTTCGAATCCACCCCTATCCACCAAGACCGCATGAGAGATTATGCGGTCTTTTTATTGTGCCAATACACATGAGCGCAATAAGATTTTTCTCGAAATGAGAAAACAGTCACTTTTTTGTGAATATCCGCTTGACAAAGCAAATCCCAGCAGGTATTATAGGCAAGCGCTTTACGGCGTAGCAGGGGAGCATAGCTCAGCTGGGAGAGCATCTGCTTTACACGCAGAGGGTCACAGGTTCGAGCCCTGTTGTTCCCACCATTTTCGTGGCCCGGTAGTTCAGTTGGTTAGAATGCCAGCCTGTCACGCTGGAGGTCGAGGGTTCGAGCCCCTTCCGGGTCGCCACTATGCCTTGGTAGCTCAGTCGGTAGAGCAGTAGACTGAAAATCTACGTGTCGCTGGTTCGATTCCGGCCCAAGGCACCACAATGTGCGGTAGTAGCTCAGTTGGTAGAGCGCAACCTTGCCAAGGTTGAGGTCGCGAGTCCGAGTCTCGTCTACCGCTCCATCCCGGCGCCATAGCCAAGTGGTAAGGCGAAGGTCTGCAAAACCTTTATTCTCCAGTTCGAATCTGGATGGCGCCTCCACATTCAAACGCTGCTGTTTATTTAACAGCAGTTTTTTATTTTACAAACGGTCTGCGTCTCATCGACTGCTGATTCTATGATATAATGCTTCTGATATCTTTCGCGCAGGAGGATGCAGTTTGTCATCAGGAGTTTTTGAATTGATTTCCCAGGGCTTCCGTTATTGGTTTGTGCTTTTGGGGTTTATTATTGTATGGCGTACCCTTAAGTGGGCTTTGCAGGACCATCGAGCCTACAGGCGCATATTAAAGGCCTTGCCTGATGCCGGTCTGATAGGCGAGATCGTGAACCTGAGCACCGGCGAAAGCCAGCCGCTGCCCCGGGAAGGCGTGATAGGTTCCGGAAAATCTTGTGATATCCGGTTTTCGGGTATACGAAGCCGTGAAATGGAATATGCCTTTATCGAAGGCCGCGGGGTTGAGATCATTCCCGCGCACCGTCAGCATGAAATATCGCTCAACGGTGAAGATGCTGGAGCAAAAGCTTTTGCGTCACATGGATCCAGGCTGAATCTTCCAGGGTACTCTCTGCGTTTCCGTCTTTTCTCCGGCTTGAATGTGCCTGACATTGCGCAGGAAGCCGCATATCAGCCGGCTGAAGAGGGCTGGTATACTCCTGAAGGCGAATTAGATAGCCTGATCAATGCTGGGATGCCGCTGCCGGACCAGCTTCCGGGCCTTCATGATCACCAGATGCCTCAAAGGGCTCCGATCGATCAGCCTGATGAAAATCCGATGCCTCAGCCATATCAATATGATGCTTACAGCCCTCAACAGCCTGTGTATGGACAGACTACCCCGGAATCTCAATCGCTGCAGCCAGCCCAGCAGGCATGGAACCCGGACTTGACCTGGCAGTACGCTGTTCCGCCGCCTGAGGCTTTTATTAGCGCGGCAGCCGAAAGCCAGTATCAGCCTTCTCTCCCGCTGTGGGAACAGGAATACCATCAGGAGCCGGCACAGCCACGCAAAAGGAGGAGCAAGCGGCATGAAAAATAAACGTCGCAGATCCCCGGCGCGGCTATTGGTCGCTGCAATCGTTTTATTTCTCAGCTCCGCGTTTATACTGCTTGGGCTGAAAGATTTGAAGCCGCTTACATTTATCATGGCGGTCGGGGTGCCAATGGTGTTCTATTTGACCACCGTATTGATCCCTCGGATTTTTCCGGCTGACCGGCTGATGCTTGCAGTTGTCAATTTTCTTTGCGCGATAGGTATTTTGGTGCTCTATCGCATGAATCCGCAGCAGGCATTGGGTCAAGCCATCAATTACGCCGCCGGTATGGGTGCCATGCTGTTCTTTATCTATTTTGTTCGCCTGGCGCAGAGAAGAAAGCCGCTGGTGCTCCTGCTGATTTTCGCCTCTGCCGCGCTGATGGTTCTGCCTCTGGTATTCGGCACCGAGCGGAACGGAGCACGAGCCTGGGTGACTGTGATGGGATTTGGCTTTCAGCCCAGCGAACTGGTCAAGGTCCTGATGCTGATCGTTGAGGCGTATCTGCTTTCCAGGCGCAAGATTATCGCCGCTGCCGCTTACGCGGGCTTGTGCCTGCTGATCCTGATGCTTCAAAAAGATCTGGGCACCGCGCTGATCTACTATGGTGTGATCCTGGTGATGGTGTGGGCAGCGACGCGCAGCTACCTGTACCTCGGCTTGGGTTTTGCTGGTGCCGCGGCGGGCGGTATCATTGGCTATAATATGTTCAGCCATGTGAAGCGCCGCGTTGCCATCTGGATCAACCCCTGGACTGATTATGAGGGGTCAGGTTACCAGATCGTCCAGTCTTTGATTGCCATCGTCAACGGTGGCCTGTGGGGAACAGGCCTTGGATTAGGCAATGCCTATGTTATACCGGCCAATACAACTGACTTTGTTTACGCGATCATCCTCAATGAGTTTGGCATGATATTCGGCATCTGTATTCTGGCGATGTATATCCTGCTGTTCCTTCGCGGGATCAGCATCGCGCTGAGATCCGGGTCCCGCTTTAACTCTTTGCTGGCTATGGGATCATCTGTGCTGATCGCTCTGCAGGCTTTCATTATCATCGGGGGTAACATCAATATGATCCCGCTGACGGGTGTTACACTCCCTTTTATCAGTTACGGCGGAACAAGCCTGCTGTCAAGCCTGTCCATCATGGGCATATTGCAGGGTGTTGCCAGTTTAAATGACCGTGAGGTTGAGGAAGACAGGGAACTGGCCATGGCTCAGGGAGGATATCAATGAAGCTTTTAAAACAGAATATTCGATTGATCGCCATGATCGTGTGCGCGCTGTTTATCGCGCTGATAGGCTATGGAGCTTTCAGTATTACCACCCAGGGGCAGCGTTGGTTCTCCTCCAGCGCCAATACCTATCTTCGCCGCGCCAAGAGCAATGTGCAGCCGGGCAGTATTGTTGACCGGAATAATGTATTGCTGGCAACGACCAACACGCAGGGCAGGCGGGTTTACAGTTCCGATCCGGATATCAGAAAGGCTGTTGTGCACGCGGTGGGTGATGATGTCAACAACATAGCCTATGGCGCCGAGAGCTTTATGGCCAACTACCTGTACGCGTTCAATGAATCCTATCCTAATCTGCTTGTACAGGCTTTGAAGGGCGAGAAAAGGCGGGGCAATGACATTAAGCTTCTGATAGACAGCGCGCTGTCCAAGAAAGCGTATTCCCTGTTTCCTAAGGATAAAAGCGGCGCCTTGATCGTGATGAACTACCGCACAGGTGAAGTACTTGCGCTGCAAAGCTATCCAAGCTATGACCCGATGAACCTGAGCCAGGCGGATAAGGATAACCCGCTAAAGCCCTTCTGGAACCGCGCGACCATGTGGAGCAGCGCCCCCGGATCGGTCTTCAAGGTGGTGACGCTTGCTTCCGCCCTGAAGAATATTCCCAACGCGCAGAGTAAAATGTATGAGTGCTTAGGTGCCCTCGTTGTTGAAGATACAACGGTCACCGACGCGAACGATGCCGTTCATGGCATGCTGAACCTGAGAAGAGCTCTGGCTGTCAGCTGCAATATCACCTTCGCGCGGGTAGCGATGGAACTGGGTGACGCAACGCTGAAAAAAACATCGTCCGACTTCGGGATAGGCGATTATTTTCTCTTCAGCGATCTGGTGGTCCAGAACTCAGCCTATCCAAGTGTTGACCGCAGCATGAAGGAACTGGCCTGGACAGGGCCGGGGCAGAGCAAGCTCCAGTTAACGCCTATGCATATGGCCTTGATTGCCTCCGCCATCGCTAACGACGGCGTGATGATGGAGCCGAGGCTGCTTATGGACGTCACCGATAATGCCGGCATCAGCCGATATCAGTTTTATGGCAAGGAATACAAGCGCGTGATGCAAAAGCAGGACGCGGACATTATTGCCGATTATATGCAGGAAGCGGCCCGCAGCGGGACCGCCACAGCGTCTGCTGTATCCGGTTTGAAAATCGCGGGAAAGACGGGGTCCGCGCAGATAGACGCGCAGGATCAAACCAATGCCTGGTATATCGGCTTCATTGACGACGCGCGGTATCCCTATGCCGTGTGCGTGGCCATAGAGGATGCCGGCAGCGGGGGATCGGTCGCCGCTCCCATAGCCGGGCAGCTGTTTCGATATCTGAGCGGAAAATAGCGTCATCCGCCCGGCTTGAACAGAGTTTAATCAGCAGGTATAATATATTTTAGAAGGAGTGTGATTTGCTTGTTTGAAGGTTTCCCAAGGGAGATGATCGAGTTCATGCTGCAAATCCGCTTGAACAATAATAAGGAGTATATGTCGGCCCATCGGGAAGAATATGAAAGAGTCATGAAGCAGCCTTATTATGGGCTGATTGAAGCGCTGACGCCCATTGCCTTGCGAATTGACCCGGGCATGGAAGTAAGGCCTAACAAGGTATTGTCCAGAATCTTCCGTGATACGCGTTTTTCAAACGACAAATCCCCTTATCGTGATCATCACTGGCTGGCTTTCCGTCACGCCGGGGAGTCGAAAGACATGGCGGTTATGCTGTGGTTTGAGGTCCGCATGGAATATATCAGCTGGGGATTGGGCTATTGGGGGGAAAACCGTCTGGCGATGGACATATTCAGGCGCCGGCTGATCAGCCACCCGGGCGATTGGACTGGGCTGCTCAAGACGCTGGAGGGCACAGGGCTAACTGTAGAGGGGGAAAAGTACAAGCGGATGGTGCCGCCGGTCAGTCTGCCTCCGCCGCTTGACAGCTACTATCCGATGAAAAGCCTGTACATTTCCAGAAACAGCGCGCCTTATGACGTGATTTTTACTCCAAAGCTGGCTGAGATGATCATCACTGATTATGAAACACTGGCTCCATTCTACCGGCTGCTGCGCGGCTACTACGAATTATCATTATTAGAGGGGGTATCATGAGTACCTATGGCGCTTTAATCAGCGGAACGGACCTGCGAGGCGTAGCCTTGGGTGACAATGCCCGACTGACTCTTGAAGTGGCTGAGCTGATCGGCAGGGCATTTGCCGTTTGGGCCGGCCGCCGTATCCGGATGCCTGAAAATGACCGGATCAGCATTGCGGTCGGACGCGATTCCCGCTTGAGCGGGGAAACCTTGCTTTCCGCGTTTGCACAAGGGGTTGCCAAACAGGGAATGAATGTCATAGACTGCGGTCTTTGCACAACACCCGCCATGTTCAAGTGTTTGACCGGGGATGAGCCGATCGCTCAGGCCTCCGTGATGATCACCGCGAGTCATCATCCATCCGACCGCAACGGGTTTAAGTTTTTTATGCCCCGCGGAGGCATCAACGCGAATGAGCTGGCCGAAATCGTAGCTTTGATGGATGAAGAAATAGCGCCATCTCTGCGCTACGGCACGATAGAGCGCTATGACTATCTTGATGTTTATAAACAGCAAATGATGGATATGGTGCGCGAACGGCTGGATGATCCGGTCAGCAAGCCGCTTCTGGGGCTCCATGTCCTGGTCGATGCCGGCAACGGCGCCGGCGGCTTCTATGCCGGGATGCTCGAAGATCTCGGCGCGTGGACGGAGGGAAGCCAGTTCCTTGAGCCGGACGGACATTTCGCGAACCATGCGCCAAATCCGGAGGATGAGACGGCCATCAAGTCGCTGAGCGATGCGGTGGTAAAGTATTCCGCCGACCTTGGGGTGATCTTCGACGCTGATTGTGACCGTGCCGCCATTGTGGATCAAAGCGGCCTGGCGATCAACCGCAACCGGCTGATAGCGCTTGTTTCCGCTATGCTCCTCAATGAGGAAAGCGGCCTGACGATTGTAACCGATTCCGTCACGTCTTCCGGTCTGTCTCAGTTCATCGGCGAGTGGGGCGGTGAACACTACCGCTACAAGCGCGGTTACAGAAATGTGATCGACGAGGCCATTCGTCTGAACAAAATGGGCGTCAACTGCCCTCTGGCCATTGAGACAAGCGGCCACGCCGCCTTCCGTAACAACCAGTTTCTGGATGATGGCATGTACCTGAGCACTTTGCTGGTTTGCGAATGCATGCGCCTCAAGCGGGAGGCAAAGACATTATCAAGCCTGCTTGAGGGACTGAAGGAGCCGGTTGAGAGCGTTGAGCTGCGGCTGGATATCAAGCAGGAGGATTTCAGGTCGGCCGGCAAGCGCGTGATCGAAGCCGTCATGGACTATGCTTCGGAGACCGAGGGCTGGAATGTCGCGCCTGATAACAGGGAAGGCGTGCGCATCAGCTTTGACCTGCATCAGCAGATGAATAACGCCTGGTTCCTGCTGCGTATGTCTGTGCACGACCCTGTGCTGGCATTAAATGTTGAGAGTGATGTCAAAGGCGGTCTGCGTGAGGTGTTAAGCGCGCTGTATGGTGCCATCGGTCACTTGGGTGACCTGGTGGATGTATCGCCGATCAGCGAAATCCTGAAGTGAAAACAGGCACACCGGGTGCTTTGAATAGAAAGGAACAATCATGAGAATCGAAGAAAAGACAATCAATACTATCCGCGTACTGTCGGCCGACATGGTACAGAAAGCCAACAGCGGCCACCCCGGCGCGCCCATGGGTATGGCTCCCATGGCCTATGCGCTATGGATGCACGCCCTCAAGTTTGACCCTAAAGCGCCGCTTTGGGCTGACAGAGACCGCTTTGTTCTGTCCAACGGACATGCCAGCGCTTTGCTGTACAGCATACTGCATCTGACAGGTTACGATCTGCCGATGGATGAACTCAAGCAGTTCCGTCAGTGGGGATCACTGACACCCGGTCATCCCGAATACCGCCACACTCCGGGTGTTGAGACCACCACAGGCCCACTGGGACAGGGTTTTTCAAATGCCGTTGGTTTCGCGATCGCGGAAACCATGCTGGCTGCCCATTTTAACAAGCCCGGCTTCGAGCTTGTCGATCATCACACTTACGCCTTCGCCGGAGACGGCTGCATGATGGAAGGCATCAGCAGCGAGGCTGCCTCTCTGGCCGGCACGCTGAAGCTGAACAAGCTGGTTGTGCTGTATGATGATAATGAGATTTCCATTGAAGGCAGTACCGATATAGCCTTCCGGGAGAATGTCGGCCAGCGCTTTGAAAGCTATGGATGGCGCGTGATCCGCGTTGAGAACGGAAATGACTATGAGCAGGTGCTGACCGCGCTGAAGCAAGCTCGAGAGTCAGATAAACCCGTCCTGCTGGTCTGTCCGACCGTGATCGGCTTCGGCAGTGAAGCCAAACAGGGAACCGCCGGCGCGCATGGAGAGCCTTTGGGGGCCGATAACCTGTTGGCTGCCAAAAAGGCGCTGGGCATGAGCGAAGAGAGCTTTGCTGTCGCAGAGGATGTTTATGCCCACGCGGCGCAGCGGGCAGCTGTCCAGGCTGAGAAACACGCTCAGTGGAATGACCTGTTTGCCCGCTATCAGGCAGCTTATCCTGAGCTTGCTGGGGAGTGGGAGGCATGGCACGGGGAACTTGACGCCCATGCGCTGCTCAATGAGGCCTCCCTGTGGGAATCAAGCGGCAAGAGCGAAGCGACGCGTGCCAGTTCCGGCACGATGATCAATCGCCTCGCCAAACTGATCCCCAACCTCGTCGGCGGATCGGCCGATCTGGCCCCCTCCAACAAGACGAATATTTCCGGCGGCGGTGATTACAGCGCTGATAACCGTGCCGGTCGCAACCTGCATTTCGGTGTACGCGAGCATGCGATGGCCGCTATTACCAACGGTATCGCGCTGCATGGGGGCCTGAAAGTCTTCTGCGCCACATTCTTTGTGTTTACGGATTATATGAAGGCAGCGATGAGGCTGTCTGCCATCATGAAGCTACCGGTCATTTATGTATTGACGCATGACTCTATCGGTGTAGGCGAAGACGGAGCGACCCATCAGCCCATAGAGCATCTGACGGCTCTTCGCGCCACACCGGGCATGCAGGTGATCCGTCCCTGCGATTATCGTGAGACAGTGATCGGCTGGATCACTGCTCTGACATCCAACGCGCCGACATCTCTGGTTCTGACACGCCAGAACCTGCCGCAGTATAACGGGAAGGCTGAAGATATGGCGCGTGGCGGCTATGTGCTGAGCCCGGCTGATTCACAGCCCAAGGCTATCCTGATGGCATCGGGAAGCGAAGTCAGTCTGGCGATGGAGGCACAAAAAGCGCTGAAGACAGAGGGGATAGAAACCCAGGTGGTGTCGATGCCCTGCATGGAACTCTTCCTGCAGCAGGATAAGGCTTATCAGGAATATGTACTCCCAGGCGCGTGCCGCGCCCGCGTGGCGATCGAGGCAGGCGCTACCATGCCCTGGTACCGCTTCACCGGCCTGGACGGCAAGGTCATGGGTCTGGATGATTACGGCGCGTCCGCTCCGCAGGAAGTACTTTACAAGGAGTTCGGCCTGACGAATGAAGACCTGGCCGAGGCAGTGAAGTCGCTGCTCTGAGAATAGACTGTCTCTGATATAAAGTGCGCCCTGACCGGACAAAAGCCGGGCAGGGCGCTTACTCTAAGAATGCAAAAATCAAATCTGCCTGTATACAGATACCACCTTACCCAGAATACGAACATCCTGGAAGTACATAGGCTTCATCGCCGGATTTTCAGGCTGGAGGCGGATACGGCCTTTCTCACGGAAGAAACGCTTGACAGTCGCGTCATCAGAGACCAGGGCGACGACGATGTCGCCGTTATTAGCTTCTGACTGCTGTTTGACAACAATGTAGTCGCCATGAAGAATGCCCGCCTGAATCATGCTGTCACCGCGGATGGTGAGGGCAAAATACTGGCCGTCACCAATCAGTGAGGCGGGGATGGGGAGCATTTCCGAGTTGTTTTCCTCGGCTAAAATGGGTATACCGGCGGCAACCGGACCCAGCATAGGAATCATGCGGACCAGGCTGTCAGCTGTTGTATCATCATCAACAATGCCCATGGCACGGGGTTTCATGGCGTCCCGCACCAGCAGACCTTTGTTTTCAAGCCGCCTGAGGTGCCCGTGCACTGTGGAAGTGGATTTGAGCCCGACAGCCTCCCCAATTTCCCGGACGGAGGGGGGATATCCTTTGACAGCTACTTCCTGCCTGATAAAATCAAGGATCTTTCCTTGCGTATCACCGCGCACGCGCTTCTTTTTCTCGGGAGCATTGCTCATGGCCAGCCTCCTGTGACTATCGTTGCGACAATTATAGCATGCAAACGTCTGTTTGCATAGCGCTAAATATCCGGCAGAGTAATTTTTTGTGCGGCTTCCCTGCGCTTTGAGTCCTTTAGGGCCGCATAATGACGTTTTGTGGTGTTGACATCGGCATGTCCAAGCGCGTCTGATACCAGGTATATATCACCTGTCTGCTGATACAGCGTCGTGCCAAAGGTGCTTCTCAGTTTGTGCGGGCTGATTCGTTTTTTTAGCGGGGCTGCGATCTGCGCGTACTTCTTGACAAGGTTTTCGACCGCGCGTGCGGTGATCCTGCGCCTTTGCAGGGAAAGGAACAGCGCGTATTCATGGCCCGGAAGCGTGGGAGTCATTTCACGCTCTATCAGGTAATTTTCAAGCACATCCTTCACAGTATCGGGATAGTAGAGGATGACCTGATTTCCGCCCTTTCTGGTAACCATGAATGCGTTTTGCGTGAAATCAAGGTGATCAATATCAAGACCTACCAGTTCGCTGACGCGGATACCTGTGCCCAAGAACATCATCAGGATGGCGATGTCACGCTTCTGAGTAAGCTGGAGGTATTTTTGCTGCCTGTCACTGAGCCCTTCGCCTGAAACGACTGCGTCCATGAGCCGCTGAACCTCGTCAGGCTCTAAATACAGGATGGGCTTTTCATGCCGCTTGGGCAGGGTGACCATGCTGGCGACATTGGCCGGTATGAGCTCATTGCGGAACAGGTAATCAAAGAAGGAACGGATGCTGCTCAGCTTTCTCATGATGCCAAGTTCAAAGTTTTGAACTAGCGTAGGGGAAATGTCGTCTTCGTCCTTCTCGTCGCTGTCAGATATCCGTACATACTGCTGCAAATACTCTTGAAAACCGAAGATATCCCGCGCTGTGATGCGGGAAAGATCGTCACCTGTCAGCATAACTGTTGAACTATTCGCAAAATACATATTTTCCAGATTCAAATACTGGAAGAACAGACGCAGGTCATAGGCATAGGCAAGTCTGGTCAGAGGGCTGGTCGTCTGCGATATGGATCTGAAATAGTCTGTACAGGAAACAGGCAGCTCCCTTTGAAGGTCCTTCATCCGGTCATTGATGCGCTGTGAGCGCTCCGTTTGGTAGGATAGCCTCTTAGCCATTAAAGTGCGCTCCTTTGTATTCATTCATAACGGAGAATGCGGCATGTATCAGGATGCTTGTCCGGGCGGCTGAGAGATAGCTAATGAAACGGTCTCAAGAGGCCACCTTGGTGCATGCGTTATATGAAGTATAGCTGCTTTGATAAAAAAAGACAATACTATTCGTAAAAGATGCCTTTCGCGAATAGTATTGCCCGGAATCCCTTTGGGTTATTGTGCCGCTTTGGGAGCCATCACAGCATTTTGCGCAATGATCTTCTGTACTTCTGACCTGGCCAGTTCATCACAGCGGTTATTCTCCGCATGATCCTGATGGCCTGGCACCTTGTGGAAGCTGACGTCATGCTTGCGCATCGTGATCAGCAGCAAGCGCCAGAGATCCTGATTCTCAACCGGTTTGTTATCAGAGGTCTTCCATCCCCTCTTTAGCCAGCCTTCTATCCAGTTCTGGTTGAAAGCGTTGACTACATAGGTGGAATCCGAATACACTTCAACCTTGCAGCTTTGCTTTAGCGCGCCCAATCCGCTGATGACAGCGAAAAGTTCCATGCGGTTATTGGTTGTATGGCTCATGTTGCCGCTGATTTCCTTCTGGTGCGGACCGAATTTTAAAATCGCGGCCCAACCGCCCGGTCCCGGATTTCCGGAACAGGCACCGTCGGTATACAGACGGACAAGCTTTTTATCTTCTGCTGTCAAGTTTATTACTTACCTACCAGCTCCAAGGTATCGCGCGCGATGACGATCTCCTCGTTTGTGGGAACGACAAGTACCTTCACCTTGCTGTCGGGTGTAGAGATCTCGATCTCCTTGCCGCGGACCTTGTTCTTTTCCTTGTCGAACTTTATTCCAAGGAAATCCATATTCTCAAGGACGCCTTCGCGAAGTTCCCAGCCGTTTTCACCAATACCGGCAGTGAAAATGACCGCGTCAACGCCGCCCATCACCGCTGCATAAGCGGCGATATATTTCTTGATGCCCTGATAGAGCATATCGATTGAAATCTGTGAGTTCCTATCCCCTTTGGCTGCTGCTTCTTCTACATCGCGCATGTCGCTGCTGATGCCGCTGATACCAAGGAAGCCGCTCTTTTTGTTCAGGATATCGAGCATCTCGTTAATATCAAGGTTCTCATGATTCATAATGAACTGAAGCACGGCGGGGTCTACATTGCCGCTGCGGGTACCCATGATCACGCCCTCGAGCGGGGTCATGCCCATGGAGGTATCGACAGACTTGCCGAACTGCACAGCTGCCATCGATGAGCCGTTGCCCAGGTGACAGGTCACCAGACGAAGCTCTTCAATGGGGCGTCCCAAAATCTCGGCGGCACGCTGGCTGACATATCGATGGCTGGTACCGTGGAAGCCATAGCGGCGTACGCGAAGGCGCTCATAGTACTCCATCGGCACGCCATACAGATAGGACTTTGGAGGCATAGTCTGGTGGAAGGCCGTATCAAACACAGCGACCATAGGCGTGTTGGGCATGATCTTCTGGCAGGCGTAAATGCCCATCAGATTAGCGGGGTTATGCAGCGGTGCCAGCTGAACGTTTTTCTCGATAGCGGCAATGACCTCATCGTTTATGACTGCGGAAGCGGTAAAGAGTTCTCCGCCCTGCACAACACGGTGGCCGACTGCTCCCACTTCATCCATGGATGAGATGACGCCATAATCTTTATCTGTCAGAACCTGAATCATCATGGCCACTGCATCCAGGTGATCGTTCATATCGGACATGATAACGCGCTTTTCCCCATTCGCCTTCTGCGTCAATTTACCGCCTTCGATACCGATGCGCTCAATCATTCCCTGCGCGATTGTTGCCTCGTTATCCATGTTGATCAGTTGGTATTTCAGCGATGATGAGCCCGCGTTTACGATTAGAATCTTCATCTTTTTGCCTCCACAATTTTCTTGTTTCAATTATACAACATATCAGTGTGAAAAGGAATGCCAAATAATAATATTATGAATCACCCTTCATGTTTTTATCAGGATTTCATCCCGAAGTGTCAAGATATTCGTTGCGCCCATCATTGCTGCCTCTATTAAATTATGAGTTGAAAAAATGATCAAAGAAGCTGATTTTTGTATGAAGGGGCTGATTCTCCCCTTAATCTGCTCATCTATTCCGGAGAAGGGCTCATCCAGCAGCAGTACATCCGATGAAAAGGCAATGGCCCGCGCCAAGGCTACACGGCGTTTCATACCGCCGCTTAAAACAGCCGGGTACGCATCAGCAGAATCCCCTATTTCAAGCGCATTCAGCAAGTTCCTTGCCTCTTCTTGAGAAGGATGCTCCATGGCCAGCATGACGTTTTTAAGGGCAGTGTGCCAGGACAGCAGCCTGTCTTCCTGAAACATGATGCCGACGCGCAGGTTATTCAGTCCGCTGATACTGCCGCTATCAGGTGCCAGTAAACCGGAGAGGATCTTCAGCAGGCTTGACTTGCCAATGCCGGAAGAGCCCATCAAGGCAAAGACACCGGAATCAGGAAGGCTGAAAGAGACTTTGTTCAGAATGACACGTCCCTCAAACGATAGGCACAGATTGCTGCATTCTATCATATCCTTTCTCCTTCGGAAGAAGCTCCGCGTAACCTGATCAATCTCTTTATACCAGCTTCCAAGGCCATGCTGAGCATGATCACCGTGACGGTCCAGGCAAACAGATCCTCCGTCAATAAGTACACTTTTGCGTCCTGCAGATTCTTACCGACGGAATTTAGCGGTCTTGCGATGACCTCCGCCGCAATGCATGCTTTCCAGGCAAAGCCTATCCCGTTTGCGCATGCGGTATACAAATAAGGAAGAACGCTGGGAACATATATATTAAGGATTGTCTTCTGTCTTGAGAACTTGTAAGCTCTTCCCATTTCCAGAAGTTCGGCGGGTGTCTGTTCTATCCCCTGCTGAACATCCTGCCATATCATAGGCATGACGGCAAGAAAACCTATAAAAACAGGCGCCGCGCTGGCGGAGAGCCAAAGCAGCACCAGAATGATGAAAGATGAGATGGGGGTTGAACGAACCACGGTTTTGATGGGGGACAGTAGTTCATCGGCGGCGCGAAAACGGGCACAAAGAACAGCAAGCGATGTGCCTGTAACTGCAGCCAGCAAAAAGCCCATCATTACCCTGAAAAGACTTCCTGACAGGCTGAGCCAGAAAGAACTGTACCTCCACAGCTCCATCATTTTTTTAAGCGTGCTGATTGGATCGGGCAGAAGAAAGGGGAGGCCGGACAGGCGGGAGGACATCTCCCATATCACAAGCCAGAATATGGCAACCAGCAGCTTTTTCCCCGACATACCGGTTCGCGTGCTTCTCACAGCGATAAACTCCTGTAAACTTCTAATAAAAGAGGCCGGACAAGCTGCCCGGCCTCTTATTATTGTTTCAATTAGTCTTCGATGACCCTGGCGACAGCGCCGGAGCCGACGGTGTGGCCGCCTTCGCGGATAGCAAAGCGCAGGCCCTGCTCGATCGCGATGGGGGTGATCAGCGTCACTTCCATCTGTACGTTGTCACCGGGCATGACCATCTCAACGCCTTCGGGCATCTTAATGTTGCCGGTCACGTCCGTCGTGCGGAAGTAGAACTGCGGGCGGTAGCCGTTGAAGAACGGCGTGTGACGGCCGCCTTCGTCCTTGGTCAGTACGTATACTTCGCTGTAGAAGTGCACGTGCGGCTTGATCGAGCCGGGCTTGGCCAGCACCTGGCCGCGCTCGATCTCGGTGCGCTGGATGCCGCGCAGCA
>JAEWRJ010000063.1 GCA_023460055.1 Bacillota bacterium | reverse complement strand
GTCGAACTAAACACACAGGGGTGATCAGTATGGCCGGCATGTATCCGAGCGCCTGGGTGGATGAGGTTCTGGCGCGCGCCGATATCGTTGATATCGTAACATCTTATCTGCCCTTGAAGCGTCAAGGCCGGAACTTTGTCGGCTTGTGTCCTTTTCATAACGAGAAGACGCCATCTTTTTCCGTCAACCGGGACAGCAATGTATACCATTGCTTTGGGTGCAAGGCAGGCGGCAATGTAGCCCAGTTTGTGATGGAGATGGAGAAGCTGACGTTTCCCGAAGCGTTGCGTCACATAGCCAAACTGCTCAACATTGCCGAGCCGGTGCAGGCCTTTGATCCCCGGGCTGAGAGGGAGCGCTCCGCCAAGGAGAAACTCTATGAGATCAACCGTGAAGCCGCTTTATTCTATCACAGCAGGCTCTACAGCCAGGCAGGCAAACAGATGCTTGATTATCTTTACGACCGCGGGATCGAAGATGGACTGATCAAGCGCTTCGGCCTTGGAGCGAGCAGCGATGAGTGGGATACGCTTAAGGAGCACTTGGAAAGCAAAGGCTATACTCAGGAGGAATTAGCCGCGGCGGGTCTTGTTCATGTGCGGGATACGCACAGCTATGATGTTTTCAGAAACCGCGCGATATTTCCCATTATTGACCTCTATGGACGGACAGTCGGCTTTGGCGGGCGGGCCATGGGTGACGCTCAGCCCAAATACCTGAACACGCAGGATACTCTTGTGTTCAATAAGCGCTTGGGCTTATACGGCGCTAACTATCTGAGAAAGATGCGGGATCTGAAGCGGGTCATCCTTGTCGAAGGCTATATGGATGTCATGGCCCTGTCAAAAAAGGGTATCCAAGGCGCTGTCGCCACTTTGGGAACAGCGCTGACGCCTGAGCAAGCACGGCTGATGAAGCGTCTGGCACCGGAGGTTTGGGTCTGCTACGACGGGGATGAGGCTGGTCAAAACGCCATTGTGCGGGCGATCGATATCCTTGAAAAGGAAATGATACCCGCCCGAGTGCTTCAATTGCCTGACGGGATGGACCCGGATGATTACTTAAAGGTCTATGATGTCCGCCAGTTTGAAAGCATCAGGCCCTTGAGCGCAAACCATTTTCGACTGCTCCGGCTGAAGAAAGGGTATGATGTCTCCTCAGCTGAGGAAAACAGTGCTTTTTCCCTGAAAGCTTGTGAGCTGATCGCCACGGTCACAAGCCCCCTTGAACGTGAGGATTTGCTGCGCTGGCTGCAGACACAGACAGGGTACGACAAGAATATCCTCTCAGAGCAGGTCATCCAGCTGACAAAAGGCACTGCTCATCAGGATACCGGACAAAAACCTGTTTCAGGCCCCGGTCGCCGCGCAAGGAGCGCCCAGACGGCGGATGAGGCAGAGAAGACACTTCTTTCTCTCTCGGCTACCGGCCATCTGCCTGCGGATTTGATCAGGCCTGATGATTTTGAAAGCACCGTCATCAGGGGACTATGGCAGGCAGTAGCCAATGGCAAGAAGCCGGTGCAGGTGCTGTCAGAGTGTGAGGACGACGAAAGCCGCGCCATTGCCAGCGAGGCTTTCAGTAAACTGGGTGACTTGGATGCGGAGCAGGTGATCCCCGCCGCGGAAGATTGCATCTTTACGCTGAGATCAAATAATCTCAATCAGCAGGTTCGTGACATCAACCGGGACATGCCTAATCTGGCCGGTGATGAAAAGAAGCGCGCATTGGAGAGAATCATGGAATTAACGATGGCCTTGAATGGCCTGAAGCGCACGCAGGTGGAAGGAAAGGAAGTCTCTTAATGAGTATGAAAGCGGAATCAAAGCAAGAACAGAAGCTTCAGGAGTTGTATGAAACCGCGAAAGCGCAGGGGAGCATCAGCTACAATACGATCATGGCTATTCTCGCAGCCGAGGAAATAGACCTTGATCAATTTGAAATAGTATTGGAAACGATGGATACGCTGGGCGTTACAGTAACCAAGGACACCGACAGAGCGGAAGAAAAGGATACCTCCGAAGATTCCGGTGATGAAGAAGAGATTGACTTGAGTGTACCTGACGCGATCAACATTGATGATCCTGTGCGCATGTACCTGAAGGAGATCGGCAAGGTCCCGCTTTTGACCGCTGATGAGGAAGTGGAGATCGCCAAGCGTATGGAGCGGGGCGACGAAAGCGCCAAGAGAGAACTGGCTGAGGCCAACCTGAGGCTGGTTGTTTCTATCGCAAAACGGTATGTTGGCCGGGGTATGCTGTTCCTTGATTTGATTCAGGAAGGCAATATGGGGCTGATCAAGGCCGTGGAAAAATTTGACCATACTAAGGGCTTTAAGTTTTCGACCTATGCCACATGGTGGATCAGGCAAGCTATCACCCGCGCCATCGCTGACCAGGCCCGTACCATACGCATTCCCGTGCATATGGTTGAGACGATCAATAAACTGATCCGAGTATCCCGTCAGCTGCTTCAGGAATATGGCCGTGAGCCTACGCCTGAAGAAATAGCCAAAGCCATGGGAATCAGCGAGAACAAGGTGCGCGAGATCATCAAGATCGCTCAGGAGCCGGTATCGCTGGAAACCCCCATTGGTGAGGAAGAGGACAGCCATCTGGGCGACTTTATACAGGACGAGGACGCGCCGGCTCCCGCTGAGGCTGCTTCCAACGCGCTGATGAAGGAACTTTTATGGGAAGTGCTTGATACGCTGACCCCCAGAGAGGCAAAGGTGCTTCGCCTTCGCTTTGGGTTGGATGATGGCAATCCCCGAACTTTGGAAGAGGTAGGCAAGGAGTTCCATGTAACACGTGAACGCATCCGCCAGATCGAGGCGAAGGCTCTTCGCAAGCTGCGTCATCCCAGCAGAAGCAAAAAGCTCAAGGACTTTCTGGATTGAGCGAAGCAGCCGTCAAGCGGCGTTTGCCGCTTCTTGACGCGCGCCTGCGCTGCGCGGCTGATTTGGTGCCGCGCTGTTCTGTGGCCGCGGATATCGGGGCCGATCATGGCCGTCTGGCCTGTTATCTGTTGTCTAACAATATCTGCGATAGAATGATCGTCAGCGATATCAGCGCTGATTCACTGAGCAAAAGCAGGCGGCTGTTAAAGCTGCATGGCTTGGACTGCAGGGCGAAGATGGTTGTAGCCGATGGATTGGACGCGATCACTGACCCTGTAGACGCTGTGGTCATCGCAGGCATGGGCGGCAGAACCATTGCGGATATCCTGCGCAATCACGAGAAAATCGCAGATGCCAGGCTGATCGTTTCCGCGCACACCGAAATGCACCTGTTGAGGCAGAAGCTGTATGAGTATGGCTTCTGCTTTGAAAGTGAGACTGTAGTTCGCGCAAACGGCAGGTTTTATACCGTGCTCTTATCACGGCGCGGCC
>JAEWRJ010000062.1 GCA_023460055.1 Bacillota bacterium | reverse complement strand
CCTTCATCATCCTGGGCAACATGCTGCAGCTGACCTTTGCCGTGATGCTCAATGAGGTGCAGAGCAGGCGCTACAAAAAGACGACCCAGTCGATGATGTTTCTGCCCTACTTCATTTCACCGGTTCTCGTATCGCTGATCGTATATAACCTGATCAACTACGACTTTGGCTTCCTTTCTTCCCTGATACGCGCCAGCGGCGGCGTGATGCCAAAGCTCTATTCCACCGCCTCCGCCTGGCCCTTCATCATCATCCTTGTCCATCTGTGGCAATCCACGGGCTATGGCACGGTGATTTATTTCGCGGCCATCACCAGCATCGACGAATCCCTGTTTGAAGCCGCCAAGGTTGATGGCGCCAACGGATTCCAGCGCATCCGCTACATCACGCTGCCCAGCCTCCGCCCCACGGTGGTTATCCTGTTCCTGTTCGCGATCGGCAGCATCCTGCGGGGCAACTTCGGCTTGTTTTACAACCTGGTTGGCAACAACTCGGTCCTCTTCCCCACCACGGACATCATTGAAACCTATGTATACCGGGCCATGATGAACAGTTTCAACTTCTCTCAGTCCAGCGCGGTCGGGCTCTTCCAGAGCATCGTGGGCTTTTCCATCGTCCTGATATCCAACTATATCGTTCGCAGGATCGATGCCGAGAGCTCGCTGTTTTAAGGAGGAAAGATGATATGAAACAAACACCTGATACGCTGGCCCGGCATAAAGAGGCTCACCGGAAAATCCGCATTGATCGCTCCGACCGTGTGATCCGGGGGCTGACCTATGTGCTGATATCGATCTTCGCGGTGCTTTGCATCGTTCCTTTCTGGCTGATTTTCGCGTCTTCCTTCAGCTCCGAGGCTGCCATCCGCCGCTCCGGCTTTACGATGTGGCCCCAAGAGATATCCACCTACTCCTACTGGCTGCTGCTGAAGTCACCCCAGCAGATGATAGGCGCCTACGTGGTCACCATCTGCATGACGCTGGCCGGCACCTCGATCGGCCTGTTCATTGTCTCGATGACCGGCTATGCCCTGCAGCGGCGTGACTTCTATTTCAAAAACGGCATCACCTTCTATATCTATTTTACCTCCTTGTTTTCCGCCGGCCTGGTTCCCTTCTATCTGCTGATCGTGCAGACCCTTCAGCTGAAGGATAACTACCTGGCGGTTCTGCTGCCGCTGCTGATGAATCCCTGGCTGATCATTCTGATGAAGAACTTTACAAAGGCCATCCCGCATGAAATTACAGAATCCGGCAAGATCGACGGCGCGGGCGACTTCACGATCTTTTTCCGGCTGATCCTTCCCTCGATGAAGCCCGCCCTGGCAACGATCGGGCTGTTCCTGGCGCTGGGCTATTGGAATGAGTGGTATTACTCCTCCCTGTTCCTTGGTTCCCGTGTTTCCTACCATCCCCTGCAGTACCATCTGTACAACGTGATCAACAAGGTGGCTTCCCTGAAAAACTCCCTGGCGGGCGCGAACATCGTGATGACGGATCTTCCTGGGGAAACCCTGAAGATGGCCACCGCCGTGCTGGCCACCGGCCCCATCATCTTTGTCTATCCCTTCGTTCAGAAGTACTTCGTAGCCGGCCTGACCGTCGGCGCGGTCAAGGGCTGATTCATTCGGTATTCGCTCCGCGCAAGCGGGGTTGTATGTACAATAAAAAGGAGGATGTTATCTGTGAAAAAGCTCGTATCCCTGTTCCTGGCGCTTTTGATGGTGTCGGCCCTGGTGCCAGTGCTTGCCCAGCCGGATACCTCGGAGCACGTCGTCATCACCTATCTGGTAACCGGCGATATCCCCACCAACAAGACCAATGAGGTGCTGAAGGTCCTCAATGAAAAGCTGACCGAAAAGGTCAACGCCGAACTGGCCATCGAGTGGATCGTCTGGACAGACTGGACCACCAAGTACAACCTGGCCCTGGCCACGCAGGACGGCTCCATTGATCTGGTCGGCACCGCGACTGACTGGCTCAATGCCTGGCCCAACATTCAGAAGGGCGCCTTCCTGCCCCTGACTGAAGACATGCTCAAAACCTATGCCCCAAAAACCTGGGAAAGCGTTCCCCCGGAAAACTGGGAACTGTGCAAATATGACGGCACCATTTATCTGATGCCGGAAGACAATTACGCGCAGTGGACCAACCACGGCTTCCTGTACCGCGGCGATTGGGCGAGGGAAGCCGGCCTTGAGAAGATCAATACCTGGGAAGACCTGGGAAAATACTTCCAGTATATCAAGGACAACAAGGAAGGTGTCATTCCGTGGGACGCGGACGGCAACGGCACCAGCTATGCCCCGCAGCTCTCCGGCGGCTGGCAGACCTCCCATACCGGTAACATCTACATCGAAGGCCTACCTGTAGACCTGTTCTACGGCGTGTCCAAGGATGACCCCTACACCCTGTCCCGTTATTATCTGGAAGGCGATGAGTTTGTGAACTTCGCCAAGAACCAGAAAGCCTGGTCCGACGCGGGCTACTGGCGCGAGGACGTGCTTAACTACAGCGGCAGCGTGCTGGACGAACTGAAGGAAGGCCTCACCGGCGCCCATCAGCATCACACCCAGACCTGGCTTGGCAACCGCCACCTGGTGGAGGAAAAGCAGCCCGGCGCTGACACGCAGTTCTTCTGGTTTGGCAAGGAAATGGACAACCTGGTCAAGCTGAACATCACCCACGGCGCCATGGCTGTCGCCGCTAAGAGCAAAAACCCCGAGCGCGCCCTGATGGTCTATGACCTGATGCGCAATGACCCGGAAATCTACCGCCTGCTCACCCTGGGCATCGAAGGGCAGCAGTATGTCATCAACGAGAACGGCTACTACGCGCGTCCCGAAGGCTATGTGGATGACAGCAAGGACGGTTCCTCCTTCAACTACTGGTGGGGCCGCAACGATGACCTGGAAGTCCGCAATGCCCTCAATGACTGGGCAGCCTATGACAAACTGCTGGAGGAGTACAAAAACGCGATCAACTACCCCTACGGCCAGGTCGTGTTTGACACCTTCAATATCTCCATGGAGCTTGATAACCTGAGCAACATTTACAACACCTATATGCCCCAGATTATCTTTGGCAAGGCGGAAGACCCGGAAGCCTATGTGGCGGAATTCCGCGCGCAGCTGGTTGCGGCCGGCTACGAGACCTGCCTTGAGGAAATTCAGCGGCAGCTGGACGAAGTTTACAAGTAATGCACCCTAAGCACGCCCCCGCCAGGCTTGCCCGGGCGGGGGCGTGCATCTGTCTTAGAAAAACATACGCTAATGAGGCAACGCGGAGGTATCTCATGAGCCGGAGTCGATGGGCCAACAGGGGATGGAAGTTTCATCTTGGTGAAATCAGCGAGGGATCCTACAAGGGGCTGGACGACAGCAGCTGGCAGAGCGTATGCCTGCCCCATGACTGGTCTGTCAGCTTACCCTTTTCCCGGGATTGTTCCAGCGGCACGGGCTACCTGCCCGGCGGGATCGGCTGGTACCGCCTCCGCTTTACCCTTCCGCAAGAGGCACAGGGAAAGCTGACCCGGGTGACCTTTGAGGGCATCTACCAAAACGCGCGGGTATGGATCAACAGCAACTACCTGGGCAAGCGACCCTATGGCTACAGCACCTTCTCCTATGACATCAGCGAATTTCTGGTGCCGGGTGAAAACGTGCTGGCTGTGCGGGCGGAGCATATCGACCTGGCGGATTCCCGTTGGTTCACGGGAGCCGGCATGACACGCGGGGTATTTTTTACCTTCACCGACCCCCTGCATTTCCCTGAGAACAGCGTTTTTGCTTATACAAAGAGCGCTGATGAGCAAAAGGCAGAGCTGGGCATCTCCTGGGCGCTGTCCGGAGAAGGTCAGACAAGCTTTGTCCTGCTGGATCAGGCGGGCCGTGAAACAGCCCGCGCGGACGCGAGCGGAAAGGAAGGCACGGCAGCCCTTCATGTTGACCGCTCCTTATTGTGGAGCCCTGAGCAGCCGGCCCTGTATACCTTAAAAGCAAGCGCTTACGGCGCGGACGGTGATCTCAAGGATGAGGTGCTCATCAAAACAGGCATCCGTACCTTCCGCTTTGACGCGGATGAGGGTTTCTTCCTCAATGGAACGGGCAGGAAGCTGAAAGGCGTTTGCCTCCACCACGACGCGGGCGCGCTGGGCGCCGCCGTACCCGAAAATGTATGGAGGAGGCGCCTTGAAAAGCTCAAGGACGCAGGCTGCGACGCGATTCGGACCAGCCACAATCCGCCGGATCCCAAGCTGCTCGATCTGTGTGACAGCATGGGCTTTCTGGTGATCGATGAGGCCTTTGACGAGTGGGAAGGCTGCAAGAACAAGTGGTGGCAGGGGCACAACGTCTATCCGCCCAAGCGCTTTGGATACGCGGATGAGTTTCCGCAGTGGCATGAGACCGATCTGGCCGCGATGGTTCGCCGGGACCGAAACCACCCCAGCATCATCCTGTGGAGCATCGGCAACGAGATCGATTATCCCAATGATCCCTATGTGCACCCGCTGTTTGAGATGATGACGGGCAACAATGACGCCAACAAGCCAGCCGCCGAACGGATGTATGACAGCAATAAGCCCAATGCGGACCGCCTGACCGTCATCGCGAAAAAGCTGACAGCCATCGTGAAGCGGGAGGACAGCACACGCCCAGTGACCGCGGCGCTGGCTTTCCCGGAGCTTTCCAACCGCATCGGCTTCGCGCAGGTGCTGGACGTGGCGGGCTACAATTATAAGGAGCATCTCTATGAGGAGGATCACCGGGTCTACCCGGGCATGATCATCCTTGGCACGGAGAACTCCACCAGGGCAGAAGCCTGGCTGCCAGTCAAGCACCTGCCCTATATCAGCGGACAGTTCCTCTGGACGGGCATCGACTACCTGGGCGAGGCGCGCGGCTGGCCTGTCCGCCTTTCCCCGGCCGGTCTGCTGGACACCGCCGGCTTTGAAAAACCGCTCTTCGCGCAGCGCAAGGCCTTGTGGTCGGGTGAAAAAACAGCGCGCCTGGCGGTGGGTGAGGACGGCCAGGTCTGGCATGAGCGCTTCGGCTGGGACGGAAAGCCCGGCCAGACGCTGCACGCGTCCTGCTACACCAATGCCCTGGAGGCTGAGCTCTTTATCAACGGACGCAGCCTGGGCGCCCTCCGGGTGGGAGAGGATTGCGCCGCCAACTGGACCCTGCCCTATGAAGAGGGCGAACTGCTCGCCATCGCCCGCTGGGATGACGGCACGCAGATGGAGAATCGGCTGGTATCAGCCTCCGGTAAAGAGGAGATGCGCCTCACGGCAGTTGAAAATAGCGCCCCGGCAGACGGCTATTCGCTTGTTCAGGTGGAATTGCGGCTGCTGGACGAATTGGGGCAGACGGTCTGCGCAAAAGATGAAGAAGTCACCTTTACCGTCCAAAACGGCCTCATCATGGGCATCGAAAATGGCGCCATGGATGACCTGACGCCCTATGCCAGCCATGCGCGCAGAACCCACCAGGGCCGGATGATCGTCTACCTGCGCGCAGGGACAGTACCCGGGCAGATGACGCTGACCGCCAGCCGGGCAGGGCAGGAAGAGAGCATCAGTATCCCGCTGGTCAGGGAGGAGCGTCATGATTGAGATTCCTGTCGCCGGGGATATCCTGACCGGGGGTACGGTGATTGAACAGGACGGCAGCCTGACACTGCCCGCCGCGGGCGGAGGCCTGCTGCTGGACGCCATAAAAGGGCCAGGCCCGCGCTTCCTGTGCCTGACTATCGAAGTTCTGTCCGATCATTCTCAGGCCTTTGAGCTGCGCTTCTACGCCGATGAACCCGCCCCGCGCTTCACGTTCCGCTTTGGCCTGCTGCCGCGTGTGCCCTGCGTGGCGATAATGGATCTGGATTGGCTGGACGGGCACATCCTGTTTCCCGGGCACATGCCGGGCCAGCTGAAAACCGTATGCCACGGGTCACGGATCGCCCGGGATGAAATCATCCGCGCTGAATTCACAAACTGCGCCTGCCACCATCCGGTGCGCATCCGGCTGGATGGCATCACCCTGCGGGATGAGCGGCCGGAGATGATTCCGCTGCCCGATGTGAAGCTGGTTGATGAAATGGGCCAGCTGAAAAACAAGGCATGGAGCGCAAAGGCAGGGAGCCTGCAAGACATGAAGGAAGGCGTCCTGCGCGAAGAAAGTGCCGAAGCAGACTGGCCCACGCCTGACTGGAACAAGTGGGGCGGCTTCGCTGGCAAAAAACTCTGCCCTGGCAGCGGTTTCTTTCAAGCGGTCAAGCGGGAAGGCCGATGGCACCTGGCCGACCCGGACGGACACGCCTTTTTCAGCCAGGGGATGGACTGCGTGAATGTTTCCGCGGACAGCAGGGTGGATGGGATCGAAAACCTGCTGGATTGGCTGCCGGACAGGGATGATCCGGTGTATGGCGGCATGTACAGCCGGAGGGAAGCGCCCTGGGGGGAAGTTCCCCGCGCGAACCCCGTCCTGTTCTCCTTTTTGCAGGCCAATCTGGCCCGCGCCTTCGGCGGGGATTGGTACACACGCTGGCAGGGGATGATCGAAGGCCAGCTCAAGCGAGCGGGCATCAACACGCTGGGCAACTGGAGCGATCCTGATCTGCGCGCGCGGGGCCGCCTGCCCTATGTGACCAGCCTGGCGCGTTTTCCGGATACGCGGATGAAGATCTTCAGGGATTTCCCGGATGTCTTCTCGCCTGAGTATGAGCAGGACGCCAAACTCTGCGCGAAGGATCTGGAGCGGTACGCGGACGATCCCCTGCTGATCGGCTGGTTTTTGCGCAATGAGCCGGCATGGGCCTTTGTGGACGGCCTTATCATCGCGCAGGAAGTGCTGCGCAATCCGGAGCCATCCGCCAGCCGGGACGCGCTCATCCGGTGGCTTAAAGAGCGCTATGGCAGCCTTGAGGGCTTCAACCGGGCCTGGAACCTGAGCCTGGACAGCTTTGACGCGCTGCAGCGTCCCCTGCCTCATGCGGCGGCACTCTCTCAAGCCGCGTCGGAGGATCTGCACGCCTTTTCGCGCCTTATGATTGAGCGCTATGTGACCATCCCCTCCCAAGCCTGCAGAGAAGCGGACCGGGAACATTTGAACCTGGGCATGCGCTGGGCGTGGATATCCAGCCCCGACGTGATCGCCGGCTGGGAAAACTTCGACGTGTTCTCCATCAACTGCTACGCTCTGGACCCAACGGACATGCTGGATCAGACAGCCGCGCTGGGGGTGGACAGGCCGGTTATCATCGGGGAGTTCCACCACGGGGCGCTGGACGCAGGCCTGACTGCCACGGGGCTCAAGGGCGTCACTTCCCAGGAGGAGAGGGGCATCGCGTTCTCGCGCTACTGCCAGAGTGCCGCCAGCCATCCCTTGGGCGTCGGCTGCCACTATTTTCAATGCTATGATCAGTTCCCCTTGGGCCGTTTTGACGGGGAAAACTACAACATCGGCCTGTTTGATACCTGCTTCAAGCCGCACGAGGGCCTTGTGCGGGGCACACAAGCCTGTGCCGGTGCTTTGTACCCCCTGCGGCTTGGCATGACCCAGCCCGAAAGCCGCCTGCCGCAGACTATCCCGATGATCGCTTACTGAATTGAAAAAGACCAATGAATAAGGGGCCGCGGCATTCGCAGCCCCCTTCTTATAATGATGTAACCATCAATGAATCACTATCAATCAGCTATACCCGTACCGCCTGCTTGCTCTTGAGCACATTATAAACCGAAAGGCTGATCAGCACCAGCGCCACGCCCAGGAGAGAAACAACTCCCAGCCTCTCGCCCAGGAACAGGAAGGCCCACAACGGATTCATCACAGGTTCCACATTAGCCAGGATGGACGCGGTGACGGGGTGTATCCCTGTGCGCATGCCCGCCGAAAAAAACATATAGCCAAGCGACAGGCACAGCCCCATCAGAATAACAGCCAGCAAGGCCGCCGGGCGCAGGGTAAAAGCAGAGTCAAAGGGAATATAGAACAAAAACAGGATGCTGACCAGGTTTCCCAGATAGGCGTAGTCCATGGGATCGGCATCCGGTCTGCGCGCGGCAAAAAATACCAGCGCGAAGGTGAACGCGCTGCAAAGCGCCAGGAAGTCTCCCAGCAAACTGCCGCCGTCCAAACTGCCCATAAAGCAAAGCACAACGCCAAGGAGGACCGACAGGATGGCCGCGATATCAAGCCTTCCGGGCTTTTGCCCGCGCAGCGCCCAGTACCCCAGAATGATCACGACCGGCATGACATACTGCAAAACGATAGCATTGGCGGCGCTGGTCAGCTTGTTGGCGATGATAAACAGGATGGAAGTGGCTACCACCGCGAAAGCGCCTATCAGGTTGCCCTTTGTCAATGAAGGCTTGAAACTCTTGCGCGAGAGGCCAAAAAATATTGCCGCGATCAGAGCCCTGCCGCCGATGATGGAATAAGCCGACCACGGCGCCCACTTGCTCAAAACGCCCGCAAAGCTCCAAGCCAGGCTGGCAAGAACGATAAACAGCGCCCCTTTATTCCCGATGCCCATGGCCTTCTTCATCCATTCTTCCCCCGGCCACGCCAGCGAAATCAAACGCAGGCAGTGTAGCACAAGGGCGGAGAATGCGCCAGATTGTGTTTGTATCTGCCGCACGAAAGAGTTATCTGCCACAAATCACGGAAATATGTGGCAGATAAATTATGCTGATGAGGAACTTTTGCGCATCCAAAGCGTTGAGTAATTTTGACTCCGCGCAAGGAGCGGGAGCGCAGGCGCAGCAGCGCTGCGTCAAACTCCCGGCGACACAGCGCCGAGGCAAAAGGACCAAGGCGACGATGCGTTAAAGTTTTGAATCAGTGTGACTTAGAACACCTTCAGCAGCACCGCCTGGGCGGCCAGGGCCATAAACACCACCGAGGTATCGATGCTCACGCCAAGCGCCATGGGCTTCCAGCCGATGCCCTTTACCTCCGAAACGCTGGTTTTCAGGCCGATAGCGCTCAGGGCCATCACCATGAAAAGCTTGGATACGAATGAAATGCCCGTCACGGCCTGTTCGGGCACGAAACCCGTACTTTTCAAGGCTACCATCATAAGGAACAGCAGGATGAACCAGGGAAAGATCTTTGAAACCTCCACCTTACCTGCCTTGCCGGAAGCCTGCGCAAGGCGGCTCTCCCGCCTGGCGTGGATATAGGAAAACACGAGCACGACAGGCACGATGAACAGGGTCCGTGTCAGCTTGACGATCACGGCGAAGCTGCCCGCGATGTCGGAAAAGGCATAGCCTGCCGCTACCACGGAGGAGGTATCGTTGACCGCGGTCCCCACCCACAGGCCGTAGCCGGTATCCGTCAGGCCAAGCGCACTGCCTATCCAGGGGAAAATGATCACAGTCAGTATATCAAACAGGAAGGTGGCGGAGATGGCATAGGCGATATCGCGGTCATCCGCCTCGATGGCCGGGCCCAGCGTGGCCACCGCCGTACCGCCGCAGATCGCCGTGCTGGCAGACAGCAGGCTTGACAGCTTCCAGTTTACTTTAAACAGCCGGCCCAGGATATATCCTCCGCCAAAGGCAGTCAGCAGCGTGAAGCACATCATCACCAGCGCGTATCTGCCCACCTGGAGCACCTGGGAAAAGCTGAGCGTGATGCCCATCAGGATGATGCCGGCTTTCAGCACCTTCTTAGAAACAAACTCAATGCCCGCCTTTGCCTGCGGCACTTTGCGCAATACGGGGTTCAGTATCATCCCCAGCACCAGCGCCAGCACGCTTGCCGAGAGGATATCCCCCGGCAGCATCCGGCTGATCCACATGGAAAAAGAGCCGATCAAAAGCGCTGACATCATGCCCGCGCCGTATTTTCGATAAACTGCCTTCATTCACTGTCCCTTCCTTCAATAAGCCGATGGGACTGATTATAGAGGCGTCACGCTGTAAAATCAAATGAAGGCCTCTCATCAATAAGGCTCTTGACAGTTATGACCAATACTTGACAGGCCCCACCCGTGGGCGTACAATCCGCGTTGGTTATTTATTGCTAACTCATAATAGCTAAGATGACACTCAACAGGAGGCAGCCATATATATGTCATTGATCAATCAAGAAATCGGCGACTTTAAGGTACACGCCTACTCAAACGGCGAATTCCGGGAGATCAGCAAGGCTGACGTGCTGGGCAAGTGGAGCGTATTCTTCTTCTATCCGGCGGATTTCACCTTCGTCTGCCCCACGGAGCTGGAGGATCTGTCTGATAAGTATGAGCAGTTCAAAGAGATCGGCTGCGAGATCTACTCCGTATCCTGCGACACCCACTTTGTTCACAAGGCCTGGCACGACGCGTCCGAACGCATCAGGAAGATCCGGTATCCCATGCTGGCCGACCCCACCAATGCCCTGGCCCGTGATTTCGATGTCTATATCGAAGCAGAAGGCATGGCGGAACGCGGCACCTTTGTCGTAAACCCGGAGGGCAGGATCGTGGCCTATGAAGTGATCGCAGGCAGCGTCGGGCGCAACGCGGATGAGCTGCTGCGCCGCGTGCAGGCCAGCCAGTTTGTCGCCGCAAACCATGGCGAGGTGTGCCCCGCCAGGTGGCAGCCCGGCGCGCAGACCCTGAAACCCGGCCCGGATCTGGTAGGGAGGCTGTGACGCAGACTTGCAAAACAACACCACTGGCTGAGCCGGCGGTGTTGTTTTGTTATAGTCAGCCTATTTCCTGAACCTCTCCAGTGTGCCATCCAGCAGCGCGCTGACCGCGAGGGCGACACCGGCATCCCTGTGATCAGCCGTGATGTACTTCGCCGCTTCCCTGGCGGCAGGGCTCGCGTTCCCCATTGCGACGGAGACACCGCAGGCGGTCAGCATCTCCACATCATTGTCATAATCGCCAAAGCACATCACCTGATCCATGCGGATGCCCAGCCCTTGGGCCAAGGCGCGCACGGCAGAGGCTTTGCTGATCCCCGCCAGCATGATCTCCGAAACGCCGGCGCCTGAAGCCGTGAGGTACACGCCGCCGATAGCGGATATCTCCTGTCTGGCCTGCTGGTAGGCGGCCTCGTCCCCACCCGGCTTGAACAGCAGCTTGAGACAGGGCTGATGTACCGATCGTTCAAAGGCATCGGACGATATATGTGCCTCAACACCGCTATTTATAAAGCTTGACCGAAACTGCGCTTCCCGCTCCGCCGTCATCCTTTGGTTGGTATAGACCGCGCGGCTTGTATATACGTTATACAGGCAGCCATAATGGCTGATCACATCAAAGCAGGCATCCCGAAGCGCGTCCGGAAACGCTGTTTCCCGCGCATTTTCGCCGAAGGGGACAGGATAGATCTGCGCGCCGTTCAATCCGATGATGTGGCAGCTCTCAAGCCCCAGCGCCAGGGCCATGCCCCTGCCGACCGCGGCAAGGCGCCCGCTGGCAATGGCTGTCTGTATTCCATAGCTTTGCGCGCGCTGAAAGGCTGATCCGTTTTGCGGGATCAGCCTTGATTTTTCACCCAGGAATGTGCCGTCAAGGTCTGTCGCGATCAGCCTGATATCGTATTCAGACATCAGGATCCTCCGACAAGCGGCGGAGCGCCTTGCCCAGGTGCCCCTTGACCGCGTTGACTGCGGCGCGCTTGTCCCGCTTTTGAATCGCCTGGACGATCTTCATGTGTTCCATGTTCATAGCGTTCGACCTGCGCTCATTATGGTAGGAGTTCAGCGCATAGCGGCGGATGGTATCATAGTACATGTCCAAAAACACGATAAACAAGGCATTCTTGGCCAGCTCGGCCAGGCGGTAATGGAAGTAGTAATCCTTGCTGCCATGCTGCTCGCCGGGCTGTTCCACCAGAGCGCGCAGCGAATCGATCTCTTCCTGCGTAGCCCGCTCGATGGCGTACTGTACAATTTTGACTTCCATCGCCTCCCGGAACTCGATCAGGTCGCGCAGCTGGGCGCTGCGGACTTTGGCGGTGATGGAGTCCCCAATGTGGTTGTCCGCCGTGCGCATGACGTAGGAACCGCCCCGCGGCGTGCGCGAAATATAGCCCTTGGCCTGCAGGGAGTTGAGGGCCTCACGCAGGATGCCGCGGCTGAGGCCCATCTCCTTGGCCAGGATCGGTTCGCTGGGCAGCTTCGCCCCGACAGGCAGTTCGCCCGAATGGATCTGCTGCAATAGGGCCTGCTCCGCCTTGTCAGACAGGCGGCCCTGCTTTGTGTCGCTCATTTCTGCTCCTATTTCGCCAGGGCCAGGTCTGCCAGCTTCCCGGCAATATCCATCAGATCAATTCCTTTGGCCATATTAAGGCAGGTGCCGCTGGGGTATCTTGTCTTTTCCGCCCAGCGGGCCGGGATGGCGCTGTGGCCGTACATGGCCCCCAGGACCGATCCGCAGATCGCGCCGATGGTGTCAGCGTCGCGGCCGAAGTTGCCGGCCAGGGTGATGCTCCTCCTGAAATCGTCATGTAAAAGCGCCAGCACGCCGAAGGCTTGAGACACGGCCTCGGGGACCGCTGCCTTGTAGCGCGTGATCAGCTTATCATGCAGGGGCATCCAGGCATTGATGATGTTTCCGTTTGCCTTGCGCACGATGTCCATGGCCAGGTTGAAAGTATAGTAAAACCAGCTGTCTTCAGGCACCGCGTACATCGCGGCTTCCAGGATCTCATCCATGCTGGCATCGGCCATCGCGGCGGCAACCGCGCAAGCCACCGCCTGCGCGCCCCAGATCCCCTCGCGCGAATGGCTGACACAGGCGTCTATCCGCGCCGCTTCTGCCGCGCCCTCCAGATCACCCGCAAAGACGATGCCGATGGGGGCTGCCCGCATGGCGGCCCCATCACTGAAGGCATAGCTATTATAAATGCCCGTAAAGGGCGGTTCAAGCCCCTTGACCAGGTTGGCCGCCGCCTCCATCTCGCTGTTGCCGCCGCGGTTAAGCTCCCCGCCCTGAACGACGACATGTTTGCGCCACGCTTCCGCCACCTTCTCCATGGTCAGCTCGCCCCGGCATTCGATGAGCGTCTGTGCTGTCAGCAGGCCGAACTCGGTGTCATCCGTGCTCCAGCTGGCTCCCTCGCCGAAGTCGGTGGTAATGCCGTAAGCCAGCTGGTTTTCAGGCTTTCTGGAGGCGTCGCCGAAGGAATCACCGATCGCCAGGCCGCTCATCACGCCGCGCGCCTTGTCAATAAACCTCTCCCGGTCCCGCAGTATCTCTCCCCTTGATTTCATATACTTATAATTCCTTCACTGTAATATCGTTAAGTTCCGCGCGGCCGCTGCCATACATCGCGTAGCCTGCCATTCCCCAGCCAAACGCGTCATCCTTTGCCGTGAGAAGCTGCCTGCCGCCCACCGCGAGCGTCAGTTCATCCCCCCGGGCGGTAAAGGTCAGCTCATAATCCTCGTCAAACCGCCAGGGGCAATCAACCGTTGCAAGACGCTCCACCCTGCCCGCCTCGTGCTTGAGGATGGCCGCCTTGTTCTCTCCGTCAAAGCCCGCGTAGTAGCCGCGCCTGGTCCCCTGAACGCGCGCGGAGACCAGATGGCTTGTTCCGTTGCGCGGGCAGACGCGGCCGGTCACCGATACATCCCGCATGAAGTAATTGCCCGTCATCGCCTCAGCGTGGTTGAGGGCCATCACATGGATGCGGCCGCCCTCCACATTCCACGCGCCGTGGTTTTGCGAGAAGGGCAGGATGCTCAGGAATTCCTCTGGCATGATGCCCACCTTCACGGTGTATTCGGCCTTTCCGAAGATACGGAAGCCCCGGATCAGCAGCCTGCCCGCGTCATAGGTGATACGCGGGGAATTGCCCTCGATATGCAAGCCGACCTCGCTGATCACGCCGCTGTCCACATCAGGCAGCGTAAAGTCAAAGGCATAATCCCCGGGCTCCCGCAGCACGCGGGAAGACAGCAGGATCATCTTGCCCGCGATGCCCTCGCGCACATAGGGGGTGACGCAGATGCTTTCGCCGTTCCACTTTTCAAACGTGGTATCGATGCGCGCCTGCTGCCCCGGATAGGCCAGAGGAGAGAAAACGGGCTTATAGCGCTCATCGCTGAAATCATCCCGGCGGTAGAAGGTCTTCAGATAAACCGTCGCCTGCTGCCCGCGCGCCATGCGGTTCCACATGATCTCAAGCGCTCCTTCCTCGTGGCGCCTTCTGAACAGGCAGGGGTCTGACACACACAGGCCGTGCGTGCTGCCGGGCAGGGCAAAATCAAAATCGATCTCGCCCGGATGGATGTGACGCTGCACCTCCTCCGGCACGCTCTCCCCCTTCAGGCGGTATACCCACATGGCCAGCTGCCAGATATAGGTGGGCACATCCATGATGTTGAGATAGCCCGAAACGCTTGACAGTACCAGCTCATCATTGATGGGGTCACGGTAATGGGCGGGAATGCCCTCGATGCCGTTCAGGACACCGACGATGGTGCCGACATTGCCCGCGTTGCAGTCTGTATCCCAGCCGCACATGGTGGCGATTTCGACCGTGCGGGAGAAATCGCCCGCCCCGTAGGTCAGCGCCAGGGCACACACGCCCGCGTTGGGAATCACATGGCAGACTCCGGGGTAGCGGTCATAGCCCCACTCCTCTTCCAGCATCTGCCTGCAGCCCTGCCAGTCATCCTCAGGATGCTCTCGCCTGTAGGCCCGCGCGGCCTGCACCACGGCATAATACTTGCTGTCAGACGGGATGGTTTCAAGCGCCGCATCCATGATCTTTTCAATATCCGATTGATTGAAGGCTTCCGCGATGCAGGCGGCGATAAACGCGGCGCCATGCAGCGCCTCACCGTCATGGGAGACGGACGCGGCGGCCCGGGCGTACCGGGCGGCGCGAGCCGGATCGCCCGCGGCGACCAGACCCCAGGTATCAATAAATATCTGTCCGCCGATCTGCTCCGCCACCGTACTGCCATTTTGGCGGATGGAGCCCGACTGCGGGGCGGGGATGCCCGCCAGCAGGTTCAAATAAGCCGTGTGCTCAGTGCTGACCCCCAAGCCTCCCCACCAGAACATGCCGATCCCCTCACGGGCGTAGTTCAGGTAGGCCTCGGCAACAGACTGCGGCGTGGGCTCCCTGCCCTGCGTATCATCCAGCGCGCGCAGGAAAAACACGGGGCCGTTGGTATCATCGTCCGCGGCAAAGTGCTTGTACTCCTTGATGTATCCGCGGATATCGCCATAGGTCCTTTTGATGCGCTCCACCGTCCAGATGCGGGGTTCCACAGGCGCGCCCAGGCGAATACCCACATTCATGCCCAGAAATCCGCCGTATAGCTTGTGCATTAGCGTCTGATTCACGTCTATTATAACCTTTCTATTAAGAGATAAAGAAAAACGCAGACGGAGGGGGGGATGACGAATCATTCCCCCTCCGCCCGATCGGTCAGTTCAGGACAGTGGCAAAGTATTCCGCCAGGCGAGCACCGCTGCCGGCATAGTACTCGGCGATGAAGCTGTCATAGTCTTCAATGGGGCGCTGTCCCAGGATGATGGCCGTTGACATCTCATTGTACTTGGCGAACACATCATCATAATAGGGCAGCATTTCTTCGGGCAGCACGAGATCGACATCCTGGGTGTAGTAGGTACGTGCCATCTCCAGGGACTTCCAGGCCTGCGGCAGCATGAGCTTTGACTTATCCACAAAGTTCTCATCCAGGTTGGTGTAGGTTTCCCAGATCTTGGACCACCACTCGCTGGCGCGATCCGTCTGCTGGGCCATGCCGTTGTTCATGGTGTAGTGAACGCCTTCCAGGCCCAGCTTGTCAAGCACGCGGCCGTCGGGGGACGCCATAAAGTCGAGGATCGCGAAGGCCGCGTCCTTCACCTGCTGGTCGGAATCCGCGTTGATGGCATAGCCGCGGGTTTCCTTCGCAACAGACACGGAGATGTAGCTCTTGCCGCCGGCCGGAGGCAGCACGACACCCTGTGCCGCTTCGCCCTGGTTGTCGACGATCTTCTTGCAGTAGCTGTCGACCACCGCGCCCTGCGTGGCGCTGAAGAGAGCCAGCTCGCCCGCGTAGAACTTCTTCTGAACGTCAGACCACTTGCTGGTCAGGTAATCGGGGTCGATCAGGCCGTCGGCGTAGCACTTGGCATAGAACTCAACCAGCGCCTTCTGGGCCGGGGTCGCGATGTAATAGACATACTTGCCGTCCGCGTCCTTCATGATGGTGGAGGTCACGCCGAAGGCATGGTTGAACATGTGGTTGGCGCGGGTCAGGCTGCCGTCACCGGAGAAGCCGTACTTCACATAGCCGCCGTCAACCAGCGCCTTGAGGGCTTTGTAGTAGTTGTCAACAGAGGGATCTGCCTGCAGGGTCTCCTTCATGCCGATGGCTTCCAGATGATCCGCGCGCATGATCGGGATGTACTGGGTCGCGGGAGAGAGCCACAGCAGGTAGGGGTAGTTATTAAGGCGCTGGGTATTGTACTCTTCCATCGAGCCTTTGATGTAGGCGGAGCCCGCGATATAGTCGGTCAGGTCCTCCAGCAGGCCAAGGTTGGCGCAGGTCTGGTCTCCGCCCTGGAAGTAGACCAGATCGGCTTCCAGTTCCCCGGTGGACAGGGCCAGCGGCACGGCGTCGGCATAGGTGCCGGCAGGCGCTTCCAGCACTTCCAGCTTGATGTACTGGCCAAGGGCCGCCATCTTGTCCGCGATGAGCTGGGCATAGGTCTGTATGTCGGGGTCAGCGGGGTCCACATCTTTGCACAGGTAGCGGACGACAACGGGGTTCTCCGGAGTACCGATGGACGCCGGGGCTTCCGCTTGGACGGATGCCAGCGACAGCGCCATCACCAGAAGCAGGGACAGGGCAACGAGTTTCTTCATGTAGGTTTCCTCCTTATATAGTTTGAGCTTATCAAGAGTCTCCGCCAGGGGCGCAGACAGCTTTACCCTTTTACGCCGCCCGCCAGCACATCCTTGGTGTAATACTTCAGTACAAAAGGATACAGCAGCAGGATGGGCACGATGGCGACGACGATCGTCGCGTTTTTAAGCGCGTTGTAATCGATGATGTTGACATACTTGCCGACGTTTTTATCCCCGATCAGCGTGACCGTGTCGTTTGACACCACATACTGCCGCAGAATCACCTGCAGCGTCGTCAGCGAGGTCTTGGTGATGTAGATGCCTGCCCTGAAATACTCATTCCAGCGCACGACGGCGTAAAACATGGTGATCGTCGCGATGCCGGCCTTGGCCAGCGGCAGCACGATGGAGAACAGAAGCCGCAGGTGCCCCGCGCCGTCTATGCTGGCGCTGTCAGATATTTCCGCGGGCACAGCCTGAAAATAGCGCATCATGATGATCAGGTAATAGACGCTGACCGCGGTGACCAGAATCACCGACCACTGGCTGCCCATCAGCCCCAGATCGCGTATGGTGAGGTACTCCGGCACGGTTCCGGGATCAAAGAGCATCATGGCGATCAAAAACACCATAATGGCCTTCTTGAACATCAGCCGCGGCCTGGTCAGGGCATAGGCCGCCATGATCGTCAGCATGATATTGATCCCTGTGCCGATCACGGTAATCTTGATGGAGTTGAAAAGCGCCGGCACGATCGTGGTGTTGGACAGCACGATCTGGTAGTTGAGCAGCGAAAAACCGTCGGGGATGACGCGCAGGCCGCTCATGTAGGGACTTTTTGCAGGATCGGAAAACGAGTTGGCAATGATGTTGACAATGGGTATCAGCATCGTCAGCGCCAGAAGGAACATCAAACCCGTCAGAACGGCCTGTCCCAAGGTGATCCTGCGCCTGTTTTTTGTATTCTTCATGTCAATATCTCCTTATGCTGACGAAAAACATTAACGCATCCAAAGCGGCGGGGAATTTGGTTCGGGACAAGGAGCGCAAGTGAAGGCGTAGCAGCGCTGCGTCGAACTTGCTGTGACACAGTACCGGGCAAAATTAGCTGGCGCGACGATGTGGTAAGGGTTTGAGTCAGCATTACCAAACACCTTCTCCGGTGACGCGCTTGCTGACCACATGGGTGCTCAGCACCAGCGCGATGCCGACGATTCCCTTGAACAGCCCGACCGCGCTGGCCAGGGAATACTGTCCGTTCTGAATGCCGATGCGGAAGATGTAGGTATCCAGAATGTCGATCGTGCTTTGGACCGCCGTGTTTGAAAAGTTGAGCACCTGGTCAAAGCCTGCGCTCATAAAATAGCCGAGGTTCAATATAAACATCGTGGACATTGGCGCAACCAGCTCAGGCAGCACGATATAGCGGATGACATTCAGCCTGCTCGCCCCGTCGATCTGGGCCGACTCATACAAGGAGGGGCTGATGGTGATGATGGCCGTGAAGTAGATGATCGAATCCCAGCCGATGGAGCGCCAGCCCTCTGAAAGGAACAGTATCCAGCGGATGGAACCCTTATCCGTCATAAAGTTCTTTGCGCTGCCGCCAAACAGCTGGACAATCTCGCTGACCGCGCCGCTGTAGGACAGGAAGTTGATCCATATGCCCGCGATGACGACCCAGCTTAAAAAGTGCGGCAGGTAGCTGATCACCTGAACGATCTTTCTGCTTTTTTGCAGGCGCATCTCAGACAAGAGGATCGCGAACAGCACAAAGAAGGGGAAAAGGAGCACATACTTCATAAAGCTGATGGTCAGCGTGTTCTTAAGGATATCAAAGAACAGGGGCGTGGAAAATATCTGCTGGAAGTATTTCAGCCCCGCCCACTCCCAGGCTGTCTTGCGGCTGTAGGTAAAGAAGGCCAGGCGCATGTTGATGATCGGCAGGACGCGGAAGAAAACGAAGTACAGGATCGTCGGCAGGACCATCGCGTACAGGACCCAGTCAAGGCGCAGGGTGTGAAGCCCCCGGCGAAGGCGCCCGCCCGGGCCTTTGAGCCGCTTTGATACGGTTTTCGGTGTGTAGATCTGATCCACAGACTCGCCTCCTCTTTACAGGTTATGGAATCATCAGGTCCATCAGCGGGGCAACCTGCTGCGCGCCGTATACATCGCGGTCTGCCACAGTGCCCGAGGGTGTCATGCGCAGCATGGTGATCTTGATGCCCCAGGCAGCGTCCATGTGCGCGACCGCGCAGATGCTTTCCAAAGGAACGCGGTAAAGCCGGGAAACAGCTTCCGCAGTCAGCATCCCCGATGACAGCACCCGGCGGTAGCTCGCTTCATCAGGCAGGAAAATGTCGATGGTCAGTTCAAAGGGGCCGCTGTTTTTGCTGCGCAGGATCTTCGCCAGGTCACAAAGCCTCGTCATATCTTCACCTCTTTGAGCGTCACGGGGAAATGCCTGCAGGGATCATCCACGCGCATCAGGTGGTATACGCTGAACTCGTACACAGGGCCGAAGCTGATATCGCTGGGTGCGAAGGGAAAGGCCAGGTTGCCGGCGGTGGACTTGCGCCCGGGGTAGCCGTAATGAAGATAGGTGGAGCGTACGGACGCGCATATGGCGTTTGCCGTCTCCTGCGAAGGCGCGATGACTTCAAACATCAGGCCGATCTCATGCCCGGCATGAGGTGTAGGCTCCAGCGGTCCCATGACCGCGTCCTTGCCGTAGTGATAAAAGTTGATTTGCACATCCCCAGGCAGGCCGCCGTAGTAAGCGTCGACGCTTTTCACGACTTCCTCCTCCACCTGATCGAGGATGCTTATCAGCAGAGGGTCGCGTATGCCCGCCAGCACAAAGGTGCGGTAGGCGGAAAGCCGCGCGCCCTCCAGCTTGATGGTATAGGGCGTATGGATCATCTTGCTGCCCTCTACGCGCACCCGCCCCGGAGCCGCCTGGGTGAAGCGGCAGCCGCTCAGGTCCATCTGGATGCCGGGCCCCTTAAGAATAGTGGGGTGGCTCTTTTCATAAAATGTATGCGCCGCGACGCTGGTGATAGTGCACTGCCTTGCTTCATTCGCCGGCCAGACTTCAAAGCCCGTGTCATTAAGCCGGCCCAGAATGACATCCTTGGCCGTGCCCGGTTCCGCGCACAGCGCGCCGCATTCGAGTATCTTGCCCATATGCTGGCACAGCGCCGGGTCATGCCCGCGCATGATGCCAAAGGCGGCAAAGGGGGCTGGGTCATAGGCGCGCCCGCACAGAATGATATCCGGCCCGGCCTTCAGCGCCTCGATGACAGGCTCCACGCCCATCTGCGCCACAACGCCGTTTGTCTTTTCAAGCGCCTCATCCGTCAGCTCGGGAACGTTGGGGCTCATCTTATCGATCCGCCCCTCGCCGCGCGCCCGGCGGATGTCTTCCTTTGAGATATCGGCAAATATCACGGCGATCTTCGCCGGCCACGCCATCTCCCGCGCGATCTCTTCCACGATCTCAAGCGTCCAGCGCGTATGCTTCTCAGCGCCCGAGCCGCCGGAGGACCCGACGATCAAAGGGATACCCGCCGATCTCGCAGCTGCCATCAGGCGGAAAAGGTCTATTTTCGTAGCCTGCCTGCTGACGATAGCCACCCCCGCGCCCAGCTTGTGCGGGCCCGCGTCCGTGCTGCCCGCGTCCACAATGATCGCGTCAGGCTGACAGGTCATCGCCTTATGCAGCGATTCCTCAGGAAAGCCGTAGCCCAGTATCCCGCAGGGCGATATGATGGTGGTTAACAATCTGCGCCTCCCAAAGTTTTCATCGCGATTAGCTCATAACCGCGACCTAAACGTCAAAAACCGTACATAATCGACGTTATCTGACCGAATTATATATTCTTCACAAACGGGTGTCAATGGGTTTGAAAACATTTGTTCAACATATTTTTTCATTTGTTGAACATATTAAAATTCATGTAGCCATCATCCGGAGGCGGCAGAAGTAAAAAAACAGAGCCACGCAGCGCGTCAGAAACTGCATGGACTCTGGTTTTCCGTTGTTGACGAAGCCTATTTGCCGCTCAGCATCACGAGCGGCTTTCTTCGATCGTTATTTCTGCTCTGATTCAGCGGAAAACTGCTTGCGCTTCATGGCCCCCCAGGAGTTCTTGTCCTTTTGGTACATTAAAAAGCCGATGAAGCGGATGACCGTATTGAACTGACGGAAGCCGAAATTATCAAGCACAGCGTAAGCGGTCAGTGTCAGCACATGGCTGACTTTGGGAAATTTGCGCATCGCGAAGCTTTCCTGCATAATGGCCCCTAATGAAAGAATAAGGCCGACCATGACCACCAACAGGAAGAACAAGGCCATGAAAGTCCAGTTGACAATGCCCAGCCACCAGGACAGGGGAATGACCAGATACCCCAGCGTTTCAAAGATAGGGCCGATGAACTCGAATATCCAGTAATAAGGCAGCATAACCATACCGGTCTTTCCATATTCGGGGTTGAAAACCATGTCCTTGTGGCGGAGCAGCACATTGATCAGCCCGATCTGCCAGCGCTTGCGTTGCATATAAATGTCCTTGAGGTTTTCGGGCGGCTGCGTCCAGCAGATGGGGTCGGGAAGGAAGCTGATTTTATACGGCATGCCCGCCTTGCGCATTTCCCGGTGCACCTTGACAACAACTTCCATATCCTCGCCGATGCAATCTGTGGTATAGCCCCCGACGCGGATCAGAACCTCTTTGCGGAAGGCCCCGAACGCGCCGGAGATGATCAGCAGCATATCCATGGCCGCGGCGCCTATACGCCCCGTGAAGAAGGACCGCAGGTATTCCACCGTCTGCAGTTTCCCCAGCACGCTCTTGGGCAGATTGATCTCAATGATATCTCCGTCCTTGATGACGCAGCCGCTGGAAATACGTACCACGCCGCCGACCGCCACAACTTTGCTGTCCTTGAGAAAGGGGATCAGGATGTGGATCAGGGCATCCTTTTCCAGAACTGAATCCGCGTCCATGGACACCACCACCGGATAGCGCGAGAAGTTGATGCCGGCGTTGAGCGCGTCAGCTTTGCCGCCATTTTCCTTGTCCACCACGATCAGGTTGCTGTGCATGGCCGTACGGTATACCTGGCGCACGGACTTGTTGGGCACAGACTTCTTGTAAGGCTGCTCTATGGGCGTCATCCGGTAATGCTCCAGCAGCAGCTTCAGTGTATCGTCCTTTGAGCCGTCATTGATCACGATCACCTCATACTCCGGATAATCGAGCTTCAAGAGGTTCTTGATCGTTTCCAGGATGGTGGCCTCTTCATTGTAAGCGGGGACCATCAGCGACACGGGAATCATGTTGCTTGAGTTGATGTACCTGCGGTAATCGGAAAAGCGCAGGTATTTGACATAATTCTTCAGTTCCTTCGCGACGAAACCAAGCTGCAGAAAATAGGTGAACGTGATGCTGATCATATAGGCAAGCGCCAGATAATCAATGCCCAAAAGCACCTTGATCGCGATCGACCTCATGAATCCGCTCCCCTCTTCTCCATCAGCCTTTTTTCTTCCAGGGTATAGCGCAGGATCTCGACGGCAAAACGGTCCTGAAGACCGGGGATCATCGCCTGCAACTCATCCGCCGGGATACGGTCACGCAGTTCCTTCGCGCTGTTGTAACGCACCCACCATTCCCTATCCTTCAGCCCCAGTATGAGGCTGGGCAGGTACTGCCTTGCGTCAATGGCCGCCAGCGCCATCACGGCGGCGTTTCGGATCGTCCAATCAGGATTCTGCATAAAATCAGAAATTCTTTGCCCCGCGGGAGCGAACCGCAGCTGACCGAAGGTTCGGATCAGGTCACCACGCAGGTTGGCATCCTCTGTATCCATCATGGGCAGCAAGGCGTCCGCCAGATCCATGAGGACTTGATCACCGATATCTTTGATGGCTATGCGCCGCACATAGGGATCGGATGAACCCAGCAGGTCTTTGAACAAGCCGGCCTTATCCCCTGAGTAGACGGCAAATATCTCTTTCAGGCTGCGAAAAGACAAGTCCCTGGTGTAGTCGGGCTGCTCGCACGGGTGCAGCAGGCTTGCGCGCCTGCCCATCAGGGACAGGGACAGGAGGCCGGCGTACAGCAGCTCGGGGTTATCCTTGTGCGCGGCCATTTTCTCCAGGATATAGTATTCGTAATGCTTCAGGCGCAGCTGGCCCGCGACCCGGATGACCAGCGTTATCATCTGAACATCTTTGGTCTTCATTAATTTCAGCATGCATTGCTCATACCTGCCGTGCCGAAGCGCCTGGATGAGAAGCGCCCCGCTTTCCCAGCTGCATTCTTTGGTCAGGAACTGGCTGAGCAGATCAAGGCCGGAAGTTGAGCACAGAAAGCTTTGATGAATCCTTTTGTCTATCTCTTCCCCCGTCAGCCACATGATGCCGCGCAGATGATCCCATTCCCGCCGGTGTTTGGCAGCCATGATATTCAAGCGGATATTCACAGCCACCAGAACAAAGAACAGGTACAGGGCAAGCAACACTGACAGACCCAGTAAAATTATTACAAGATCCGTCGCCGCCAGCATATGTTCCAGGCGGACGTGCAGCAGGCGGGTGTCGCCCAATTGTCTGGCTCTTTGCATCTGCGCGTCGCTGCCCAGCGGATAGGTCGCGTACCGGGGGAATGCTTCAGCGATCATATCGTAGGAGCTTTTCATCCGCTGCGTCCAGCTCAGCCCCTTCCAGGAAGGCAGCTCAAAGGGCCGCATGGGGATCGGCTCGCTGCCGTCTTCCCTGCCCAGTCCGATGTACAGCTCTTTGATAGTCTGAAACGCAATCTGTTGATTACTGTGAAGATTTCCCAATATCTCGCCTGAGGAGGGATCGGCGAAGTTCAGCAGCATCCAGGGGATGCGGATCTCCGCAAACCCATCCCCCGCGTAGAAATCCCCCGATGAATTGAGGGCCTCGCTGTCCGGGTTGGATATGCCGTAGACCAGCTTGCCCGTATCAACCAGCTGCGGGGCGATCACCTGCCCCGCCAAAGGCATCTTCAGCGCGCGGCTGATCACTTGCCGTACGAGCCTGAACTCGCCGGTACCGGTATGCTCATAAGCAGCCAGTTCATCGGGATCGAATACCAGCTTGCCATATAGCTTGTATTCCGCGTTATAGTAAGGATCGATCAGCAGGCGCGTATTCTCTTTCCCGTCCAGTACCAGCAGATAATCAGCCGCGCGCTCAAAACGCGCGCCGGCCGTAAACCCGCTGCCCTGCCCCGCGATGATATCGATGGGGATGAGGAACTTCTGCCCTAAAACATCCTCCCCCTCCACGCGCAGGTAGAGATAGGATTCATCCCACTGAGCAAGCAAGCCTTCACCAATCGCGGCTGCCCCCTTCCAGTCATCCCCCTGCCCGTCAATTTGGATGGAAGGAAAAGCCTTGAAGGCAGTCAGGCCAAAGTTGACCTCGCTGGACTGGACATTATGCCAATGCGGTCTGGTGTTGGGGTCGTCAACATCCATCGTATTCCAGGAACGCTTAAACCACTCATCCTGCCAGGAGAACACGATGCCGCCCATGCAGCCGGAGGCATGGATATCATCCAGCATGCTGATCAGGCCTTTGCCCTGCGCCTGTTCTGAATGTCCGCCCTGATTCAGTCCGGTCAGGTAATTGATGTTCGTAACGCCGCGCGAGGAAGGCAGGCCGAACTCAGAAATGATCACAGGCATGCGATGGTGCTCCACCAGCCTTTTCAAATAGGCAAGGTAGGGGTTGGCATCGGTCTGGGGATCGTCTGAGGGGAAATTCAAAAAATCGGGATAATATGGATATACGTGATACGACGCGAAGAAGCCCGGGGCAAAAGATGGCTTTGCCTTGATCTGATCAACATCGATTTCCATAGAGTCTTCTTCAGGATAGGGCTCATTGGGATGCTTCAAAGGATCGGTGGTCGGCCAGTTGCTGAACGCGACAGGGCGCTGCATGCGGTAATTTTCGGTTTCGTAGGCAATAGCCAGTTCCTTCATCTGCGCGACGAAGACCTCAAAAGGGCTTACATCCTTCGCGTATACATACTCCCCTTCAAAGGAGGTCATCTCAGGATGCGCCAGTTTCGTTCCCTCGACCAGATGCGCCTCGCACTCTATGCCCAGTATCCACCCGATCACGTAATCGGATACATCATACCTGTACACGCCGGATGCCTTGCCGATTTTTTCGCTGATGACCGCGTTGCCGTGCAGCATGTTGATGCAATCGATGATATCCTGGCGCATATCCCTGATAGCGATAGAGCCGGGCGCAAACACATCACTGTAGCGCATCACATCGCTTTCATCCATATAGATTCCCTGCAGCAGGTACAGCGGCGTGGCAGCCAGGCGGTTATACTCGTATAGGGCCTGATAAACCCCGGTGTTTGGGGCGTGTAAACCCGGATCGTGTTGGATCCCATATGAGCGATCTGCGTGAACCATTCAAAGTAGGTCTCCTGGCCAATAGCATACTCCCCCGGAAACGCGCCGGGTATGCCGAGGCCGATGTTCACGCCGGCAAGAAAGCTGTCCTTCCATTCTCCCTGCGAGTCCAGTATTTGAAAGGTTTTATCCACAACGCGGGAAATATAGCGGATCCCGCGCTCATCCTCAAAAACCGGCTGCTTATAGCCTATAGAGAAAAAATACGATTTTGTCCCTAAAAAAACGAGAACCAACAACAGGATCAAGGCTACGAAGCCGCCGGCTACTCTTTTCAATCTTACACCCTCTCACTCATAGAGCATCAACTCAACCGACCCCGAAAACCACAATCTATCCGAGGCATTATAGGGAAAAAAGAAAGAAAGTAAACTGGCTTTTGTGATAAAGGTCTCTTATACTGATGTAAAACGTTAAGGCATCCAAAGCGGCGAAGGATTTTGCTTTGGGGAAAGAAAAACAAGTTCTGCGCAGCGTTGCTGCGCAGAACTTGTTGTGGCAGAGCGCCAGAGCAATATAATCGCCGCAGCGATGCAATAATGCTCTGAGTCTGTTTGATTCGTTATCCCGGAAGGTTTATCCCTCGAAGGAGAATTTATGCGCCATGCCCAGCTTATCCCTGATCGCGATGATCTCTTTTTGCACCGCTTCAGAAACCGGCACACCCTTGTCCTTGCGCTCAAGCCAGACGAGGTACTCTTTTTCTCCCGCTGTGTAGATGCGCTCCTGGCCGGGGGCCTTTTTAGAGGCGCGCAGCTCCCGCAGGATATCGCCGCAAGTCTTCTTGAAGCTTTCCAGGCCCATGAAGGCATCGGGATCGATCACCAGGAACCAGTGACCCAGATGGAAGGGGCGCTTTTTCCCCTGCTCATCCACGCCGTTTAAGCCATGCAGGAAGCTGCCGGCCTGCAAAGCTGCTGACAGCACCTCCACAACTGTGGCGTAGCCGTAGCCCTTGTAGCCGGCCATCTCCTCGCCGATCCCGCCCAAGGGGGCCAGGGCGGCCTCGCCGGTGTTGAGCGCTTTGAGGATCGCCGGGCTGTCGGTCATGGGCTTGCCGTCAGAGCCGACTACCATGCCGGCCGGGGTATCCATGCCGCTCCTGGCATAGTACTCAATGCGGCCGCGCTGGGTGATGGAGGTGGCGCAGTCCAGCTGGAAGGGGAAATCCTCATCCGTGGGGAAACCCACCGTGAGCGGGTTAGTGCCCAGCATGTTTTCCACGCCGAAGGTGGGGGCAATGGAGGGCCGGGCATTGGTGCCCGTCATACCGATCATGCCGGCATCGGTCGCCATTGTGGTCCAGTAGCCCGCGATGCCGTAATGGGTCGAGTTCCTGACAGCTACCATCGCCAGGCCGTAATTCTTTGCCTTTTCGATAGCCATTTCCATAGCTTTGTGGCTGGCCACCATGCCCATGCCGTCATTGGCATCCAGCACAGCGGTGGTGGGCGTTTCCTTCAGGATGTCGATCTTGGTGATCGGGTTTTGGATGCCCGCCTCAATTCTGTCAATATAGATAGGCTTGAAGCGGTTGCAGCCGTGGCTCTCAATGCCCCGGCGGTCGCTTTCCAGCAGCACATCCGCGCAGATGGCGGCCTCTTCCCTCGGCACGCCGTAGCCCTCGAAAGCGTCGGTCAGAAATGCGTTCATCAAATCCCATGATACATAAGGTCTGGTTTCCATAAGATCCTCCTATTATAATATCCGGTTCAGGACCGGTGATCAACATTGGCGGCTAAAAGATATTGCAAAGACGGGACGACCAACCACAGAACACACGGATCACACGGAAACGGGGATTCTATCCGTTTGCCCCGTCCCTCTCCCATAGCTTCCCGGCTGCGCAGCAGCCGCTTCCCGCCGGCGCAAGCCGGCGCTTCCCCATTACTTCCCCATTACTTCCCCATCGCTTTGCCATAGCTTTGCCATTGCTTCGCCGTTTACTCCATCATTCAGCATTTTGCATTCAGAATTCAGCATTTTTATAGTCTGTTCAGCGCCTGGGGCTGCAGGACGGATATCCCCCTGTGCCCCTCCATTCTGATGATACCCGCTTTTTTCAGCACGGCCAGCTTTCGGTTGAGCGTTTCCGAGGCAAGGCCCAGCATGCGAGCCATCTCCTCCTGGGAAAGCGTCACGCGGCTGGAGGGATCCTGCTCCGTCTGCCACAGCAAAAAGCGGCAAACGCGGCGCATGCTGTCGCCCGATGACAGGATCTCCAGCATGTTCATGTTGCGCACATGCTGCGAGGAATAATATTGGATGATCTTCATCGCGATCTCGGGGTCACGGCTGAGCAGCGCGCGCAGGTCGCCTTCCGGGATAAAGCAGATGCCCGAAGGCTCCATCGCCAGGGCGGTTTCGCGGCTGTGGCTGTCGTGAAACATGCTGTCGCCGCCGTAGAAGTCGCCCGGGCGCAGGATGCTGACGATGCTCTCATGGCCGTCCTCATCCCCGCGTACCAGCTTCACCGCGCCGTGGCGGATGATGTAGATGCCCGCGATGCGCTCGCCCGCCGAAAACAGGGTATTCTTCGGCTCATACTCGCGCGGACGCACCAGGGCGGAAATTTCCACCAGCTTGCGGGGATCCAGCATGCTGAAGATGGGAACGCGCTTGACGCAGCTGTCCGTCCCGCAGCGGCAGGCGCCATGCTGAGCGCGGCAACAGGTTTGAGTCACTGTGGTTTCCTTTCATATCGAACTTCATGTCACAAGGCAGATGGAGTGATCCATCTGCCTTGATTATACCATATGCTTGTATCAGGCCAGTTTCAGGTCTTCTTCCACCGAGCCGTTAGGCGCGATGCCGAACTGTTCCGCCAGCACCTTGGCCACATTGGGGCTTAAAAACGCGGGCAGGGTCGGCCCCAGGTGGATATTTTTCACGCCCAGGGAAAGCAGGGCCAGCAGCACGATGACAGCCTTCTGCTCGTACCAGGCAATGTTGTAAAAGATCGGCAGATCATTGACGCTGCTCACCTTGAATACCTCGGCCAGCTTGAGCGCGATCAGCACCAGCGAGTAGGAATCGTTGCACTGGCCGGCATCCAGCACGCGCGGTATGCCGCCGATATCGCCCAGGTTCAGCTTGTTGTAGCGGTACTTGGCGCAGCCCGCCGTGAGGATGACGGTGTCCTTTGGCAGCGCTTTGGCAAACTCACTGTAGTAGTCGCGGCCATTCTGCCGGCCGTCGCAGCCGGCCATCACCACAAACTTGCGGATAGCGCCGCTCTTCACGGCATCCACCACCTTGTCGGCCAGGGCAAATACCTGCTCGTGGGCAAAGCCGCCGATGATGGCGCCCTGCTCGATCCCAGTGGGGGGCGGGCAGGTTTTGGCCAGGGCGATGATTTCGCTGAAGTCCTTCTTTTCGCCGATACCGCCGGGAATATGCCTGCAGCCGGGGTAGCCGGCCATGCCGGTGGTGAACAGGCGGCCCGCGTAGCTGGCCTTGGGCGGCACGATGCAGTTGGTGGTCATCAGGATGGGGCCGTTAAAGCTGTCAAACTCTTCCTTCTGCTTCCACCAGGCGTTGCCGTAGTTGCCCGCGAAGTGCTCATAGCCTTTGAAGAAGGGGTAGTACTGGGCGGGCAGCATCTCGGAGTGGGTATATACATCCACGCCCTGACCTCTGGTCTGCTCCAGCAGCATCTCCAGATCCTTCAGGTCGTGGCCGGAGATCAGGATGCCGGGCCTGTTTCGCACGCCAATGTCTACACTGGTGATCTCGGGGTGGCCGTAGGCGGAGGTATTAGCCTCATCCAGCAGGGCCATGCCCTTCACGCCGGCAGAGCCGGTATCCAGCACCAGCTGCACCAGATCGGCGACGCTCAGGCTGTCGTCCATGGTTTTCGCCAGGGCGGATTGGATGAAGGCGTCCACTTCCTCATCTTCCTTCATTAGCACGTTGGCATGCTTGGAGTAGGCGGCCAGACCCTTGAGCCCGTAGACAACCAGCTCACGCAGGCTTCGCACATCCTCGTTTTCGGTAGAAAGCACGCCGATAAAAGGCTCCTTCGCTTGCCAGTCGAGGATATCCAGGCTGTCCCACCGCGCGGCTTCCGACAGATTAACGCTCGCCGGTAATACAGCGCGCAGCGTGTTGGTCATCGCGATCACTTCCCGGGTCAGGCCGCGGATCGCGTCTTCATCAAAGTTGGCGTTGGTGATGGTGGTGAACAGGCTGCTCGTCACCAGCTGGTTGACCTCCCGCGGCACTTCCCGGCCCGCTTCGCGCAGGCGGGTCACCACCTCGCTGAGGCCCTTGACGGCCCAGATCAAAAAGTCCTGCGAGCGGGCCACAGGCGCCGTCTTCCCGCAAACGCCCCCCTTATCACAGCCCTTGTTATGTGCCGCTTCCTGGCACTGATAGCAAAACATGTCGCTCATGCTCATCCTCCCGCGTTCGTTGTCGAAGCTATGTTAGTGGAAGGAGGAGGGTTGGACTATGACGGAAATCAAGTTTTGGTGAGTTGGAGAATTGAGATGAGATTTATCGAACCATAATTTAACTGTGTAATTCCTAATCCATGAAGGTATAATAATCTAGGGCGTGTATGAATAATCATAAATATACATAGAAATGGATAAAAAACCAAAAGGATATTGAGAAACGCCGTCGAATCATATAATTGAGGTGATAGAAATGACGGCACAACGCAGGTACGAGTTAACAGACGATGAGTGGGAGCGGATTAAGGGATACTTTCCGGAACGTGAAGCCGGTCAAAAAGGACGACCGAGGAATGAAGACCGGCCAATCCTCAACAGGATACTATGGATTGTTCGAAGCGGAGCCGCGTGGAGGGACCTGCCGGAGCGATATGGAGCGTGGAGCACTGTGTACAGCCGTTTTGTGCAATGGCAGGAAGAAGGCCTGTTCGATGCGATATTGAAAGAGTTGAGCGAGGAAGCTGACTTCCAGGACATGAGTATAGACAGCAGCACCGTAAAGGCCCATCAGGCCAGTGCCGGTGCAAAAAAGGGGCTGTAGACAGCGAATACAACCAGCATATTGGCCTGAGCCGAGGAGGTAAAACCACCAAAATCCACGCGATTGTTGACGCGTTAGGCAACCCGATTCGCATACACCTGTCCGCCGGAAACCTTCATGATTCAACTGAAGCTCAAGCAGCACTTTCTGAAGTCCCGCTGGAAAGAGGATTTATACTGGCAGATAAGGCCTATGGTACCACTGACATTCGTACATTCATTGAGAATTCCGGCGGCAATTACTGTATTCCGCCGAAATCTAATGCTGTGAATCCTTGGGACTGCGATTGGTACCTGTACAAAGAGCTCCATTAGGTAGAGTGCTTCTTTCAGAAACTCAAGATGTTTCGCAGAATCGCTACCCGCTATGAGAAACTTGCCAAACGTTTCCTCGCTATCGTTCAGCTCGGCTGCATCATGATCTGGTTGGCATGAAATTCATGACTATACATTCTCAAACACCCCCTAGCATGCTTACTGCTTGTTTCCGCTCTGCTCTGTCAGCCAGTCGAGATTCAATGAATAAACATTCGCCCTGCCGTCCTTTTTGCGGATGAACATATGCCGCGTTTTATCGTCTGTCAGAAAATACCTGACAGACTTTTCACCAACACGGGTGTTGCTTAGAATCTCTTCCAGGCGGATGCCGTTCGGGCTGAAAAGTGTTACCTGCAGCAACAGGTAGGCGACCTCCTCCAGCTTGTTGTTTAAATTAAGGCCGTACAACGTGTCTGTATAACGCGTCAACTGATCCGCTTTTTCACAAAGCGCTTCGTAGAGATTCTTGTAGGATATCTCTACTATATTAAGAAACCCGATGATAAAGAAGGTCAGGTCACCCTTGTTCTTTGCGTCGTTGGTCTCTTTGAATAATTTATAGTAAGTTGAAATATTATCTTTGATCGTATAAGAGAGGCGGACGCCAATCAGGGGATCCATCTCCCGCGACAGGGCATAGCTGCTGATAAACCTGGCCATCCTGCCGTTTCCATCGTAAAAGGGATGGATATAGCCCAGCATGTAGTGGAAGGCAGCAACCCGTAATGGGGTACTGATCTCACAGTGATTGAGAAAATTCAGCGCCTTATCCATAGCGGCTATGATTTTATGCTCGGGATAAAGGCCTTCGTGCAGAGATATTTCACTCTTTCCGACAACATAATTCTGATCCTGCCGAAATATCCGTCCATCCGGCCTGTTGGCTTCGTTTTCGCTGATCACTTCCGGCAAGCAGATCTCGTCATAAAGCGCCCGGACATCCTCACAGGTTTCAAGGGGTATCCTGGCCCCGCTCATCAGCGTGGCATATTTGTTGATCATGCCCGACAAGCGAGCGTCTTTCTTTCCCCTGTGAATATCTGCGATTTCCTTTCTGGTGCTGGCCACCCGCTCGATATCCAGTGTCAAGTGGACTTCATCGATCAGCGACTTGAGGTAGTACTGGCTGGCCGCCGCGCTTGGCAAGCTTGCCTTGATCCTTGATACTGCCCTGTCAAGCCTGCTGATGCTGTAATCAAGCGCCAGAAGCTCTTCTGTCGGGAGAAAGAAGGCTGGATTTCCCTTGATGTTAAAATCAATATGAACAGCCGCTTTGCTGTTGAACCGGCTGAGGTACTCCGTTTCATAACCGTTTCTATCCGCGTAGTATATCTTTTTTAGGGTATCATATCCCATGTTTTTACCCCCCTTTGCCTGTGTTAGTGCCTATTATACCACCGAACTGTGTCATTTTGATAAAAACGCCATAGTTATTTATATTTTCTTCCGGTATGTCTGGCAAAACTGATAAAATGCCTGAGCTTTGGATTGGTGATAGTCCGGATCCCCTATTTGCGTTCATTTCCACTATCGTTTACAATAACGCAAGATACCTCTCCAAACAAGGAGGATACACATCATGACCATCAAGGACCTGCTGCCACGCATCGAGGGGACGCTGCTGACCGAAGACAGCGACCTATCCAGGGACATATCCACAGGCTACGCCTGCGACCTCTTGAGCTGGGTGATGGCCAGGGGGCAGCCGGGCATGGCCTGGGTGACGGTGCAGCTGCACCTCAATGTCATCGCCGTCGCCGCCTTGCATGAGATGAGCTGCGTGATCCTGCCGGAAGAATTGAAGATGGATGAGGGCGCGCTTTCAAAAGCCCGGGAGGAAGGCATCGCCGTGATCTCAAGCCCCTTGAACACCTATGCCCTCTGTGCCCGGATGGCGGAGGCGGGCATCCCCGCCTGAGACGCGATGGCGCTGTATTACGACCTGCACATCCACAGCTGCCTGTCTCCCTGCGCGGATAGCGACATGACGCCGGGCAATATCTGCGCGATGGCGAGGCTGAAGGGCCTTCATATGATTGCCGTGACAGATCACCAATCAGCCGGCAACCTGCGGGCAATGGACGCCTGCGCGCGGCGCGAGGGGCTCACCCTGGTGCCCGGCATGGAGGTATGCACGCGCGAGGAAGTGCATGTGCTGGCCTACTTTGACCATCTGGAGGCGGCGGAGCGGATGGGCGCCTGGTGCGCCGGACATTTGCCCGAAATCCGGAACCGCCCGGCCCTGTTTGGCGATCAGCTCTATGTGGATGAGCATGACCGGGTCACGGGGCAGGAGGATACCCTGCTGCTGGCCGCGCTGGACGCGGGGTTGAACGAAGTATGCGCCAAAATCCGCGCGCTTGGCGGCGTGCCGGTACCCGCCCATATCAATCGGGGGGCAAACGGACTGCTGGGCGCGCTGGGGATGATCCCCAAGGAGGAAGGCTTTACCGCGCTGGAAATATCAGAGGGTCTGCCGCTCTTATGCGATGTACCCGGCTTTGTGCTATTGCATTCCTCCGACGCGCACCGGCTGGGCGATATCGCGGAGGCGACGCAGGCGCTGGAGATCGAGAACTCCCCGCGGGCCTTGCTGAGCTTGCTGCGGCAACAATAGGAGGGCGAAGCAATGGGGAAGCGCTGGCTTGCGCCAGCGGGAAGCGGCTGCTGCGCAGCCGTGAAGCAATAGGGGAGTGACGGGGCAAACGAACAGATTTCCTTGTTTCCGTGTATTCCGTGTATTCCGTGGTTGGTCATTCTTAAATAATAGGAGGAAACTCTATGAATTACGCGTTTATCGGGCTGGGGAACATGGCAGGCGCGATCCTGCGCGGCATGCAGACAAGCGGCTGGTTTAAGGATGACAAGGTATACGGCTTCGATACATACCCGCAGGCGGCGCCGGATCTGAAGGAGTCGATGGGCCTCATCCCTGCCGGTTCCGCCGCCGAAGCGGCGCGGGCGGGCGAGGTGATCGTGCTGTGCGTCAAACCGCAGGTGATGGGCAGTGTCCTTCAGGATATCCGGGATTCTATTGATCAAAACAAGGCCGTGATCACCATCGCAGCGGGCCTGCCGATCAGTTTCTATGAAAGCCGCCTGCCCGAAAACATCTCCATCGTCCGCGCGATGCCCAGCATCAACGCGATGGCTTTGTCCGCCGCCAGCGCCGTGTGCGGCAACCGCTGCGCGGATGAACAGCGGATGGCCATCGCCCGCAAGCTGCTGGGCGCGATCGGCGCCGTGCATGAGGTAGAGGAGAAGCACTTCGCCGCTTTCTCGGCCATCGCCGGGGCCGCGCCGGCCTTTGCCTTCCAGTTCGCGGATGCCTTGGCCCAGGCCGGCGTAAAGGCCGGATTGTCCAGAAAGCTGTCCGATCAGGTGGCTTCCGAGCTGCTGCAAGGAAGCGGGAAGCTGCTGATGGAATCCGGCGCTCATCCGCGCGCCCTGATGGATAAGGTGACCAGTCCCGGCGGCACCACCATCGAAGGCGTGATGGCGCTGGAGCAAAGAGGCTTCAGCGCCGCCCTGCACGCTGCCGTGCAAGCCGTGATCGACAAGGATATCAAATTGGGAAAGGAATCATAATCGTGGAACTGTTTGAAGCCTTGCGCGCGCGGGAAAGCTGCCGCGCCTACTCATCCAAGCCCCTCGAAAAAGAAAAGATAGAAAAGCTGCTGGAGGTCGCCTGCATGGCGCCCTCAGCCGGCAACGGACAGCCCTGGCGCTTTGTCGCCGTAACCGACAAGGCAACCCTGGCATCCCTTTCCGGTATGACCCGCACCCCCACCATTAACCAATGGGTGGAACAGGCCCCCTGCATCATCGCCGTCTGGGAGGAGATCTCGGAAAAAATGATCGCCCGCTATGGCGAGCAGTACCTGCAAAAGAACTGGCCTGCCGTGGACAGCGGCCTGTGCGCGCTTCAGCTGTGCCTGGCCGCCACCGGCATGGGTATCGGCAGCTGCATTCTGGGCTACTTTCCGGAAGATGAAGCGAAGAAACTGCTGAACATCCCGGAGGAAGGCAGCCTGCGTCTGCTGATCACGCTGGGCTACCCCAAGGAAGAGACCGCCCCGCGCGAGAAACGCAGGCTGACACTGGATAAGGTAGCCCGCTTCATCGAATAAATGAAGAACAGGATACAGAACAGTAGAATTATCTATCAAAAAACGTTGCTGTGTCTCGCACAAGGGAACTGGGGCTACGTCTCGCACAGAGACACAGAGGGGCACGGAGGGGCACAGAGAAAAATCGTAAATAGATTCTTGTGCTAAATCCGTTTCAGGACCAATACTTAATTATCTGCCAAGGCGGGAATAGAGGAGATAGAGCCAACTGTATCACAGCCGTTTCAACAGAGAAAATACCAAAGACGTACTCCCAGGGTATCCCCTCTGTGCAGGGAACTGTGAAGCAGTTCCCCTCCTGACCCTCTGTTCCGGCCACTGCCGAATGCTATGAAATGATATATGAATGTATATAAAATAAAGATACTTCACAATAATTTCCCTCTGTGCAAGGCGGGCTTGTCCCGCCGCCTCCGTCTCCTCTGTGTCTCTGTGCGAGACGTAGCCCCCGTTCTACCTCGTCATCCCCGTTTTTTTATTCATCATTATCCCTGCTTCCGGTATCCCGTTATAAAGTCCACTCTCGCGGTCAGCTCCCGGCCTTCCCGCAGGGCCTTCAGGTTCCCGCAGATCAGCCGCGTGATCCTGTCCTGCGTGGACTTCAAAAAATACTGGCCGGAAATGTGCGGGGTGAGCAAAAGGTTCTCCTGCTTCCACAGGGGATGATCCGGGGGCAAGGGCTCCGGATCGCAGACATCCAGGCCCGCGCCCGCCAGTTTGCCCGATTGCAGCGCCCACAGCAGGGCTTCCTGGTTGACGGCGCTGCCGCGGCCCACATTGATCAGATAGCTGCCACCCTTCATCTTTTCAAAGCGGTCGCGGTTCATGATGCCCACGGTTTCCTCGGTCTGGGGCAGGGAGAGGGCTACAACATCAGCCCAGGGGAGCAGATCATCCAGCTCCTCCATGGCGGCGACACGCTCTATGCCTGCGGGCGGCTGCGCGGCCCGGCGGCGGATGCCGATCACCTGAGCGCCAAGCAAGGCGCAGCGGGTTGAAAACTCCGTGCCGATGTCGCCCATGCCCAGTGACAGCACATGCGCCCCATGCAGGGAGGCGCCTTCAAACCGGGGCTGCCAGCGGCCTTCCTTCATATCATCCCGGTAGAGATGCAGCCTCCTCATCAGGGTGAGCAGGGTGCCCAGCATATATTCCGCGATCGGCACGCCGTAGGCGCCGGAGGCGCTGCACAGGATGGTATCCGGCGCGTACCGGGGCAGATTCAAGTAATACTCCGCCACGCCGGAGGTTTGCAGCTGCAGCAGCTTCGCCCGCTTGATATAGGGTAAAAAGCGCTCGGGCAGGTTCCCGATGATCACATCGGCCGCCTCCGCCTGCTCTTCTTTTAACTCCTTGGGGCTCACAAAATCTATCCGATAGTCGGGCGCCGCTCTTTTCAGTATATCCCGCTGGTCTTCATCCATCTTCATAACGACTAAAATCCGGTCCATCTGTTCCCTCCAAATTGCCGGGCCTTTGCCCGGAGCGTCCTTCCATAGTATAATACCCTTATAGAAAGAGCTCTTTATCAACTTAACAGGAGGAATATCATGAAAGCTTTATTGATCGGCGGAACGGGCACCATCAGCCTGTCCATTTCAAAGCGACTATTGGACCTGGGCTGGGAGCTGACGATCCTCAACCGCGGCAGCGCCAGGGACTTGCTGCCCCGGGCGGAGGCCCTGACGGCGGATATGTCAAACGAGGAGGACGTGGCCGCCTTGCTGCAGGGCCGCTATTTTGACGTGGTGGCGGATTTTATTGCCTATACGCCCCAGCAGGCTCAGCGGGATATCCGCCTGTTCAACGGCAAATGCGGGCAGTTTATCTTCATCAGCAGCGCGTCCGCCTACCACAAGCCGCCGCTTGCCCCGCTGGTGACGGAATCCACCCCGCTGCACAACCCCTACTGGCAGTATTCGCGCAACAAGGCGGCCTGCGAGGAGATCCTGATGCGCGCCTGGCGCGAACAGGGCTTTCCGGTCACCATCGTGCGGCCCAGCCACACCTTCTCAAATCGCAGCCTTCCCCTTGGCGTACACGGCAAAAACGGCGCCTGGGGTGTCATCTCAAGAATCCTGAGCGAAAAGCCCGTTATTCTGCCGGGCGACGGCACCAGCCTGTGGACCGTCACCTGGGCTGAGGATTTCGCGCCCGGCTTCATCGGCCTGATGGGCAACGTCCACGCCATCGGCGAGGCCGTTCACATCACCTCCGACGAGGCCCTGCCATGGAACCAGATCCACAAAACGGTCTGCGATATCCTGAAAAAGCCCTTCCTGCCCTGCTATGTGCCTTCCGTGATGCTGGCCAAAGTGCAGAACGCGGATTGGGAAGGCGGCATCATCGGGGACAAGGCCAACTGCGCCCTGTTTGATAACACCAAGATCAAGCGGCTGGTGCCCGGCTTCACCTGCCCCACGCGCTTTGACCAGGCAGCCCGCATATCCCTGGACTACATGCAAGCCCACCCTGAGCTGCAAAAGCCCGATCCCGATTTTGACGCCTTCTGCGATGAGGCGGTCAGGGTGATGAACACGGCGGGGGAAGCGTTCGCGAAGATGAGCCTTTGAGGATAGGGGAAGCGATAGGGGACGATAGGGAAGCGATAGGGGAACGATAGGGGTGCCGAGGCGGTTTGATTATCCCTCAAAGCCCCTATTGCTTTCCGGCTGCAAAGCAGCCGCTTCCCTATGGCTTTCCCATTGCTTCCCTATTGACCCGTCCCCTGGGGGCGGGTCTATGCTGATTCCGGAGGTGATCGGATATGATGATCAAGGAAGTGCAGGAGCTTACCGGCCTGGGCCGAAAGGCCATTGAGTACTATCAGCAAAAGGGGCTGATCGACCCCGCGGTGCTTGAAAACGGCTACCGGGATTATTCTCGGGAAGAGGCGGATACACTGCGCCATATCGCCCTGCTTCGGGCCCTGGATGTTCCCCTGGAAGAGATCAGGGCGCTCCTCAGCGGAGGCAAAAGCCCTGACGCGCTGCTGCGAGAGCGGCAATCGGATACGGACCGGCAGCAAAGAAAAACACGGCTGATGGAAGATTACGCGAAAACCGGCCCGACGGAAGACCTGAAAAGGAAGCTGGACGCGCTGGGCAGGGAGGAATCGCTGGCCAAGCGCTTCTACCGCCTGCTGCCGGGGTACTTCGGGCAAATGCTGCTATATAATTTTGCGCCTTTTCTTGAGGACCCGGCCGCCAGCGAGGCGCAGGAAAAAGCCTTTGAGGAAGCGGTCTCCTTCCTCGATTCCATGCCGCCCTTGCTGCTCCCGCCAGATCTGGCGGAAGCGGCGGAGATCGCGGCGGAGGATCTATCCCTTGATGTGATGCTGGAGATGCAACAGGGCAAGCGAGCCGCCCTGCGCGACCCGGAGGGCTGGTTTAAGGAGCATGAACACTTCATCAAAGCCTACGGGCAGATGAAGCAGACGGAAGAATACCGCAGCGCCCCCGCTGTCCACGTAGGCGAGCGTCTAAAAACATACTTGACGGAAACCGGCTACTATGAACGCTTTATCCCATTGATGCGCCGCCTCAGCCCGGCCTATGATGAATACTGCAGGGACCTGGTGCGGGCGGAAGCCGTGCTTGAAGAAAGGTCCGAAAACTAAGCTTGCGCTGAAGGTCCATATGTCCACAAACCGGCCGCTGCCTAGATTGACAGGTCAGGCCGCTTTTTTGCTTCCGGGATCGCCTGATTTGAAGATCCATTCCGCCCTTGAAAAACAGGGGGTTTTGCCGTATCGTAAAAACTGAAATCCGCAGAATATGAGAAGAGGGATCGCTTTGGACGCCATCACCCATGAAAAACACCGCCAGACATCCATCCGAAAAAGGCTGTTCACAGGGATGGCCCTGATCCTGCTGGGCATGGCGGGACTTATCACGCTGTTTTCCGCCTGGAACACCTACCAGGCCCTATACGGGCAATTGATGCAAAGCAAGCAAGAGAGCATGGATTGGTTTGTGCGTCAGATGGACTTAAGCCTGCAGGAGTATACCAACCGCTTTTACACATTTGAAGTAAACAAAGAGGTGAAAGCGGATATACAGGCATGGTGCCGCCCTGAGGGTGAATTGGAATATTCGGCGCGCTGGCGGTTGATCACCACCATGAACGCGGTGATGGGGATGGACGCGTCGATCCAATCCATGGAGCTGTATAATCTGCAGAATCAGACCGTACTGGCGGCCCAGCGTTCCGGTGCCAATGTACTGCCTTCCGGCGACAGGCTGGCCTTCTGGGAGGCCCGCGGGCAAGGCCTGCAAACCAATCTCACCGTTCATGCCCAGGAAGGAACTGTTCTTCTCAGCCACCAGATCAACCGCTTTGAGGACGGCACGCCCCTGGCCCTGGTGGTATGCCGGATGCGCCCTTCCTTTTTAAGCAATCTCCTGGATGATGTGCAGGTAAGCCCGGGAGAGACTGCCTACCTGCTCAATGATGAAAACCAAATTGTATACCAGGCCGGGGAGGGCGCTGAGGAAAACGCTTCCCTGGCCATGCGTCAGCTTCCCTTGTCAGCGGACCGGTCCGGTGAAGCGCCCAGTCGGGAAGGCGCTTTCTGGTTCTATCGTTCCATGGGCCGGGGCAAGCTGCAAATCCTCCAGGCTGTGCCCGGCTCGGTCATCACAGGGGCTCTTGCGCGTACGCTGATGGTGGGCGTGGCGGCAGCCTTGGGTGCCTTGGTCGCGGCGCTTGTGTTTTCACTTGTGTTTTCTCGGGCGGTCAGCAAACCCATTGTGGCGCTGGCCCAAAAGATGCAATCCCTTACCATCCGGGAATACGCCGTGCAGGAAAAATCGAGCCGCTCGGACGAAGTGGGATTGCTTGAAAACAGCTTTGAGATGATGATCGCCCGCAACCAGGAGCTGATCGCTCAGAAATTTCAGACCCGTCTGGAAAAGCGATCCGCGCAGCTGCGGGCGCTCCAGGCGCAGATCAACCCCCACTTTATGTACAATACCCTGCAGATCATCGGGGGCATGGCCCTGCGCAAGAACGCGCCGGAGATTTACGACATCACAGTGCAGCTGAGCGACATCATGCGCTATTCCATGAGCTTTGCCAGGGAAATGGTTCCCCTGCGGGTGGAGCTGGAGTATCTGCAGGCCTATCTGGCTATTCAAAATCAGCGTTTTGACGGCCGCATTCAAGTGCGTACCCTCATTGATCCCAAGCTGATGGATTGCCTGATCCCCAAGCTGATCCTCCAGCCTGTCATTGAGAACAGCCTGGAACATGGCCTTCAGGGCAAGGCCGGCACCTGGGAGATCGAGCTGAAGGGGGAACTGAGGCAGAACGATCTCCTCATTCGGGTGAGGGACAACGGCCTGGGCATGGATCCGCAGCGGCTGAGCTATATACAGGGAGAGCTATTGAAGGGGGCTGAAAACGCTATCGCCTCCGGGGCGCACATCGGCCTCAACAACGTCAATTCCCGGATCCGGCTTCGGGATGCCGGAGAATATGGCGTGCGGATCAGCAGCGTGCAGGGAGAGGGAACGACGGTGGAAATATCTATGCGCGTGCAGTGGGAGGAAGAGCCATGCACCTAAAGCTTGTCATTGTGGATGATGAATCATGGACCCGGGAAGTGATCAAGAGCCTGGGCCGCTGGGCTGAGCTGGAAATCAGCATCGTGGGGGAAGCCTCAGACGGTGAAACCGGCCTGGCGCTGATCCGCCAGCAACAGCCGGATATTGTGCTCACCGATGTGAAGATGCCCCGGCTGGACGGCGTAGAGATGCTCAGCCGCCTGCGCGGGAGCGGTTCCCGCGCGCAAGTGGTGTTCATCAGCGGCTACGATGATTTCAATTATGCCCAAAGCGCCTTGCGGCTGGGGGCGGCGGATTACCTGCTGAAGCCCCTTAAGTCAAAGGAACTGAACGATACACTGCTGAAATGCCGCCGGGAGGCCTTGGCTTCCAGAGAGGGAGGCGCGCCGGGGCAGGGGATGGAGGATCTGATGAGCGCTCCCTGGGCAGGGCATTATGTGAGCCGCCGCGTCGCGGTGGAGGAAGCCCTGCGCATGCTGCAGCCCGATGTCCTGCTCCGGGCAATCGGTGATATTGCCAAAGCTGTCCCTATTCAGGAGCGCGGCAGGCTTTCCAAGGACCTGCTTATTGCCATGTATTACGACCTGCTGGGGCTTTTGCAGCGGCATATCCTCTCCCTGGGGCAGGAAATTGATGCTGTCGCGGGAATGGAGCGCAGGAGCCTGGTATTCAGCCAGGAAACGACGCTGGATTCCGTGCTTGATCACATCTGTTCACTGTATGAAAAAGCCGTAGAGGGCATCAGCCGCCTGAGCCGTGAGCGCAAAAGCCTTGATATGGATAAGGTAATGGCCTATGTGAACGGTCAGGCCTGCCGCGGGCTCACCCTGGAGGAAACGGCAGACCAGTTCTTTGTCAGCAGGGAATACCTCAGCCGGGTGTTCAAGCAGCATGCGGGAAGCCTGTTTTCTGAGTATGTGACCCGGCTGAGGATGGAGAAGGCGCGCGAGATGATCAACTCCGGCATGCCGCTGAAAGATGTGCATACGGGACTTGGTTATGAGGACCAGGCGCATTTTTACAAGGTATTCAAGCGTTTCTTTGGCATGACGCCCGGAGAAATGCAAAAACGGTACAAAAATTGACAACCAATCCATCCACAAAAGACAATGCGCCGGAAAGATCCCTTTGATATGATGAGGACATACAGGATCCCGTTTCGTCCAAAATGAAGGAGGGTTAACCATGAAAAAATGGATCGCGTTGCTTATGGCGGTACTGATGCTGGGCATCGGCGGCGCTTCCCTGGCCCAGGGGCAGGAAGTGGAACTGAATGTCATGATGAGTTTCCCCCAGTATATGGATCAGTGGCAGGCCTATGCCACCCAGTTTGAACAGAAGATGCTGGCGGAAAAGAATGTCAGCGTGAAGATCAACCTTGAAATGCCCAGCTCCGACCAGTATGACAGCGTGCTGCAGGCGCGCCTGGCCGGGGATGACGCCCCGGACCTCTATACCATCCATGCCAATAACCTTGGCCTGTACAGCAAGGCGGGCCATCTGACGGATCTGAGCGCACAGGCGCTGGCGGAAAAAATCTACCCCAACGTAAGGGAAACCGTATCCCTTGACGGCAAAGTTCTGGCAGTGCCGCTTGAGAGCATGGCCTGGGGCGTACTGTACAACAAGGATATCTTTGCGGACGCCGGTGTCACCCCGCCCGCCACGCTGACTGAAATGAAGGCAGTGATCGAGACACTCAAAGCCAAAGGCTACACGCCCTTCCTGCTGGCTTTCCAGGAGCAGTGGGTGCCCCAGCTGATGACGGCTCTTACCCTGGGCGGCAAGGTAAGTGGCGATCTGCCCGACTGGGTGGAGCGTATGTACAAGGATGAAGGCTCCTATGAAGAAGTCCGCGAAATCTTTGATGTGATCGGGCTGATCATGCAAAACGGCACCTCCCGTGCTATGGAAGAGGGTTCCCAGCAAGGCGCGGCTGACTTCGCCGCAGGCAAGGCTGCCATGTTCGTACAGGGAACCTGGGCCGCTGGCACCATCATGGAGACCAACCCGGATATGAAGCTGGGTGTCCTGGCCCTCCCGGTGAACGATAACCCCGGCTCCACCCTGGTGAACATGTCCACCTCCACCGTTCTTGGCGTATACCCCGGCGGCAAAAACCTGGACATGGCCCTGGCTTTCGCGAACTATGTGCTGGATGACGCCGATTCCTCAGCACTTTTCCAGGCCTGCAGCTTCAATCCCCTGGCGACTGTCCACACCTATGAGGCAGCCTCCTGGGTGGCGGATGCCTCCCAGTATGTGGCGCAGGGCAAGGCGTACCGCGACCTGGTGCTGCCCTCCGCCGTGACCGATGAGCAGGGAAAGCTGCTTCAGGAGCTCTATGTAGGCAGCGTGACGGTCGACGACATCATCCAGCGTCTGGATGCGGCGTTCCAGAGCGCCAACAAGCTGAACTGATCCTAAATGGATACCGGGCGGGCGGCTGGCCACCATATGCCTGCCGCCCGCCTTTTTCGTCCCAAGGAGGATGAAGATGAAAACCAAATCACAGCAAAATCGAACCCTCCTGCTGTATGTGCTGCCCGCGCTGGCTGTCTATACCGTGTTCAAGCTTTATCCGGCCATATCAGGCATTTACTATGCCATGACAGACTGGAACGGCATCAACCCCGGCTTTTCCTTCGTTGGGATTCAAAACTTCTCGGAAATCCTCAATGACAGGTACTTCTGGAACTCCATGGGCTTTACGTTTAAGTATGTGGCGGCCATGGTCGTGCTGGCCAATACCCTGGCTTTGGCCCTGGCAACGGCCATCGAATCTCGCCGCAAGGCAAAAAGCCTTTTCCGCACGGTGTTTTTCATGCCCAACATGATCAGCATGGTCATCGGCGGCTTTATGTGGATGTTCATTTTTACCAGGGTGGTATTTCATATGGCGGATCACTGGGGCTGGGCTTTTTTGGATCAGAGCTGGATAGGCGATCCTTCCTATTCCTTTGTTGCCATTCTTCTTGTCGCCCTGTGGGGATCCGTCGGTTATTTGATGATCATCTACATGGCAGCCCTCCAGGGCGTACCCGGAGAATTGAAGGAAGCCGCCTGGCTTGACGGGGCGGGTCCCTGGCAGGCCTTTTGGCGGGTGACCTTCCCGCTGATCCGGCACGCGCTGACCGTTTGTGTCTTCTGGACGCTGAACGCTTCCTTCCAGGTGTTTGACGTTGTCTACACCCTCACAGGCGGAGGCCCCGGACGGGCGACCCAGGTGGTGGCTTTGAACATTTATGAAGAAGCCTTTAAAGGCAATGTGCGCTTCGGCTACGCGACCGCCAAATCCACGGTACTGTTTTTGATCGTTCTGGCTGTCACGGCGCTGCAGGTGCAGTCTATGAAGCGCAGGGAGCAGACGCTATGAAAAAATCAAGCAAGGCGGGAAACGCCCTGGTCTTTGTGATACTGACCTTAGGCGCGCTGTATACGCTTTTTCCCCTGGGCATGGCGCTGATGAACTCCTTTAAAACCAACGGGCAGCTGCTGCTCAATCCCATGTCCCTCCCCGCATCCTATACCCTTGACAACTACCTGCGAACCTGGGAGAAAATGCATTATGTTCGTTCCCTTGGAAACACCGTGGTGCTGGCAGGTGCTGGGGTGGGGCTCGTCGTGCTGTTCTCATCGCTGGCGGGATGGAAGCTTAACCGCACAAAAACCCGTCTCTCCTCTGTGCTGCTGTCTCTGTTTGTGTTTTCCATGCTGATCCCTTTCAGCTCCATCATGATCCCATTGTACCGGGTGGTGCTGGTGCTGAAAATCAAAAACTCCCTTCTGGGCCTAGCGCTGGTATATGCGGGCATGGGGGTAAGCATGGCGATATTTTTGTACCACGGCTTTGTAGGCAGCATCCCGCTGGAGCTTGAGGAAGCGGCAGCTATCGACGGCTGCTCCTCCCTGCAGACATTCTTCCGAGTTCTACTGCCCCTTCTCAAACCCATCACCGCGACCATTGTCATCACCAACGTATTGTGGATATGGAACGATTTTCTGCTGCCCCTGATCGTCATCAGCAGAAACCAGAGCTATACGCTGCTGCTGAGCACAAATACGCTTTTCGGGCAGTACAGCAGCGATTGGACCGCGATTTTGAGCGCGCTGATCCTGGCGGCCATCCCTGTGATCGCGTTCTATGCCCTGTTTCAGAAGAATATACTGAAGGGGATCGCCGACGGAGCGCTGAAAGGATGAAGGTCATGGACTTTGTAAGAGCCAGGGGCAGGGAGATCACAGCGGGAGGAAAGCCGCTGCTGCTGCGCGGGTTCGGCCTGGGCGGCTGGCTGCTGCCCGAAGGATATATGTGGAAATTCTTCACCCTATGCGACCGGCCCCGGCGCATGGAAGCGCTGATTTGTGATTTGTGCGGCGCCGATTACGCCGCCTATTTCTGGCAAAGATACCGGGATACCTATATCACCCGGGAAGATATCGCTTGGATCGCTAGGGAGGGTTTCAACTCCATCCGGCTCCCCCTCAACGCCCGGCATATGACATCGGAGGAAACCTGGCAGCGCATAGATGACTGCGTTTCCTGGTGCGGGGAATATGGGCTTTACCTCATTCTGGATATGCACGCGGCACCGGGAGGGCAGACTGGGCAGAACATTGATGACAGTGAGAACGATCAGCCGGAACTGTTTCAAAACCGGTCCTTCCAGGAGGATCTGATCAGCCTGTGGCGCCGGATCGCGGCGCGGTACCGGGACGAAAAGACCATAGCGGGCTATGACCTGCTCAACGAGCCGCTGCCAGAATTTTTCAGCGGATACAATGACCGGGTACTGCCTTTGTACAGGGAGATCACCAAAGCCATCCGGGAGGTGGATCCCCATCACATGATCATTGTGGAGGGGGTGCACTGGGCCACTGATTTTTCCATATTTGACCAGCTGCGGGAAAATCCTCTGGACGGCAACTGCATGCTGCAGTTTCACCGGTACTGGTCCCCGCCCGATCAGGCAGGCATCCAGACCTTCCTGAACTGGAGGGACAAGCTCGGCCTTCCCCTGTTTATGGGCGAAGGCGGGGAAAATAACCTGGACTGGTACAAAGCAGCCTTTGCCCTGTACGAGCGTCATGATATCTCCTGGTCATTTTGGACCTACAAGAAAATGGACTGCCATAATTCCCCTGTATCTTTCCCGATGCCGCCGGGCTGGTCCATGCTGATAAAGTATCTGGAAGGAGGGCCCAAGCCCGGCGCGCAAGAAGCCAGGCGGATCTTTGACGGATTCTTGGAGGCGCTGACGCAGGGAAAGCGCAGCCCGGATGTCATCAGGGCTCTGAAGCGCGAGGCGCCCATCATCTTCCCGGCGGAACACTTCGACAGGGGATACAGCGCGCTTGAGCGCGTGCCTGGGGCGGATTTCCGAATGGGAGAGCCCTTATCCATCTTGTTTCACAGCGGCAAATCAGGCGTCCCCAACTATCAGCGTATGGGGGGAGAGCCCCAGCCGGAGGATGAGCGGATGTATGTTCTGCTGCGCCAGGGCGAGCGGGCGGTGTACAGATATGTATTAGCAGAAAAGCCAGCTGGCCGACTCAGGCTGAGGCTGCGGGGGAGCGGCACCCTGCTCATCAAAATAAAAACCGGAGAGCTTCAGGAAGCCCCCGGACATGTAGAGGAAAAGACTCTTTCCATCGAAGATTGGGCCGATGTACACATCAGCATGGACAGTGAAAGGGGACAAACCAACTGCGCACTGGAGCTTGGTTGTGTGGCAGGCGCTTTTGATCTGGACGAAATAGAGATCATGTGACAGGATGGTTCCCCCATTGCTTCCCGGCGGCATAGCCGCCGCTTTGCGCCGGCGCGAGCCGGCTCTTCGCCATTGCTTCGCCCTCTCTTCGCCGCCCCTATCCCACCCTGCCGCGTACATTCACGCGGCTTTTTTCTTTCGCAAGCAGCCTTCCGCCGGCCCAGGCCCAAGCGGCCAGAGCCGCTGCCATCACCAGATACATGGACCAGCGCGGCGTATCCTGCCACCTGTCCAGCGCAAACTCAAGCCCGATCAGCAAGGCGCTGACAAAGGGCAGCATCAGCGCGGGCGGCAGCCAGACAGAGAGGGGTACGCCGCGCCGAAGGGCCTTGACGGCCCAAGTGATCACCAAAGCCGCGGCGCCGATCGCGCAAAACAGCTGGTGCACCCGCACAAAACCCCATTTGATGGTCTCCGCCCGAAGGCTTTCACACAGCATCTGCGAACAAAAAAAGAGGAACAGAGCCCTCTGCCAGCGCTCGCCCGCCGGGCGGACAGCCCTGCGCGAATCCCACAGAATCAGCAAGGCAAAGAAGGCCTCCAGCATAAAGACGGCAAAATACCATTCTCCCCACTCATTTTCAACCGCGAGAGGAAAAAAGCGCAGCGCGGCGATTTCCACATAGCTGCCCTGCCCGGTACTGACCAGTATTTCAGCCATGCGGCTGAGCGCAAGCGACAGCAGGGAGCCGGAGCACATCGGATCCAGTAGGCGGTGGCGGGGCAGCTTGCAGACAAGCTCCGATATATATCCGCCCAGCATCAGCCCGGCGATGGCTCCAATATAGGAAAGCCCCTGCGGACGCATATCCAGCAGGCCTATCCATCCTTCGGTGGGCAGCAGGTATTGCACCTGAGCAAAGAAAGCAAAGGCGCGGGACAGCAAAAGCCGCAGCGGCAAGGCAATCAAAAATCCCAGCACAATCGCCCGCTTTTTGATGCCTTCCGCGTGCGCCCTGTTGAAATAGTAGCCGGCACCCATAAGTGCCGCGGCGATGAGCCCCGCCGCGTAGGCCGCCTCATTCTCCACTTATTCCGCTTCCCCTCCTTGGATCGAAACGAAATAAATGATATCGCTGATGTCGCGTATGTTGCCCAGGTCGCCCGTGTTGACATAGGCCCCGTTAAACATCATCATCGTAGAATTGCCCCCGTCGAGGTTATAGGCATTTTCGACACCCTGATCATAGACCAGCTGGCTGAACTCCTCAAGCGTCAAGCCGGTGTTATGCCCCCTGGGACCCGCGCAGGCGACGGCGACATACTCCAGGCTGCCGCGCTTCACCTGCGCGATAGCCATGCGCTGGCGCGGCTTGAAGGCGGCGTTGTTGTTCTCAAAAAACTCCTCCACGCGAACGCCGTCTATGACCAGCGAGGGGCCGAAGTTGAAGCTGTTCATGATGGGGTTGCCCGAAAACGCGTCAATATCCGCCCGCGCGGCCATGGGCAGCTGATAAAAATCGCCCAGGTCGTCGACCAGCAGCACATCGCGCTTGCCGCTGGGCAGATCGCGGTACTTCTCTCCGTTGCGGATCAGATAGCCATCGGGGATATAGGAAAAATAGTCGCCGTTGATGGCAAAAACAGCATTTACGCGCCCAGCCAATGTAAGCCCTCTGACCGTCCTGGATGCGTCAAAGCCTCGCGCGGATGTGGTGCGCATCTGCCCCGGTTCGATCAGCTTGATTCGGGCTACCCAATAATCCGTCTCATAGGCCCGGCCCTGCGTGATGCTGATGGATATGGTATCATCCTCATAGGAAAGCCCTTCGCTGGCGTAACTGGAAGCTGCCGGCAGGCTGCCGGGCACATCCGCAAGCGCCGGATAGACCGACAGGATAATCAAAAGCAATATTAAAAGGACCCCTTGTCCTCGTGCCCTGTTCATATGCGTCCTCCCTCCCTTGCTTATGTACATAGTATAGAAAGCAAAAACAATTTCGTCAATGCTTTACCAAATTTTGTTACAATCAAGCGGACTTGAATTGATTGACAGGCGGATAATCCCGTCCTACAATCAATATACCCTGTCCCCCGAAAAAGGAGGTATGCGCGTGAAAAAGTTATTTGCCCTCGTGCTTACGCTTTCGCTGTGTCTTCTATTCGCCCCGGCCCGGGCGGACAGCGTGAGCGGCTTTGGCCGGAGCTTTCCGGAAAGCCTGCGGGTGCTGGATCTGTCGGGTATCGGCGTCATCCCGCTTCATGAGCTGACTGCTCTGATGGATCAGCTCCCCGGGCTTGAAGAAGCCCTGATGTACGACGCGAAATTCAGCGTACAGGATATCGACCTGCTGCGCGAAAGGTATCCCGAAGTATTCTTCGGCGTCACCTTCCGCTTGGAGGACCATACGGTGCGCACGGACCAGACAGCCTTTTCCACCCTGCACAACAACCGTTCAAAGACCCACACAAGCGCTGACTTTGACTTCTTGCGCCACTGCGTCCGGCTGCAGGCGCTTGACCTGGGCCACAACGCGGTCACCGACATCTCCTTTGTGGAAGACCTGACTGATCTCAAGGTGCTCATCCTGGCGCTCAACGGGATCGAGGACATCAGCCCGCTTGCGAACCTCAGGCAGCTTGAATACCTTGAGATTTTCCGCAACAAGATACGGGACCTCTCACCGCTTCAGGGGATGGACCGGCTTCTTGATCTGAACCTTAGCTATAACTACGTGAGCGACTATTCACCCCTCTATTCGCTCAGCGCGCTTGAGCGGCTGTGGCTTTACCAGATCAACGGCTACAACAAGGGCCAGATGGACAGGGCCACCCTCCGGGAAATCCGCGCGCAGCTGCCCGGCTGCGATGTCAACGGTGTATCCGGCGGCACCAACGGCGGCTGGCGTGAGCATCCGCGCTACCCTGTGATCTTTGATATTTTCAAAACCTCTGTGTACAAGCCTTTCAACGAGGAAGTAAAGTGATAAAACCCCAAAAGACAAACGCCATGCGCCTGCTGGACAGCCTGAAGCTGCCCTATGAGCCCGTTTCCTATCCCTCAGACGGCACGGCCATAGACGCTGTGCGCGTAGCGAAGCTGCTGGGCGAGGAACCTGAGCGCATATTCAAGACCCTGGTGATGCTGGGCAGCGATGGCAAGCATTATGTCTGCCTGCTGCCAGGCCCCCGTGAGCTTGACCTGAAGGCGGCCGCGGCCCATTTCAAGGTAAAAAGCCTGTCGATGGAGCATGTAGCCGACCTGAAGGAGATTACAGGCTATGTGCGCGGCGGATGCTCCCCTTTGGGCATGAAAAAGAGCTTTCCCACCGCGATCGATCAAAGCGCCCAGGCGCAGCCCTATATCCTTGTATCCGCGGGCCAGATCGGCCTTCAGCTGAAGCTCTCCCCTGAAACGCTGAGGAAGGCGCAGAGGATGGAGTACGCACAGATAGCAAAGCAATAGCAAAACGCTGGCCAATGGCCAGCGCGAAGCGATAGCAAAGAGGCTGCTTTGCAGCCGCGATTCAGTTGGTGATCAGCACCATTGCTTTGCGGCCGCTCAGGCGGCCTTTTTGCGCGGCCACAGGCCGCGTTTTGCCATTGCTTTGCCTTGGCAGCATTAGAACACCGTTTTGATAAACCGCTTCAGTCCCGCTTCCCCTTCTTCACTCTGCTTGTACACGCCCGTATTGCCCAGCAGATCGCAGCAGACCTTCGCTACCTCCAAGCGGATGTACTCATCCAGGTCTGTCGTTTGGCGGTCTTTGGGCAAAACTTCATTCAGTTCCCTGATCCACAGGCGGTGGGGGCTGTCGGGCGGCAGGGGCGCGGTGCCTGCGAGGAAATCCTTCAGCTGGGCCAGCTCCTTCTTGAGCCGGCCGGGCAGGATGAACAGGCCCATCGCCTCAATGAGGCCGATGTTTTCTTTTTTGATGTGATGATACTCCGCGTGCGGATGGAAAACCCCCAGCGGGTGCTCCTCCGTGGTGAGGTTGTTGCGCAGCAGGATGTAGGCGGTATAGCCCTCATCCGTCTTTCTGATCACGGGGGTAATAGCGTTGTGGGCGGCATTGGTGCGGGCGAAGATGCCAAGACCCTCATCGCTGAAGGCGCGCCAGCCGTCCAGCGTTTTCTCCATCGTATCCGCCAGCACCTGTCTGCTCCCGCTTTCCAGCTTCAGGCAGGTCATCGGCCACCGGAGCGCCCGGCCCCGCAGGCCTTCTAAGCCTGTATCAAACTCAAACCAGGTGCCGGAGCGTTCCATCGGGAAAACATAGCGGCCGCCCTGGAAATGATCGTGCGTCAGGATGGAGCCGCCCACGATGGGCAGATCCGCATTGGAGCCGATAAAGTAGTGGGGAAAGATATCCACAAAGTCGAGCATCGCTTCAAAGCTGCCGCGGTTCATCAGCATGGGCACATGCTCGCGGTTGAAGATGATGCAGTGCTCGTCATAGTACAGGTAGGGGGAATACTGCAGATACCAGGACCGCCCCGCCAGCTGAACGGGGATGATGCGGTGGTTTTGCCGCGCCGGGAAACCGGGCCGGCCGGCATAACCGGGGTTCTCCCGGCACAAGGCGCATTTGGGGTAACCCACCGAAGGCGTCAGGCGGGCCAGGGCGATATCGCGCGGGTCCTTCTCCGGCTTGGAGAGGTTGATGGTGATCTCAAGCCCGCCCGCCTCGGTCTGCGCGCAGTAGCGGATGTTCTCCTCAATGCGGCGGGTGCGGATATAGTCGTTGGCGCGGCAGAGGCGATAGAACCAGTCTGTCGCCGCAACGCTGCCGTCCGCCCTGAGGCGCTTGTAAAACTCCTCCCGAACGGCCTGCGGGCCGGGCGTGACCAGGCCGAACAGCCTGGCACTAAAGCGCTCCCTGGCCTCGGGGCTGTCCTCGCAGAGATTCTTTCGGACCGCGTACTCCACCAATATATCCGCCAGATCCAGGATCGGCACCAGGCTGGCCGCCTCCTGCGGCTCATCCATCTCCAGCAGATCCAGCAGGCGGTTGATGGAAAAATTCACATCTTCCTCTTCGATCAGCCCCGACTGCACTGCCGCCTGACAAAATAAGGTCACGGCCTGTTCGGCCGTCCAATCTCTAAGCTGCGTCATGCGAAACCTCCACCCTATAAAAGCTGAATTGATTATAGCAGATAGAGGAAGGTTTTTGATGTTTTCAGGAAAACTTGATCAAATTTTCATTCCCGGCGCGATCCTGCCTGATCATGTTGGCCCTACATCAGAAAGCCCGCCGCCGCTGCCGCGGCAACAATAAGCGGCGCGGGTATTTTTTACTGAGAAGCAGCAGGGCGCTCACCGCGGCAACGCCGTATACGGCGGGATCGGCAGGCAGGGCCATGATCTGGGTGATCGCCGTCATCGCGATCAGGGCCGCGGCTGTCAGCGTCACGCCGCTGAGAAAATGCCTGACCAGGTCATTGCCGCGCATGGATTTCCAAAGCGGAAAGATAAAGAACACAAAGAGCGTGCCCGGCAGAAAGATCGTCATGCCGCCCAATAGGCCCATGAAGAAGGCATAGCCGCTCCCTGCAAATGAGCGGGAAGCGACAAAGGCCGCGAAGCTGAACAGGGGCCCCGGAACAGCCTGGTCAATGGCATAGCCGGAGAGAAAATCATGGAGCGAAATCATGGACTGCGTCTCTACGATATCCTGTATCATCAGCGGGATGACGATCTGACCGCCGCCGATGACTGAATAGCCATAGCGGTACAGTGAGGTGAACATATTGATCACAGGTGTCCCCAGCCAGGTTCTCAGCCCTTCGCTGATGAGCGCCAGCCCCGCGATGAAGGCCAGGATCAGCCATCTTGGCTTGTGTATGAGGGGCGTGCCCAGCCCTTGCCGCGCGTGCGGCGCCAGCCTGACCAGACCGCCCGTGATCAGGAGTGCCGGGACGACCCAGGGGGAATAGGATGCCAGCAGCAGGCCCAAAGCCAGCATGACGGCGTACAGCAGGCCGTCTCCGCCCTTTTTAAGCACTTTTTTGGACAGGGTGAAGGCCGCGTAGATGATAAACGCGACGGCGGCAGCCGGCAGATACCTGATGACCGGCTTCCATTGATCATAGGCGTCGATCCGGGTGAACAGCACGCCGATCAGGGCCATCGTGATGATGGCAGGGAGCGCCCAGACCAGAAAGGTCAGCAGGGCGAGGATCGGCCCGCCCGCGTGGTATCCGATGGCCGTGATCGTCTGTGTGCTGGAAGGTCCAGGCACCAGCGCGTACAGCCCAATCATCTCGGTCAGCTCTTCTTCCGTCAGATATTTCCGCTTCTGGACAAGGATCGATGAAAAGACCCCGTAGTGCGCCTCCGGCCCTCCGTAGGAACCCAGAGCACAGAGGAATACGTCCTTTAAAAATGCTGCCCGGGATATTCTCCGCGCGCTGTGCTGGGATGATCCGGTCTCCATGCCATCCTCTCCTTCCTGCTCAACCCGATGATGCTGTACCTCGCTTCATTTATCTGTTTATACCCATAATTCCCTGATGCTATTGCCCATTTGATAAAACAGGAGAAGCCGGACCCGCTGCGGCCCGGCTTCTCCCTGGTATCGCTGATGTCAACTTCACCACTTGCTTCGCTTGCTTTATGATGCGTCTGCAACTGAATAGTTCAGTCTCCTATCATTTATTTTCACCTTGAATCAACCTTAGCATCTGATCATATCGGTCTGCAAAGGCATCCGCATCAATGGCTCCGTCTATGAATTGGTTAAGAAGGCGAAGCATTTGGCTGTCCCCTCCGGATCTGTGCGTCAGCGCGCGGTACTCATCCATATAGATAAGCGATTGCAGGGAAAGGTATTGCCCGACGCTTTGGGGGGGGATGAACCAATGCCTGTTTTCCTCTAGGTCTTCAACATGCTGAGTATACATGTCAATCCCCTGTTCGATTTCCTGACGCTGATAGGGCTCAGCTTGTTTCAGTTGATCAGTTAATGAATTTATTTTTGCGTTCAGCTCAGCGCTTTCCCTCTCATACGCTTCATGTAAAACGGGCTGCACTTGATCAGGGTACAGCATGACCTGAGTATCCATAGAAAAGTCCAGCATAAAACACTCAATATACTCCATCGCAAGTTCTTTATAAGGAGAGTTTGAGCTAATCATCAGTACAGGAAAGAATGCCGGTATAATTGCATCAAGGTCAGCCTCTATGGATAAAGGGATAGGCATCATTCTTTGGCCGTGGTAATCATCATGTTCCGGCAAGAGGCTGTACATATTTTCAAGCAGGGTATAGGGAATGAGCTTATCGCCGTCCCGCCCATTTTCGTTTTGCATTTCCTCGCATCGTTTGCCCAGGAGTTCAAGGGAAGGTTTCAATTGATCAAAGCGTTCAATCAGCCGTCTGAACAGCGCTGTGTTCATGTCCGCTTCTTCACCGGATCGTATGCAATGGCTGACATAGGTATCGATGATCAGCGTAAGCATGTCCTGTTTATAGGATTGCGCATCCCCAAACCTCCATAACAGCCAATCGCCTTCCAATCCGGCTAAGGTCTTGCAGGCATCAAGCAATTCATCCAGTGTAACGGGGATATCACCCAACCCCGTCTCATTCCAGTGATCCGCATAGCAGCCCTGCAAAACAGGCGCGTTGGGACCGCTATGCGCAAAGGCATAGAGAAGGCCATCATCTCCCCATAGGGGTGCGGCTAAATTGCTGTACATCCTCTGAGCTTCCCTCATAAGCGTCTCACTGCCACTGAGCGGATACATATATCCTTTTTCGATCAGGGCACGATAAATTTCGTCATTGGTATTCATGATATAAACATCTGCCTTACTCTCTTTGGTCATGATGCGGGTAAGATAGATATCTCTGTTAATCTCTGCCTTTTCGAAGCTTAGAATAACGTCAGGATGCAGTTCCCTAAACCTTGGGTTTTGCTCACGCTCTCCCCAAAACCCGCCTCCAACGGTCAATGTAATCTTTTCATTTTCGCATTCAAATGGGCTGTTGATATACGTCCTATCCTCTTCAATGGAAGACTTTATATACCTGTTATCGTATATTTGTGCCCTGCCCCTGACCCCTTCCCCGGCATTTTCTCTCCCTATCGCCTGCGGCTCTTTGCCCTGCCGGGCAGCATACAACTGAGTATCCGCGCTGATATATAGCGTTTGCTTTTTGAGTTCATAAACCATACTGTCGGGTCTCAGTTCGCCGATATTCATAAGAAAATTGACCTTTGCGCTTGACAGCGACATGCTGTTAATGCAGATCTCGCGCTTACCCTCGGCGATCAGAATCTCATCATCGCGAAAAGCCGCCATGCTGAGTATATCCCCTTGATACGTTACCACTCTTTTTCCGGTATGGCGGTCATATACCCAAATCTGAAGGCCCGCATCCAAAGGATTCGTCAGCAGCAAACATAGGTGTTTAGACGTCAGTTCAGCCTGTATCAGCGAAGGTTTTTCAACTCCAGAGCCAAACGCTCCGTCCGTATCAAAACAGATGCAGAAAGCAAACTGATGATCCTTTAGCAGAAAAAGCTCTCCGCTTGATGGATCCCAGCAATAAATATCCTCTCCATCACTAAGCAAGACACCGCCGGGATATTGCGTATCAATACGGGTGACTGTTCTATTGCTTTCCCACATATATAATATATCTGATGATTCAAACCACAAATCATCCCCTTTTACCGCTACGCCGCCCGCACTTTGCAAAAGGTGAAGTGCCTGTGAATCGCTGATGGCGCTTTGAGAGGCCGACGCAGAAAAAATGAAAAGGAACATATAGAGATGCGTTATTATGATCAGAAAAGCAGCATGTCGTTTCATCCTTTTTTCCTCCGCACTACTCCAGTATCATAAGTATCTTGTCCGATGTAGAGAAAACCGCAGGAATTCCTTTTTGAAGAGGCAGACAAATTGAGTACAATTGGTTTTCCTTCCCTTCCAGTGAAAGATTAACTATCTGCCGATATAACTTCCCTGTCCCACCTTGAACAATGATAGCCTCTTTTTCACAAATCGTGACAAACTGATGATTGAGCATTAAAAACACAGACATAATAGCAGGAGGTGCACTTTGATTTACACACATACCTGCTTTCCTGTGTATTGGGTCGTTCATTAGGTAACGGCGCTGTGAGGAAACGATCTCATGCATGATTTTTATCCTCTCACTTATATATTGCATGAGCAGTATAAAATGTTGCACTTCAAAAAAATTTTTCTCTTGCTCAGAACCGAGAACTGGACAGGCAGAAAAATCATCGCTATACTTCATGGTAGTTTAATTTCTTTTTGCTGATGTAATCCCTGAATTACGGGGAGCCGTGTGAGGTGTAGTAGTGTGTGATGATAATGACAACCTGCTGAGAGATGAGATCGGGGCGCTGTATAAATCGCTGAACGCCTATGGCAGAGTCTGCCTGCAAAGCTTTCCTGCTTACATGTCCGATTATCTGCCGGATTGCATTCAGGAGACAATCGCCGCCTGCTTTAAAAACCGGAAAAGGCTGAGAAATCATCCAAACCCCGGCGGCTGGGCTGCCAAGGTGCTGCTGAATAAAATGAGAGAAGTCAACAGAAAAATGATCATCGAACGCGAGCGCATTGAATACTCGCTGGATGACGAAAACACATATGCTCAAACTGCTGATGAAGGGGCGGATGTTGAAAAAAGCGTAATGCTCTCCGAGGATGAGCGACAGGTGCGGCAGATTGTAGGCGATGAAAAGTATGAGATGATGAAGAAAGCATATGGCGAGGGGATACCTCAAAAACAACTGGCTCAGGCCTTGCGCAAAAGCGAGTCTACTCTGCGCTCTATCCTGTTGCGGGCAAAAGAAAAGGTGAGGAAGGAATGGGAATAATATACTTTATGTCAGCACGCAACATACCGCGCTTCCAACATCATATATATAGTGAAGGGGGAAGGCGTCTGTGAGCTTTGGCAGGATGAAAAGAAGAAAACAAAAGGAATGGATCGCCGGTGTGCTGGCAGGCGGGCACATCACGCGCGAGCAGGCGCAGCAAATACTTGATATCCAAATGGGCTGGCCGCCAGAGGAAGCAAATCTGCCCTTGATCCGGGCATGCTGGCTGGCCCTTCACCCCGGGTATGAAGAGGAGGGTGTGCCGGGCGAAGAAGATATAGAAGGAGAAACACAGAAGATTCTCCGCCGGATCAAAGAGGGGAATGCGCCCCGCCCGCAGCGGCGGCCCGCCGCCATCGCGGCCCTGGCCTTAACGGCCGTGCTGCTGCTCAGCCTGGCGGCCCAGGCGATGGGCCTGAAGGTGTGGGACCATATATTCGGCTGGAACGATGAGCAGCTGAATATCACCGTGTGGGGTGACGGACAGGATGGGTCCCTGCCTGCGGCCACCATGCCGCCGGGCTATGATACCGGGGATGATTTCCGTAAGGCCCTGATCGATCAGAAGATGTACCCCCGCCTGCCCGCCTTTGTGCCGGAAGGGTTCAGCCTGGATCGGGTTGAGATACAGGAAAATGGAGATGGATATATTTTCGTTGGGGCCCAATATAAAAACGGTGAGCGCGTCCTGATGTTCTATGCGGAAAAGGTCATTCTGGATGAAAACGCCGTGATGTCCATCTTTGCCGAAAAGGATGAAGGAGAACTGGAGATTTTTGAAAAAGGCGGCCTGCGGTTCTTTCTGTATACCAACCTGAGCCATGTTGTGCTCGACTGGTTTGAACGCCCCTACATGATGAGTATCAGCGGTGAAATCAGCCGCGAGGACATGCGCGAGATGATGAATTCGATTGCCCAAGGAGGAATATGACCTGCCATGTATAGAGGTATGCGAAGAACTGTCACATATTGACTGTGACAGTTCTTTGTGTTGTCCGCTCTGGGCTCACCCTGTGATGAAGCCCGGCTTATTCGTGCCTCAGCGCCTCGATCGGCCGCAGTTTCGACGCCTTGTTGGCCGGATACAGCCCGAACACCACACCAATCAGCACCGAGAAGCCGACGGCGATCAGGGAAACCTGAGGCGATATGCTCAGGGGCATGGACAGTATGGGCTCCAATACGTAAAGGATCATCGCCGAGAGCATGAGGCCGATCAGGCCGCCGATCACGCTTAATACCAGCGCCTCGATCAAAAACTGGCTGAGGATGCGGCTTCTGGTAGCACCTATGGCCTTGCGGATGCCGATCTCCCGCGTGCGCTCGGAAACGGAGACCAGCATGATGTTCATGATGCCGATGCCGCCCACCAGCAGGGCAATGGCCGCGATGCCGGCCAGCATCATGGTGAGGGCGCCTGTCGCCTCCTGCAGGGTGGCCAGCATGCTTGTCTGGTTGTACACGCTGTAGGCGGAGGACCCGCCTGTGGAAGCGCTGGAGAACTGCTTGTCCATGAAGGCCTTGATCTCCTCCTCGGCCAGGGAGACTTCCTCCGCGCTCCCGGCCGATACATAGAAGCTGTTGATGCCGGGGGAGGAAAACAATCGCTCGCCCAGGGTGAAGGGGATGACCACGACATTGTCGCCCGAGCCCATGAGGCTGCTGCCGATTTCATCCAGTACGCCGACCACCGTAAAGCTGTAACCCTTGAAGGTGAAGGTCTGGCCCACGGCGTTTACGGTGCCGAACATTTCCGTCGCGGCCTCCTGGCCGACGACAGCCACGAAGCTGCGGTTGTCAACATCGGGCTGGGCGATGAAGCGCCCGCTGCGCAGTGTCCAGCCGCGGATATCGGGGTAGGAGGGAGTTGTTGCCAGCATGCTGCCGTCATCATACTGGATCACGCCCGCCTTCAGGGTGCCTGAGGAGGTCAGGGTCGGCGCCACATAGGCGATGCCCTCCTCCTGCGAAAGGTCGGTGAGCTTCTTCAGCGTGAGGGGGTTGTTCCGCCTGGCGCGCACGCTGACGGTGAACAGGTTGGTCCCCAGGCCCTCTATGCTGCTGGTCACGTAGCTTGAGCTGCCCTGGGCGATCGCCACCAGCACCACGATGGCCAGCACGCCGATGATGATGCCCAGCATCGTCAGGAAGGAGCGCATGCGGTTGCCGGATATGGATTTAAGCGCCATGTTAAACGACTGCATCTGGGGCACCCCCCTCATCAAAAATATGCCCGTCCACGATGCGCAGGGTGCGCCTGGCCTGTGCCGCCACATTCGTGTCATGAGTGATGATCACGATGGTTTTGCCGCCTTCGTTGAGGTCTCGCAGCAGCTTCATCAGATCCTGCCCCGTCTTGCTGTCCAGGTTACCGGTCGGCTCATCGGCCAGGATCAGCTGCGGCCTTGCAGCCAGGGCCCTGGCGATCGCGACGCGCTGCTGCTGCCCGCCGGAGAGCTGGTTGGGTCTGTGCTTGAGCCTGTCGCCCAGGCCCACCAGGTCAAGCGCCTCCTTTGCGCGGGCCCTGCGCTCCCTCACGCCGATCTTCTGATAAATCAGGGGGAGTTCCACGTTTTCAATCGCGTCCAGGCGGTTTAGGAGGTTGAATCCCTGAAAGATGAAGCCGATGTGCTCACCCCGCAGCCGCGCCAGCTGGCGCTGGGAGTATTTTGTGATCTCTTTTCCGTTCAACTGATAACTGCCCTCGTCCGGCAGGTCCAGACAGCCGATGATGTTCATCAGGGTGGATTTGCCGCTGCCCGAAGGACCGATGATGGACAGGTACTCGCCGTCTTTGATGTCCATACTGACCCCATCCAGCGCGCGGATGGTTTCTCCGCCCAGGGTATAGCGTTTGACAATATCCCGCATCTGGATCATTATCTATTGCCTCCCGGCGCAGTGCTGCCGCCCGGCCGCTGCGATTCGCCCTCCGTACGCCGGGTGAAGCTGCCGTCACCGCCTGCGGGCATCGTAAAGCCATCCTCCGCGGGCAGACCCATCCCGCCGCCCGGCATGGAGAAGTTCATGCCGGGGGCGGCGCTTTGCGCGCCGGCCGAACGGACGACCAGCACCTCATCGCCTGATGACAGCCCGGAAGTGACAGCGGCGTAATCGGTATCGGACAAGCCGGTGGTCACATAGGTCTTGACGCCCGGCGCGTCCTTGGTGGCCTCAACCCCTTCCCGGTACAGCCATACATAGCTGCCCTGCCGGTCGGATTGCAGCGCCGCCAAGGGGATCAGCAGCGCGCCGGTCTGTTCGCCCGTCAGGATCGTCGCTGTGCCGTTCATGCCCAGCTTCAGCTGCTCATCGCCCGATCCCTTCAGCGTGACCCCATAAC